>JBIKJV010000193.1:0-4468 GCA_044360755.1 Phycisphaerales bacterium
CTCGTCGCCGTGGCACGCGGCGCTGCGCATGGCCGCCTGCGTGGCGGCGGTGCGCGGCGTGGCGCCGGCGGGAAACTCGTCCTGCTGCGGCACGTAGACGACGGTCGTGCCGCGCGGCATGCGGATGCCGCCCTCGTCGGGTTCCTCGCGCCCGGCCAGCATGCGCAGCAGCGTGCTCTTGCCGGCGCCGTTCGGGCCGATCATGCCGACGCGATCGCCCTCGGCGACGCTCAGCGAGACGCCGCGGAAGAGCTCGCGGAGCGCGTGGGACTTGGCAAGACCGGTGGCGACGAGGAGCATGCGCGGGAGCTCAGCGCGAGGCGGCGGGGGCGGCGTTCGGCGCGACGGGCGCGGGCGCGGAAAGCACGGGGCGCAGGGCCTCGGCCACGGCATCGGCCCAGATGCGGTACCCGGCCGGCGAGAGATGCAGCGCATCCGGCATCAGGTCCTTGCGGATGTCGCCTTCGGGCTGCACGAAGCGCGTGCCGATGTCCAGCACGGCGACCTCGGCGCCGTGGTCCGCGGCGATCGCCTGGTTGACCTGCAGGATGTCGCCGCGCATGGGGTTCAGCCTCTCGCCGCGCGGGAAGGTGGCCATCGCGACGATGCGCGCCTGCGGGCACTGTTCGTGCAGGAGCTTCAGCACCGCGCGCGTGCCGGCCAACGTCTCGGCGGCGTTGCTGGTGCCGTGGCCCAGGTTGTTCGTTCCGATGAGCAGCACGATCGCCTTCGGCGCCAGCGGCGTGAGCGGCGCCTGCTGCAGGCGCCACAGGACGTGCTCGGTGCGGTCACCGCTGTTGCCCAGGTTCAGCATCGTGATCGGCGCCGCGCCCGTCGAGGCACGCACCGCGTCCCACGCCTCCTTGCCCGGACCCTCCCAGCCCTGGGTGATGCTGTCGCCCACGAAGACCACGTCGACCGGCCCCTTCGACTCACGCACGCGGCGCAGGAGCAGGTCCTGGCGCTCGATGGCCCCCTGCTCCTTGCGCGGCGCGGGCACGAGCGACGAGGGGTCTCCCGCCATGCCGACCATGGCGAGCGTGCAGAACGCGAGGCGCCCGATGCGGCGCTGGAGGGTGGCGTGGAAAGCGGCCATGCGACGAGGCTACCCGCGGGGGTGTGCCCTCGGTAGGCTCCATGCGCGATGCGCATCTCTCGAATGAAGCTGCCGCCCCTGAACACGCACGGCAAGATGCTGCTCTGCGGCCTGGTGCTGGGCATCTGCCTGGTGCCGCATGCCGACCGCGGCACCGAGTTCGTCCGTCCCCTGGGTGCAGGCATCGTCGTGACGATGGGCGGCATCGAGGCGTGGAAGGTGGCCGGCCGCACCTGGGGCGCGGCGATCCTGCTGCTGGGCTGGGTCTCGATCGCACTGGTCTCGCTGACACCGATGGGCGCCACGCCCGGCGGACACGTCGTGCCGGGCCTGATGCTGGCCGGCGCGTACATCCTGTCCGCGGTGGCGATCGTGCGCGCCGCGTTCGGCCGCCGGATGCACGGGCCGGAGCGCATCTACTACGGCACCTCCAGCTACCTGCTGATCGGCATCGCGTTCGCGTCGGTGCACCAGCGGGTCGCGATCCTGGACCCGGGCTCGTACCACGCGGGCGGCAGCGACGCCGTGGTCGACCGATGGGTCGACTTCCTGTGGCTGAGCTTCAGCACGCTGACGACGGCCGGCTTCGGCGACGTGGTGCCGGTGAGCAACGCCGCGCGCATGATCTGCACGCTGGAGGCCGTGGCCGGCGTGATGTACCCCGCCATCTTCCTGGCACGGCTGGTGGGCGCGGCGACCGAGGACGACGAGCGGGACGAGGCGGGGCACGGCGGCGCCGCACGCTGACGCCCGCTCAGTACAGCACCCGCAGCCGCACCGTCCCGGGCACGGCGCGCAGTTCGTCCACCACGTCGGCGGCGTAGCGGCGGTCGACGTCGGTGACCAGGTAGCCCATCGCGTCGTCGGTGCGCAGCGCCTGGCCCAGGATGTTGAGCTTGCGGCCGGCCAGCACCGCGTTGACCGCGGCCAGCACGCCCGGCTGGTTGCGGTGCAGGTGCAGGAAGCGGTGGGCGCGCGGGACGGGCGCGGCGGCGATCTGCGGCAGGTTCACCGCGCCACCGGTGCTGCCGGTGTTCACGAAGTCGACCAGCCGCGCGGCGACGAACGTGCCGATCGCCTCCTGTGCCTCGCCGGTGCTGCCACCGACGTGCGGCGTCAGGATGACGTTGGGCAGGCCGCGCAGGGCGCAGTCGAACGGGTCCTTGTTCGAGAGCGGCTCCTCGGGGAAGACGTCGATCGCCGCGCCGCCCACGTGGCCAGCGCGGATGGCCGCGGCAAGCGCGTCCAGGTCCACCACGTGGCCGCGCGAGAGGTTCACCAGGTGCGCGCCGGGCTTCATCTTCCGGAGTTCGCGCGCACCGATCAGGTTGCGGTTCTCCCTGCGGCCGTCGACGTGCAGGCTGACCACGTCGGACTTCGCAAGCAGCTCGGCCATCGTGCGGCACTTGCGCGCGTTGCCCAGGGCCATGCGCTCCTCCAGGTCGAAGTACGTGACCTGCATGCCCATCGCCTCGGCCAGCGTGGAGAGCTGCGACCCGATGTGCCCGTAGCCGACGATGCCCAGCACCTTGCCGCGCACCTCGTGGCAGCCCGTTGCGCTCTTGCGCCAGCCGCCCGAGTGCAGCAGCTTGGTGGCGTCCGGCACGCGGCGCATCAGCATGACGATGTCGCCGATCGCCAGCTCGACCACGCTGCGGGTGTTGCTGTACGGCGCGTTGAACGTGGCCACGCCGCGCTGCGCGGCGGCGGCCAGGTCGACCTGCTCGGTGCCGATGCAGAAGCAGCCGATCGCCAGCAGCCGGTCCGCGGCGTCCAGCGCCTGCGCGGTGACGCGCGTCTTGGAGCGGATGCCCAGGATCGAGACGCCACGGACCGCGCGGCAGAGCTCGGCCTCGTCCAGCGCGTCGGAGAGCGTCTCGACGCGGTAGCCCTCGTCGCGCAGCGCCTGCGCGGCGTCGGCGTGGATGTTCTCGCAGAGCAGCGCGACCATGCGGCTCTTGGGGAAGCTGGGCGAACCGGGCAGCCTGTAGAGCCACAGCAGCTCGTCCACGCTGCGCGCCACGCGGTCCGCGCGCGCCACGACGGCGTCGCGCTCGACGTTCTCGCAGTACGCGACGAATTCGTGCGCCGCACCGGCGTCGCGGATCTGCGCGTCGGTGATGCCGTCGCCGATCGCGACGATGCGGCCGGGAAGTTTCAGCGCGCGCACCACCTGCGCCTTCCCGTTCGGCATCGCCACCGGGGCCTTCGCGTCGTAGCCCGCGACGCGGCTGCCCTTCCACTCGAAGCGGTTGCAGTGCACCTGCGACGCGGGGATGCCCAGGTCCGCGCACACCGGCTCGACGTATTCGCGGAAGCCGCTCGACACGACGTGGATGCGCGCTGCGTTCCGCTTCACCGCGGCCTTGTGCCGGCGGAAGCTGGGGCTCAGGTGGCGGCGCAGGTGCTTCACCACCGCGTCCACGTGGCGCCGCTCGATCGTCAGCATCGCCAGGCGGCGGCGGAGGCTCTCGTCGATCCCGATGGCGCCGCTCATGCCGTCGCGCGTGATGGCCTCGATGGCGGCCAGCTTGGCGTCGCGGTCCGGGTCGTCGGCCAGCGCGATGCTCGCCAGTTCGTCCAGCCCCTCCAGCGAGACGATGGTGCTGTCGAAGTCAAAGACCAGCTGGACGGGCTGCGCGACGGCCATGCGCGGTGGTGTACCCCGCCCCGGCCGGCCGCGCGAGGTCACGCGCCCGCGACGCCTTCCCGCGGCAGGGCCACCCGGCACATGTCGACGAGGTCCTGACGCGAGATCGGCTTGACGAAGAACCCGTCGCAGCCCGCCTTGGCGGCGCGGTCGCGCTCGCCGCTGAGGGCCGCCGCGGTCAGCGCCAGGATCTTGCCGCGGAACCCGCGCTCGCGCAGGATCCGCGTCGCCTCGATGCCGTCGATCCCCGGCATCTGGATGTCCATGATCACCAGGTCCGGCCGCATGCCCGCCTCGACCCGGCTGAGCGCCGCCATGCCGTCGCCGACCACCGTGACGTCGGCGCCGGCAAGCGCCAGCAGCGCGCTCAGGATCCGCTGCGAGTCGATGCTGTCCTCGACCAGCAGCACGCGGAGGCCGACCAGCGGGCCGGCGGAGGGCGGCGTCGGCAGGCCAATGACGATGGGTCGCTCGCCCGTCATGCCGGGCACTTCGGAAATGTCCGCCTCGAAGACGAAGGTGAACGTGCTGCCGCGGCCGGGTTCGCTCTCGACCTCGATCCGGCCACCGAGCATGCCAGCCAGGCGGCGGCTGATCGCCAGGCCCAGGCCGGCCCCGCCGTGGCGGCGCGTGAAGCTTGTGTCGGTCTGCGTGAACGGCTCGAAGAGGCCCTTCAGCTGCTCGGGCGCGATGCCGCAGCCGGTGTCCTGGACGGCCACGCG
>JBIKJV010000290.1:0-3707 GCA_044360755.1 Phycisphaerales bacterium
CTACATTGAGAGTAGCACACAAAAAGTAGGGATTGGTATTTCATCTCCACAGTATGATTTTGATATCAGTGGCTCTCTGTATTACACAGGAGCACTTTCCTTTTCTACAACAAATATTCTTAACTTTTCAACAACAAATCCACTCGTTTCTTTCTCCTCGATATGGTATAGTTCTATCCTTGTAAACGATGATGCCATTCTCCCGCCTGCGAGTGTTCTACCAAATCTGTATGGTGGATCAGCAACGAATGCTTACACATTTCTTCCACAGGGAGCTAGTCCATTTCTATTGAGTGAGAGAATCATGCCTGATACTGCTCTATCCTTGATTACATATTCAAACTATCTTTACAATGGTATTTACACAAACTCAAACTTCAGCACGATTGACATGGACCTTCGAGTCTTTGCTTACAATAATACAAAACAAGTGGGCGTTGGAACACTTGTATTCAACGCAGCAGGACAGTTTCTTCCATTTCTACCTTCGCCTTCTTATGATTTGTTTGTCAATGGGGACCTTAAAACATCAACTCTTGTGACATCGACTCTTACTACCATGAAAGTTCTAACATCATCTCTTATTACACCCACCTTTGGTCTGAATCCTCTTCTTCCTTCCACTCTGAATAGTTTTAGCACATCATTTGCTCAGAACGAGTATAACAGCAAGATTACAGTCAACAACTTTGTGGACCTTATCAAAAATGGAAGTTCACTCCAAGGCTATATGCAGATCAAACGGCAATATGATAACCAGTTTGATGCCAACTATTTCTTTTCGGTTTACAATGATGCTTATATTTCTTCTGTAACAGTGCCTGATTTTCATGCAAATACTCTTCTATTTAAATCAGAACTCCTCTAAACTAGTAGAACTAAAACATGCTCCAATCAACAACAAGTCTTGCAGTTGTACATCTTTTCGATGCTCAAAAAACAGTTACATTAAACGGCACACCTTCTTTGCCTGAAAGAGGGCGTCTTGTTTATTTGAAAAATATCAATGAAAATAGACAAAATCTTAATTTTTCCCTTGTTGCTGGAGACAATGTGAGTATTAATCCAATCGGGCAATCGATTACCCCTATTAATAGTGGATATTGTGTCACATTGCTTGAAAATCCAGCCTACACCTTTAGTTTAGTGAATCTATACGTAAACAGTCTTCTTGGTGTGATTTCAAATGGAAACCCACCGGGTGGAACAACTGTAGTGACTGTATCTGGACGGAACTCCTTTCTTTGCGCGGATCTACAAACCCAAAGCAAAGTTTTCGTTCTTCCTTCGATTCAATCCCTCACCTCAGACGATAGTCAATCTGCTTATTTTTGCATTAAGGATGTGTATGGAAATGCGGGAACAAACAATCTTTATCTTAGCACATCGGGTGTTGGTGAAACATTTGAAGGAGAAGGGAACTTGTTACGATTCACTGCGAATGGACAGGCTGCTGAAATTGCGTGTGAACCCCAACGAGAATACAATAGATGGTATATCCTAAGTTCTGTTTAAAAACGAAAAGAAGAGTCTAATCTTTCTTTAAACAGATGGCAGTCTATATCTCTTCGGCAGTTGTTTCGGTGGATACTCGGTTTTCGCCCAAAACATTGTATCTTCCTCCCGCTGAAGCAAATATTGGAAAAGTCTTTACAGTGATAGACCCATATGGAACTGCAAATACAAATAATATCATTATTCGTGCACTGGGCCCTGACAAAATAGATATAGCATCGGACAGTGTTACCCTAAGCACAGCGTTTGAATCTGTGAGTCTGTTTGTACAAAGCAGTACAAACTTTTCCATAATCGCAAAAGGGGTAAACAATAGTTTTTGGCTTCTCACTTGAAGAGGCTAAACACTCAAAGCTTTTCAACTTTACCAAGGTAGAGGTGAAGTCGTGATGCTTCCAAAAAATCAAAAGTTCTATCGCCCCTACGAAGCCTATGAAAATGCTCAACCAACGCCCCGTAAATATACACCCTATAAATCTGAATCGGATTCTGAGGGAGAGTTGGAAGCTTCCGACACAGATACAGGGTCGGTCACAACAACCACGTCTTCCAAAGAGCAGCTTCCCAACTTTGTGGAATTTGCGACAAACTTGGAACTCAATGAGGCGGGTGGACAAAACTTCCCGACAACAGGTGCCACGCTTGAATTTGGAGTGAATGAACTCAAACGAAATGTCAATTATTCTGCTTACAATCAAGCCTTTAATATCACATTGCCATTTGAAAATAAGACTGTTGATTCCTCTGAAGCGTATGTTTGGAAGGACGAGTCCAGACCCAAGCAACCTATGACAAGCATGATCATGTTAAATAGTCGTGATCGTGATCGCAATGTCTATCCTACACCCAGTGCTCTGACATTGAGGCTGCCTCGTGTCTATCAAAATATTACAAGTCTCCAAGTCGTCCAAATGAAGCTTTTGTCCGCCTTCTTGTATTTCCGTCAAGATAAAAGCAATACAAGTATCACGATTAATGAATTTGGTCGTATCTTTTACAACTATCTGGGCGTTTCTCAGGGAACTCTCAATATTACAAAACGGATTCGTGATGGAAGTTACAATATCAACTCCCTCATTGCTGAACTCAATACACAACTGAATACACCTGCTCTTTTCTTTGATTATCCAGGAGGGTTCAACCAGTTTGTTCCTTTGTTTGTCTCGACTGGTGATTTTAGTATTGTATTTAACTATCCAGGTGATTTCTTCTATGATAGTTTGAACAGAACCTATACCGCAGCGCCCACAAGAGCCTTTATTACAACACGCTATTGGCCAACGACGACACTTGGGTTCACTCCAAGTTTGGCACAGACAAAGGTGGCATATTATTATCCTGTTCTGCGTGAATATGTCTTGGACCCTTTGTATGGCATTGACAAACTCAATACAAACATTGATACAAGCACTCTTTTGCCAGATGAAACGATTTATAGTCGGATTGTGTATGCTTTCCAGGGCGTGAATGATGTGATTGTTCAACAAATGATCAATGCCAATGTGACCACTCTTGATATTTACCGATCGTCTAGAACTTTTCGTCAAGATTTAATTAATCGCTATGTTGTGAGTTATGAAACATTTAACAATCGCCTCTTTATTCAAACGCCCTCTCTGAGCACCTCTTTAGTGAACTTGCTCAATACTCAGTATGCTATTTTCTTGGCCCAGCAACTCGCTGCTTACAACTTGACAGCCCAGCAATATCAACTTCTTCAAACACTCAACTCCCAACTTTTGTCTGTGGTCAACTCGATGTATGACTTTATACAAACACAGATGGCTATTTATTTTGGCATTAACTTCAATACCTTTGCGCCTGTTTATTTTACTGCTCCGAACAACTATGTGAATGTTCAAAATGCCCTGAATGCGATTGGTGTGAGTTCAAACTATGATACAAATGTCATTGCGAGCTCCAGTGTTCCTTTTACGACCAATATTATTGAGGTGAATAGAAAGGATCCTACAAAGAACGCAGCAGGTCAAGTTCTGTGGCCCAATATGTCGAATCTTCCTCTGGATGTTAATCTTGGTATGCAAGGATATCCAATCAATCTTGGAGCTAGCAATCAGGCTCCTTATCTAGGTGGAAGTAACTATCCGTATGAGATCTCAATTGATGATTTTGAACTAACATCTCCTTTTATTGATGCGGAGGGAGATATCTATACCGATATTCGTAGAAAA
>JBIKJV010000010.1:0-35051 GCA_044360755.1 Phycisphaerales bacterium
TCAACTGGATCGCGAACGGCACGCCCAGGACGGCGCACGCGATCCAGTTGATCGCCGCCTGCAGCACGTTCAGCTGCGTGATGACCACCAGGAACGAGCGGATCTTGTCCGCCACGCCCGTGAGCGCGCCGTCCTTCGAGACGTTCGGGAAGGCCGTCGCCATCTTCACCGGCAGCGCGGACGCCTCGGCGATGATGAACGCGCTGACCATCAGCACGAAGAAGAAGTTCTGCAGCACGGCCGCCAGCGCCTTGAAGATGACCTCGGCGAAGTCGGAGATCTTCCAGCTGTGCAGGCTCGCCATGATGCGGTCGACATCCAGGTCCGCGCCGCGCGCCTTCGCGGCGTTCAGCGCCTCCAGGATCAGCTCGTCCAGGCGCGCCTCGTAGTGCGGCAGCTCGGGGCCCAGCGTTCGCGCCGAGTTGCCCAGGTAGTAGCCGATCCCGAGCGTTCCGCCGATCGTGACGCCAAGCACCACGACGAGCGCCAGCCAGCGCGGCAGCCGCAGCTTGTGCTGCAGCAGCGTCAGCGGCAGGATGGCGATCATGGCGATGAATGCCGCCGCCAGGATCGGCGTGATGACGCTCTGCGCGGCCTTGATGCCCTCGGCGATCAGGACGATCGACGCGGCGGTGAGCAGGATGGACAGGCCCTTGCCCATCGAGCGCTGGGGCTGCTGCTGTTCGGGAGCGGACGAGGGCTGCTGTTCAGGGGACATTCTTGTTCTCCGTCTTGGCGGGCAGCTCGCTGATGCGGATGTCGCGGTACCACACGCGGTCGCCGTGGCCCAGGAACCCGATGTGGCCGGTGGTGCGCGACAGGCCGGAGTGCGGCTTGCCGCTGAGGGTTCCGTCCTTCGTGGCCTGGTCGAGGTCGGCGTCCAGGATGACAGTGCCGTTGAGCGTGACCTTCACGCGCCGGCCGTCGACGACGATCTCCTCGTCGTTCCACTCGCCGCACGGCTTGAGCGCCGTGCTGCCGCCCTTGGAGGCCACCACGCCGTACACGCTGCCGTGGCGCTGCCAGTCCTTGAGCCAGCCCTTGTACTTCTCGTGGCCGTCGTCCAGCACCTGGATCTCCATGCCCGCGTAGGCGGCGTCGCCCTCCAGCGGCGCGCGCACGCCGATGCCGTTGTTGGCGCCTGGGCTCAGCCGGAAGCGCAGGCGGAGCACGAAGTTCGAGAACTCCCGGTCGGTGTACAGGTTGGTGCCGTCCTTCAGGCAGGTGATCGCGCCGTCCTCGACGCCGTAGCCCTTGGTGTCGCCGGTCCAGCCGGCGAGCGTCGTGCCGTCGAAGAGGCGGACGAAACCGGGCTCGGTGGGCAGGGGGGCGGGCGCCGCCGCGTGGGGCGCGGCCGGCGCGCTGGGTGCCGCCGGCGCGGCGGGGGCGGCGGTCTGGCAAGCAACGAGGATCGCGATCGCGGCGAGCATGCGTGGACGCTACCACGCGGCCTACGCTGCCTGCATGGCGCGGCGCGCACGGAACGACGACGTCGGCGGTCTCTTCGGCTCGGCGCCGATCGACATCGCGCTGGATGCGGTTGCCCCGGCGCCCGTGCCGCCGGACGTTCGTGCGATCGCGGCGCGGCTGCCGCTGTCGCTGCACCTCGGCACCAGCAGCTGGGCCTACCCCGGCTGGCGCGGCATCGTGTTCGCGCCGCGCGCGCCGGCGGCGCGGCTGGCCTCCGATGGGCTTGCGGCCTATGCGTCATGGCCGCTGCATCGCACCGTCGGGCTCGACCGCGCGTTCTACGCGGCGCCGTCGGAGGCCGAGTACCGCGACCTGGCCGCGCTCGTGCCGGACGGCTTCCGCTTCACGGTGAAGGCCGAGCAGTCCGTCGTGCGCCCCGATGCGGACCGCGACGGCCACACGTTCGGCAGCACGACCGCGCTGCGCGCGCAGGGCTCCGCCAACCCGCGGTTCCTGGACGCGGCGCATGCGCTCGATCGCGTGGTCGCCCCGGCCGTCGCTGGCCTCGGTGTGGCGCTCGGTCCAATCGTGCTGCAGTTCCCGCCGCTTGACCTGGCTGCGCGCGGCCGGCTGGGCGGCGCCGAGGGGTTCCTGGACGCGCTGCACGCGTTCCTCGACACCCTTGGTTGCGCCGCGCCGGGCACGCCCGTGCTGGCGGTCGAACTCCGCAACCGCGAGCTGTTCCGTCCGCCGCACGCCGCGCGCTACGCGCAGGTGCTGCGCGCGACCGGCGCGGTGCATTCGTACCTGGGGCACCCCACCGTGCCGTCGGTCGCCGCCCAGGCGTGCGCATTGGCCGACGCCGGCGCACCCGCGCATGCCGGCCGCGCCGTGCTCGCGCGCTGGATGCTGCTGCCCGGTGCCACCTACGAGGCCGCCGCCGACCGCTTCGGCCCGTTCGACCGGCTGCAGGCGCCGGACCCCGCGGGCCGCGCCGAGATCGCCCAGCTGCTGGCCGCTGCCTCGCCCGCCTGCCCAGGCTTCGTGGTGGTCAACAACAAGGCCGAGGGCAGCGCCGTCCGTTCCGTCGAGGAGCTCGCGCGGGTGCTTGCGGGCGACGTGGCGGGCTAGCATTCCGGCATGAGCCTCCGATCCGTCGCCCTGGCCGTGCCCGTCCTGCTCGCCTCGCTCCTCGTGGCTGCCTCGGTGGTGCAGGATGCGGCCCCTCCGAAGGCCCCGCCGCGCACGCAGAAGGCTGCGCTTCCCAAGGTGAAGCTGCAGCGCGTCTGCCCCGAGATCGCGCTTCGCCGCCCCGTGCAGGTGGTCTTCGAGCCAGGCGACAGCACGCGCATGTACGTCCTGGAGCAGCCCGGCCGCATCCTGATCCTGGACCCGAACGATCGCGACTCCAAGGAAGCGAAGGTCTTCCTGGACATCCGCGGCCAGGTCAACAGCCGGGGCAACGAGGAGGGCCTGCTCTCGCTGGCGTTCCACCCGGAGTACGCGAAGAACGGCCGCTTCTTCCTCTTCTACACCGCGATGGACGCCGAGAAGAAGCGCCGCAACGTGCTGTCTTCGTGGTCCGTCGACGCCGAGACGCGCATGGGCGACCTGAAGAGCGAGCAGGTCCTGCTCAGCGTCGACGACCCGTTCTCGAACCACAACGGCGGCACCGTGCTCTTCGGCGGCGACGGCAAGCTCTACCTGAGCCTGGGCGACGGCGGCGCGGCCAACGACCCGCAGCACAACGGGCAGGAGCTGGGATCGCTGCTGGCCAAGGTGCTGCGCATCGACGTCGACCGCAAGGACGGCGACAGGCCGTATGCCGTGCCGGCCGACAATCCGTTCGTCGGCAAGGACGGCGCGCGGCCCGAGATCTGGGCCACGGGCCTGCGCAACGTGTGGCGCATGAGCTTCGACCGCAAGACGGGCGAGCTCTACGCAGGCGACGTCGGCCAGAACCAGTACGAGGAAGTCGACATCATCACGAAGGGCGGCAACTACGGGTGGAACCCGCGGGAGGGCCTGCATGCCTTCGCCGGCGGCGAGCCGGGGAATGCCGGGGACGCCTACATCGACCCCGTCGTCGAGTACCCGCACGAGGAGGGGGTCAGCATCACGGGTGGGTACGTCAGCCGCAACGCGAGGTTCCCCCAGTTGGAGGGCGTCTACCTGTACGCGGACCTGGTCAGCGGGCGCGTGTGGGGCATCCGCTGCGAGGGCGGCAAGCGGGTTGCCGGGCCCGATCTCGTCGCGCAGACCAAGAACCACCTTCCCACCAGCTTCGGCGAGGCCGGCGATGGCACCCTGTACATGACCACCTTCGAGGGCAGCCAGGACACCCGCGCGAAGGGCGCCATCTGGCGCATCGCGCCCGCCGACTGAGCGGCTAGCATTGAGTTGCAAATGACGCTTCGCACCCTCGAGCCCCGCATTGCCTTCCTCGCCCTCCGCGCGTCGGCCGTGTCGGCCTTCGTGCTGGGTGCTGCCGCGTGCGGCGGCGAAGGCGACCTGTGGGGCGACTCGATGACTCCCACGCAGATGCAGCAGGCCGAGTGGCGCTCGAACATCCAGCCGTACCCGATGGCCACCACGCAGGGCGACAGCGACGACCCCTTCATCGACAACCCGAACTACCCGTTCGTCGAAGAGCCGTGGTGGCAGAACCCGGCCTACAACGGCGGCTGAGCGTCGGCCGGCCGCATCGGCTGCAGCCGCCTGAACTCGCCCTGCGGTGCCGGGCGGCGCGCGAGCATCGCAACCAGCTCATCGAGCGGCATCGGGGCATATGACCAGCAGTCGACTCCCGCATCGGTGCCGCGTCCGTGCTCGGGCAGCGAGCCGTGCGAATGCCCGTGCAGGTGCATCGCGCCGGTCCACGTGCCGCGCCACTGCCGCAGCGGGTAGTGGCAGCAGACGACGCGCAGCCGTCGGCCGGCCTCGTGCGGGTCGTCGACGCGCAGGTCCAGCAGGTCGTGCACCTGCGCGAAGCGCCGCGCGAACGAGCGCGAGCCGGGATCCTGGTTCCCGCGCACCAGCACGACGGTGCGGCAGCGGATGCGGTCCAGGAACGTGCGCGCGCCGCGGCGCACCGCGCGATCGGCCCAGTCCAGCTCGCCGAAGACGTCGCCCAGGTGCAGCAGCACGTCGCGCTTGCGCACGCGGCGGTTGATCGCCTCCAGCAGCGCCTCGTCCATCTGCTGCACGTCGGCGAACGGGCGCCCGAACCGCTCGATCGCCGCGGACTCGCCGAAGTGCGTGTCGGCCGTGACCCAGGTGCGGCTGCCCATGCCCGGATGCTAGGGACCGGGCCGTGGCCGACCCGCGCGCAGGCGGCCCCGCGCCTGCGGCCGGCGTACCGCCGCGCCCCGTACACTGCCGGCCATGACGCGCCACCTGCTGCAGCTGGAGGGCTTGGACGAACGCCAACTCGGCGCATTGCTGGACCGGGCCGACGAGCTGCTGCCCGTCGCCCGTCGCGAGGCGCCGGCCGCGCAGACCCTCTCCGGTCGTCTGGTCGCGCACCTCTTCTTCGAGGACTCCACCCGCACGCGGCTCAGCTTCGAGACCGCCGCCGCCCGGCTGGGTGCCCGGTCGATCGTCCTGAGCGAGAACGGCTCCAGTGCGAGCAAGGGCGAGACCTTCCTGGATACCGCCCTGAACGTCGAGGCCCTGGGGGTCGACGCGATCGTCGTCCGGACCGGCCTCTCTGGCGGACCGCAGCTGCTGGCCCGGCACGTGGCGTGCCCGGTCATCAACGCGGGCGACGGCCGACACGAACACCCGACCCAGGGCCTGCTTGATTGCCTGACGATCCGCCGGGCCTGCGGCGCGATCCGGGGGGTAACTGTCGCGATCGTCGGCGATATTGCCAACAGCCGGGTGGCAAGAAGCGCCCTCCACGCACTGACCACCTTGGGCGCCCACGTGCGGCTGATCGGCCCGCCAACGCTGCTGCCCGCGAGTCTTCAACACCTGACCCCCTATCCGGAACGCGTGACGATCTCGCATGATCTTGATGCGAACTTAGGCGATCTGCAGGCAATCATGATGCTGCGGGTGCAGCTGGAACGTGCCGCGGGCGGGGCGATCGCCACAGATTATCGGCTACAGTATGGTCTGACGCGGGAGCGGGCCGGCCGCCTTCCGCCGCAGTGCATCGTGATGCACCCGGGCCCGGTGAACCGTGGGGTCGAAGTGGACGACGACGTGGCGGACGACCGTCGCCGGAGCCAGATCCTCAGCCAGGTGACCCATGGCGTCGCGGTGCGGATGGCGGTGCTTGAGCACTGCCTGGGCGCGGGCCAGCCCACACGGGCCGGATAAATGCGGGTGCAGGTAGCGTGGGTTGTTTGCCGATAGGCGACCCGGGGCGATCCTGCCCCGCCCGAACGAGGTACTCCCCACGATGACCCCCGTCTCGATCCCGATGCGTGCGCCCCGCCGACCGGGGCGCCGTCCGAGCCTGTCCCGCACCGCCGCGTTGGTGGCGTCCGCGGCCGTCGTCGTGCTGACGTCCGGCTGCGACTACGACAGCTGGATGGACCCAAGCCGCACCGGCTACTTCGAGAACACCCCGACCTCCATCCCGGTCCTCCGGAAGATCGACGTGATCGAGGTCGAGGAAGACGCCTTCGCCACGGACATCGGTCCGCCGCGGCCCGAGGACCTTGTTCCGGGTTCGCCGGAATACGTCTTCGCCGCCGGTGACAAGATCGACGTGCAGATCAACGACCTGTTCCAGATCGACAAGGTCGAGACGTTCACGCGCACGATCGACCAATCGGGCCGCATCATCATTCCGATCGTCAACACGGTCTCCGCCGCTGGGCTGACGCAGTCGGAACTGGTGGCCGAGATCTCGGCGAAGCTGAAGAACGTCATCCCCGATCCGCGCGTCGACGTCACGGTGCTCGAGGGCCGGTCGTTCAACTACCAGGTGGACGGCCAGGTCCGCAATCCCGGCGTGTACGCGCTGAACCGCCCGGATTTCGACATCGGCCAGGCGGTCGCGCTGGCGGGAGGCGTGCTGGAGACCGGCAAGCGCATCCGCATCGTCCGAGTGGTGGACGAGGCCCCGGCCGATGCGCTGCCCGAGCCGCGCATGACCGACGCGGGCGTGAAGTCCCCCGCGCTTCCCAAGCCCGGCGAGAAGCCCGCAGAGAAGCCCGGCCCGACGGCGCCCGCGGCCCCGAACCTGGACGACCTGATCAAGCAGATCGCCCCCGCGCCGGCTGCTCCCGCGCCCAGTGCACCCGAGGCGGCTCCGGCCCCGACCCCTGCGCCTGCGCCTGCCCCGGCCCCTGCACCCACCGAAGCACCCGCCTCGCCCGGCGCGATGCGCGGCCCGATGGCCGTCGTCGATCCCGCGCAGCTCGAGTCGCCCAAGGTGGCCGAGCCCGCGGTCGTCGATCCCGCCGCCGGGACGCAGGCGCCGCCCGCAGTGGCACCCGCGACGGAGTCGCGCTACGTCTTCGACGTCCAGAAGCAGGAGTGGGTGCTGGTCGCTCCCGGCACCGCCGGCCCGGCCGCACCCGTGAAGGATCTCGCTGCGCCGAACTCGCCCGACGGCGCGATCACCGGTCCCGCCGCCGCGTCGTCCAACCCGCACAAGTTGGTCAAGCCCGGCGAGTATCGCCTGCCCAGCGGCAAGAAGACGCGCGTCATCATCGTCGAGCTCTCCGACCTCAACCGCGGCAACCTCTCGCTGAACGTGATCATCCGCCCCGGCGACAAGATCCACGTCGAGGGCGACCTGGGCGTCGTCTACATCGACGGTGAAGTGGCGCGCCCCGGCGTCTTCAACCTGCCGCCCACCGGCGACCTCACGCTCAGCCGCCTGGTGACCGCCGCCGGCGGACTGGGCCAGATCGCGATCCCGCAGCGCGTGGACCTGATCCGCAAGGTCGCCCCCGACCGCGAGGCCGCGATCCGCGTGAACCTGGCCGCGATCCGCAACCGCGCAGAGCCCGACATCGTCATGCGCGCCGACGACCACGTGATCATCGGCACCAACTTCTTCGCGACGCCGCTGGCGGTCATCCGCAACGGCTTCCGCATGACCTACGGTTTCGGCTTCCTGATCGACCGCAACTTCGGCAACGACGTGTTCGGGCCGCCGCCGGTGAACCAGTTTGGCCAGTGACGCCCGTCTGGCCGGGCGGCACGTTCGGCGCCCGAACCCGGCTGGCACGCCACCGTACCGTCCGGTGCCTCGCCGCTCCCGCGCGACATGACGACCGCCCCGACCAGCTCCCCGATGGATCCGGCCCCGCGCCCGCGGGCTGCGGGTTCCGTCGTGACGGTCGACCCGCGCACCGCGGCCATCGCCGGCGGCGTCGTCCTCTTCGCGCTGGTGCTGACCTTCTGGGACTTCTTCCGCAAGCAGTTCCTCTTCGCCGTCACGCAACCGCAGGACTGGGCGCACACGCTGCTGGTCCCCGCGATCAGCGGGTACTTCGTGTGGCTCTCCCGCGACAAGCTGCTGGCGCAGCCCTTCCGCCCGTCGTGGTGGGGGCTACCGGTGCTGCTCGTGGGCATCGGCATCTACATGGCGTCCGCGTTCGGCCCCGCGACGCTGCAGCACCACAACATCCTGGGGCTGGGCGTCGGCGTGTCGGTGCTCGGCATCCTGCTGGCGCTCTTCGGCACGCACGCGATGCGCTGGCTGTGGTTCCCCTGGGCGTACTGGTTGTGCTTCGGCCAGACCATCTCCGAGCGCGCGCTGAGCCGCGTCACCGAGAAGCTGCAGGACCTCAGCGCCGTCGGGGCGCACATCATGCTCAACACGTTCGGCATCGACACCGAGCGCGCCGGCAATGTGCTGACGGTGCACCTGAGCGACGGCCGCAGCGCGCCGCTGAACGTCGCCGAGGCCTGCTCGGGGATGCGCACGCTGGTGGCGTTCATGGCGATCGGCGTGGCGCTCGCGGCGCTGGGCCTGCCGCGTTGGTGGCAGCGTGCCCTGCTGGTCGCGGTGGGCGTGCCGATCAGCCTGTTCGTGAACATCCTTCGCGTCGGCTCGCTGGGCGTGCTGACGCTGTTCGACGCGAACCTCGCCGCCGGCGAGTTCCACAGCATGGTCGGCCTGCTCTGGATGGTGCCCGCGTTCCTGCTCTTCCTGGGCGCGATGTGGGTGATCCGCAACCTGGTGGTCGACGAACCCGCGACCGGCACGAAGGGGGGTGCGGGACATGCTGTTTGACCGCACGATCCGCGCGACGTTCCTTGCCGTCTGCGTCACGCTCGTGGGCGGCGGGCTGGGCCTGCGCTGGGCCATGCAGCGGTTCGACGTCTACCTCCGCAAGGAGCCGGTCGAGATGCGCGGGGCGTTCGCGACGATCCCGTCCGTGCTCGGGCGCTGGCAGAAGTTCGGCGACGACCTGGTCATGGACGCCGCCACCGTCGAGCAGCTGGGCACCTCGCAGTACCTCACGCGCAACTATGCGCTGGACGGCGACCCGTCCAAGGCGGTGCTTTCCCTGCACCTGGCCTACTACACGGGCATGATCGACACGGTCCCGCACATCCCCGAGCGGTGCTGGGGCGCCAACGGCCTGACGCAGAAGGGCGAGCCGCAGCTGGTGACCGTCTCGCCCGCGATCCCCTCGTCCGCGCCCGAGGGCGGGCCGGTGAACCAGGCGACCGGGGAGGCGTACAGGATGGTGGACTGCGTCGACCCGCTCACGGGCACGACCGACCGCGTCGCGCTGCCCGTCGGCGAGCTGGGCTTCACGCTCTCGACGTTCCAGGATCCGCGGCAGCCGCGCATCGAGATGCTCGGCGGCTACTTCTTCGTCGCGAACGGGCGCGTCACGCCCACCACGTTCGGCGTGCGCACCCTCGCGTTCAACCTCTCCGACCGGTACGCGTACTTCTGCAAGCTGCAGCTCTCCGCGCGTTACCCGGTCGGGGACCGTCCCGCCTCGGAGCTCTTCAAGGAGCAGTCCGAGGACTTCCTCCGTGAACTCATGCCGCACCTGATGCGGCGTCTCCCCGACTGGCCGTCGGTCGAGGCGGCCGCCAAGGGCTCGAAGGGCACCTGATCCATGGCTAGCAAGGTCAACAAGAAGTTCGTCCTCGTCGTCGCCGGCTTCGTCGCCGCAGCCGCTTTGCTGCTGGCGGCGATCATCGTCGTCAACGTCACCTACCTGCAGAACGCCGACCGCCACATCCGGTCCGGCGACGAGCTGATGGCGCAGGGGAAGGTGCGCGAGGCGTACAACATGTACGGCCGCGCGGTCAACAAGAAGCCGAACGAGATCCGCTACATCGAGAAGATGGAGGCGGCGCTCGACAAGACCGTGGCCACCAATGCCGGCCAGGCGCTCGAGGACTACCGCAGCTTCATGGGCCTGAAGCGCGCGCGCACACGCGCGCAGCCGGGCGACGTCGCGCAGTGGCAGGCGCTCTTCGAGGCCATGGAGGCCGAGAGCCAGCTCTACGACCGCGGCGACGGCTGGCTGAACCTGGAGACGGCCGCAAAGGAGATGAAGGACGCCGTGGGTACCGGGTCGCCCGCAGCCCGCGTCGCCGAGGAGTGGGCACTCTTCGCCCGCGAGCAGCGCGAAGAGGTGCTGACCCCGGCCGAGCGCGCCGAGCTGGACAAGGGCCTCGAGGCCTACGTCAAGCAGGACCCGAAGAGCTGGCGCGCCTGGTCCGCGCTCGTCGACCTCCGCGTCGAGGACGTCGCCCGCCTGCGCGGAACCGGCCAGCAGCAGGCCTCGGTCCGTCGCCTGGAGCAGCTGGACCGCGCGATCGCCGACATGCGCAAGGCGCTGGACGGCAGCGATGGCATGGGTTCCTACGCCCTGGCGCGCGCCGCGCTGGACCGTGCGCGGCTGGATGCCCGCACGGGTTCCAAGTCGATCGACCGCAGCAAGCTGGACATGCAGTCCATGAAGCCGCTCATCGCCGCGCTGGCCTCGGCGGCCGGGAAGTCCGGCTCGGGACGCGCGGTGCGCGAGACGTCGGCGCTGCTGCTGGACATGGACCAGGGCGACCAGGAGTCCGAGCTGATCGATGGCTGGATCAAGTCGCACCCCGACGACCTGCTGACGCAGGCATACCGGCTGGAGGCCCGCTCCCGCATGGCCGCGGCCGACCCGATGGTGTTCGAGACGCTCCGCGCCGACGCACAGGCGCTGGTGGACCGGCCGCAGCTGCCCACCGGCCTGATGTCCAACCTCCAGTCCGGCCTCCGTGCGCGCGCGCTGCAGCTCCTGATCGACACCGCTGCCGAGCAGGTCGTCCGCGATCCGAAGGCGCCTGCCGCCGCGAAGCTGATGGAGCAGCTGCCCGGGCTCCGCGCCAAGCTGGTGGAGAGCGAGCAGAACGACGAGGCCGCGCCGCGCGTGCTGGCCGCCGATGCGAAGATCGCGCTGGCCAAGGAAGACCTGCCGACGTCCGCCGCGAAGTGGGAGCAGTTCTTCACCAAGGTGCCCAGCCCGGCCGCCGACGCGTTCTTCTGGGCGTCGACCACGGCCCGGCGCCAGGGTGACCTCGGCCTGGCGCTCCAGCGCGCCGCGAAGGGTTCCGACGCCAACCCCAACGACCTCCGCCTGGCGCTGCAGCGTGCGGAGATCACCGCGCTGCTCGGCCGCTTCGCCGAGGCGGCCGCGCTGTACGAGGCCATCTCGAAGGCGATCCCGGACAACAAGGACCTCGCGAACTTGGCCGCCGAGGTCAAGGCCCGCGCCCGCCCGGGTGGTGCCCAGGTGGAATCCGCCGAGGAGCTGCGCGGCCTGCAGGCCGCCGCCGAGGCGAAGGACTGGCCGAAGGCCCGTGCGCTGGCTGCCCAGTGGGTCGCCAAGTCGAGCGGGTCCCTGGCCGCGCTGTACGCGCAGGCGATGCTGGAGATGCAGGCCGGCGACAAGGCCAAAGCGCTGGAGTTCGCTCAGGCGGGCTACAAGTCCTTCCCGGGGAACCTGGACCTGGCCCGCGTCGAGGCGATGGCGACCACGGACGACCCGATCGAGCGCATCCGCATGGTGATCGACCGCGTCGTCGCCGACCCGAAGCAGCGCCCCGCCGAGATGCTGCGCGCGATGCGCGGGGTGCGCGACGACCAGCAGCGCCAGCTTGCGCAGTCGCGCGTGGCGAACCCCACGGCCGTCAAGGACCTCGAGCAGCAGGTGGCCAGGCTGGACGAGCGCATCGCGGCCATCGAGAAGCAGGTGGCCGCCGCCACGCCGGATGACCCCTCGGTGATCGAGACGACGTTCAACGAGGCGCTGGCGCGCCGCGACTTCGCGGCCGCCGAGGCGCAGCTCGCCGCTGCGTCCAAGCAGAAGTCGGTGGTCGAGCTCGAGCTGGTGCTGCGCGCTCGGCTGCTCGAGGTCCAGGACAAGCGGGCCGAGGCGATCGCGATGCTGGAGAAGGCGCGCGCCCAGGGACGCAACGAGGCAGCCATCACCTCGACGCTGGGCTCCCTCCAGGAGGCCGCCGGCAACGAGCCCGCGGCGTTCGCGCTGTGGAAGGACGCCTACGACCGGCTTCCGAACGACCCGGCGATCGCGCGCGGCTATGCGCGCGCGATGGCGCGCGCGGGCCAGGGCCGCAACGCGCTCGAGATGGTGCGCGCCGCGGCGAACGCCAACCCGACCGATCCCGCGATGCAGTCGCAGGCCGCCCAGTTCGAGGCGCTCTACGGCAGCAAGACGCGTGCCGCGCAGCTGCGCCTCCAGATCATGCGGACCTCGCCGGGCGACCGGCAGAACGTGGCCGACCTCTACGACCTGCTCTACTCGCCACCCGAGCCGGCGGCGGTGGTGGATGCGAACGGGCGCCCGCGCTACGAGGCGCGCGACTGGGCCGCGGTGCCGATCGACGAGCGTCGGCGCCTGCTCGACGATGCCTCGAACCGCGCGCATGCGCAGGCCGAGGCGATCTACGAGGCCGCGGTGAAGGCCGCGCCGCTCGACATGCTGATGCCCGTCACGAAGGCGCGCGTCATGCGGGGGCAGGGCTCCCCCGAGCAGGGCACCGCCGCGCTGCAGGACCTCGTCAAGCGCGCCGAGGCCCAGCAGGCGCTGACCACCGCCATCCTGCTGGAAGTGGCCGCCCACCAGCTGGCGAGCGGCGACAACGCCGGCCTCGACGCAACCATCGCGCGGGCCCTGCCGATGCAGGACCCGGTGAAGCGCGAGGTCTCGAACGCGCTGGTCGAGATCGAGGCGCGCCGGGGCCGCATGGACCAGGCGATCGAAGCGCTCGCGAAGTCGCTCGGCGACACGCCGAGCGTCGACGGCCTGCTGCGCCTGGGTGACCTGCAGATCGTCGCCGGGCGGGAGGACGACGCCGAGAAGACCATCGAGCGCCTGCGCACCGTCGTCGGCCCATCGCCGGCTCCCAGCGTGCAGCGCGGCATCGAGATGCTGGTGGCCGGCGTCGCGACCAGCCGGGCCGGTTCCGCGGGCCGCAAGGGCGAGAAGGAAGTGGCCAAGGCCGAGGCGGCGAAGGCGCTCGAGGCGCTCGGCCGGGCCGCGGCCCTGATCCCGACCGACTACATCGCCCCGCTCCGTCGCGTGCAGCTGATGGCCTCGCTGGCGATCACCGCTGGCGACCCCGTGCAGCTCGACGCCGCGATCGCCGAGGCCGACAGGCTGCTCGCACGCAATTCGATGATCTGGGAGGTCGTGTCAGCGCGCGCGGACCTGTCGCTCGAGCGGCGCGACATCCAGGGCGCGATCGGCGTGCTGGAGAAGTTCATCCAGGCACAGCCCTCCAGCGACCAGGGCCGTGCACGGCTCGTGGACATGTTCGCGCAGGTGGGCAACTACTCGCGCGCGCTCGAGGTCTGCCGTGCGGGCGCCGAGCTCTACCCGCAGAACCCGGCCTGGGCCGAGCGGCTGGGCGAGCTGCTCGGCAAGAGCGGCGACTGGGTGGCGGCCTCCAAGGAGTTCGACCGGGCGCTCCAGATCCAGCCCGACCGTCAGCCGTTGCTCGCGAAGGCCATCGATGCCCGGCTGAACGCCGGGCAGTCCGCCGAGGCGCTCGACCTGCTGCGCTCCCGCAACGCCGTCGTCACGAAGAGCCCCCCGCTGCGCGCGTTCGCCGCGGTCTCGCTGTGGAAGGCCGGCCGCCGCGAGGAGGCGGCGGTGGCCGCGCGAGAAGCCATCACGGCGGCCCACGCCGATCCGAACGACGCGCCCACGCAGGAACGCACGCTCGGCATCCTGCGCGGCATGTTCGGGGCGGCCCGCGTGGCTGACTTCGAGGCCCTTGTCATGCAGGCCGGCACGCCCACGCCCATGGAGTGCATCGTGCTCTCCGAGGAATGGGCGTCGACCGGCCCCGGCGGAGTGGACAAGTCGCTCGCATGGTCCTCGAAGGTGCTTGACCAGGGCGACAAGATCGACCCGGTCCTTCGTGCCGGCGCCCTCATGTCGCGCGGCAACTCGCTTTTCGCCAAGGGAGATGCGACAGGCGCGATCGATGCGTTCACCGGATCCTCGGCGCTGTCCCCGCGGAATGCCGGAGCCGCCAACAACTCGGCGTACCTGCTGTCCAAGGTGAAGGGCGACCACGCCGGTGCACTGGAGTACGCACGCCGGGCCGTGATGCTGGAGCCCGGCAACCCGGACTTCCTGGACACCCTGGGTTACGTCGAGTTCCGCCTGGGCAAGCTGCCCGAAGCCGAGGACACGCTCTCGAAGTCGGTGGCGGTGGCGCCCACTGCCTCCGGCCTGCTGCATCTGGCGCAGGTGAAGTCCGCGCGCGGAAAGGCCGCCGACGCCTCGGCGCTGCTGGACCGTGCCCGTGCCAAGGCGACGACCGACGAGCAGAAGCAGGAGATCGAGGAGGCCGCCAAGGCGCTCTCCTCGTCGAAGTGACGGACGACCGACTGCCCGGCCCGCGACGGCCCGGCGAAAGGAAGCAGACCCCATGACCCGCCTCAACGCCCCCCAGGCCGCAGCCCCGGCCAGCGCCCCCCGCAGCACCGCGCCACAGCGCGGCAAGCCGCAGGGCCCCACCGTCGACCCCATCCGCATCCTGCGCCAGCATGCGTGGCTCCTGGTCGGCGCGGCCGGGGCGGGCCTGGTGTTCGGAGCCATCGCGCACTTCGCGGCGCTCTGGGTCTACCCGCTGTGGGGCGGCACCGTCATGTTCGAGATCCGGCCCGAGGTGACCGGCGCCAAGGAGGCGGTCGTCCGCGAGATCGTCCAGGACGAGGCGGTCGCGCGCCTCGGCCAGACCGAGTCGCAGAAGATCGTCTCGAAGTCCGTGCTCGAGCTCGCGATGAAGTCGCCCGAGATCAACAACACCAAGTGGGGCGAGACCTACCCGACCGTCGACGAGCGCATCGAGGAGCTGGAGGAAGAGCTGCGCGTGGGACACAAGCGCGGCACGCAGCTGTTCACGCTCTCGTGGCGCGCCCACGACAAGAACGACGTCCCGACGGTGCTGAACCGCGTCGCCGACACCTACATGGCCAGCCGCGAGACCGAGGACAACGAGCGCGCCGCGCGCAGCAAGGCGCAGTTCGAGCAGAAGAAGACCGCGGTCGAGGACGAGATCCGCACGCTGAAGGCCGAGATCCAGGACTTCATCCGCAAGAACGGCATCACCGCCGGCAGCGAGCGCGACCTTGCCGACCAGCGTTCCACCGAGAACCTGGCCCGCCTGCAGGCCGACACGATCCGGGAGCTGACCCTGGCGCAGGCGCGCCTGGACAGCATCGACCGCCGGATCGTCGAGCAGCGCTACGAGGACGAGGATCGTCGCCGCGCGCTGGATGACATGTCGATCCGCCAGCTGGAGCGCGACATGCAGAACATCCAGGTGAGCCTGAACAGCGCACGCAAGCGCTTCGGAGACGCGCATCCCGCGGTCCGCGCGCTGGAGGACAGCGAGCGTGCCGCGTCCGACCGCTACAAGTCGGCGCTCGAGGAGGCCATGCGGCGCAACCTGCTGGCCGACAAGACCGAGCTCGCGCAGCGCGTGGGCGGCCTGAAGGAGCTCGTGGCCAAGCAGACGCAGGACCGTGCCGACGCCGAGCGCAAGCTGCAGGAGCTGACCGCGCAGATCTCGGCCCTGGATGCGCTGAAGGAGCAGCTGGTGCAGAAGGAGGCCACCCGGAAGGACCTCCAGAACCTGATCACCGACATCGACCTGCTGCAGGCCCGCGAGGACTTCCGCCGTGTCCGCCTGGTGCAGCGTGCCGTGACCCCCAAGGAAATGGACTTCCCGCAGCTGAAGTACATGATCCCCGGTGGCGCGGTGCTGCTGCTGGTGCTGGTGGGCGGATTCATCTTCCTTCGCGAGGTGCTCGACCAGCGCGTCAAGCAGCCGAGTGACCTGGCCGGCATGGGCGGGGCGCGCCTGCTGGGCGTGATCCCCGACATCTCCGACGACCCGTCGGGCCCGAAGGGCGCCGAGCTGGCCGTCCTGCGCGAGCCCGGCTCCATGACGGCCGAGATGTTCCGGCAGGTTTCCGCCGCGCTGCGCAAGGCCGTCGACGGCGGCGGTTTCCGCAGCGTGGCCGTCGTGTCCGCGCACCCCGGTGCCGGCACCACCACGCTGGTCTCGAACCTGGCCGCGAGCGCGCACAGCGCGGGCCGTTCGGTGGCCGTGGTCGACGCCAACTTCCGTCGGCCGCGCCTTGCCGCCGTGATGGGCTGCGACCCCGACGCTCCGGGGCTGGGTGACATGCTGATGGGCAAGGACGTCACCGCGCAGGACGCGGGCGGCATCCACGTCTACGGCGCCGGCACGCCCGAGTCGCGCGTCTTCGAGCGGCTCTCCGGCGACGAGATCCGCCGCGCCATCCAGCGCATCCGCGAGCGCCACCAGGTGGTGATCGTCGACCTGCCGCCGACCCTCGTGGCGGGCGAATCGATGGTCATCGCCGACGGCTGCGACTCCGCGATGCTGGTCGTCCGCGCGATGCTCGACCAGCGCGGACTGGTCGCCAAGACCGTCGGCCAGGTGCAGGAGACCCACGCCGTGCTGCTGGGCACCGTGCTCTTCCGGCCGCAGCAGACGGTGGGCGGCTACTTCCGCAAGAACGCCGAGCTCATGGCCGAATACGCCAAGCCCGAGGTCCCCGCGGCACCCGCCGCGGCGTCCGCGAAGTCCTGACCCGCTTGCCGGCGCGAGCCGGCTGGAGAGCCCGACTCGTGCCAACCACGTCGGCCCAACGCGCACTCGTCACCGGCGGTGCGGGCTTCATCGGCTCGCACCTCGTCGAGTCGCTCGTCGCCGCGGGTGTGCACGTGACCGTCGTCGACGACCTCTCGACGGGCAGCGAGCGCAACCTGGAGGCGGCGCGCGCCGCCGCGCCTGGGCGCGTCGAGTTCGTCCGGGGCACGGTCGGGAGCGTGCTGCCCGGATGGCAGGGGCCGGCATTCGGCGCGATCTACCACCTGGCGGCTGCCGTCGGCGTGCGACTGGTGGTCGAGGAACCCGTCCGCACGATCGAGACGAACGTGCTGGAGACGTCGGCAGTGCTTGCCTTCGCGGCGCGCACGCGGACGCCGGTCCTGGTGGCCAGCACCAGCGAGGTCTACGGCAAGGGCGTGCGCACGCCGTTCCGCGAGGACGACGACCTGGTGTTCGGGCCGTCGACCGTCTCGCGCTGGAGCTACGGCATCTCGAAGGCCGTCGACGAGCACCTCGCGCTGGCGCTTGCGCGCCGCGAGTCGCTTCCCGTCGTGGTCGCGCGCTTCTTCAACACCGTCGGTCCGCGCCAGTCGGGCCGTTGGGGCATGGTGCTGCCGCGCTTCGTGCAGGCTGCGCTGGACGGCGTCCCGCTCGAGGTCCATGGCGACGGCCTGCAGGCGCGCTGCTTCTGCGACGTGCGCGACGTGGCCCCCGCGCTGCCGCGCATGCTGGCCGCGTCCGCGTGCCATGGCCGCGTCTTCAACGTCGGCAGCGACCGCATCGTGACCATCCTGGAACTGGCCGACCTCGTGCGCCGCACGGTCGGCAGCGCTTCTCCGGTCGTTCACCGCAGCTACGACCAGGCATACGGGCCCGACTTCGAGGACCTGCGCGTCCGACAGCCCGACCTCTCGCGCATCCGCGCGGCCATCGGGTTCGCACCGGCGATCCCGCTCGAGCGCACCGTCGCCGACGTCGCCGCCGCGTTCGCCGGCGCGGGGGCCCCGCGATGAGCTGCGCGGAACTGACCGCCGGCGTCCGCCTGGACCGCGCGCTCGCGCTGCTGGTGGATGCGCTGCCCGCGCTGATCGGCTCGTTCGCGGTCACCGCGGCCACCATCCCGGTGGTGCGCCGGATCGCGCACGCCACGGGCGTCGTCGACAAGCCCGACATGGTTCGCAAGCTGCACGGCCGCACGGTCGCGTACCTGGGCGGCGTGGGCGTGTTCCTGGGTGTCTTCGCCGGGATCATCCTGAGCGCGATCTTCGCCCGCGGGGAGCTGGCCGAGCACCCGCCGGTCCCGTTCTCGATCGTGCTGGGCATGGTCGCGATCACCTTCACCGGGCTCGCGGACGACATCTGGAAGTTCGACGCACGCCTGAAGATCGCCGGCCAGCTGGTGGCCGCGGCGGCGCTTGCCATCGACGAGATCGGCGTCAACGTCGCCGTCGGCCTCCTCGCGCCGATCATCGGCACACCGGAGCAGTCGTTCATCCACGTGGGCAGCTTCGCCGTCGAGAACTCGCACGTCTTCTACTGGACGGGCACGGGCCTCGTCGCGCTCTTCGTGGTGGCCGGGAGCAACGCGGCCAACCTGCTGGACGGCCTGGACGGGCTCCTTTCCGGCATCACCGCAATCATGTGCATCGGCCTGCTGGCGCTCTCGCTGGCGATCGTGTTCTCGCTGCCGCCCGACCTGGGCAACGTGAACGAGCTGGCACGCAGCATGGCGGGCGCTCGCGTGGTGCTGTGCATGAGCCTGCTCGGCGCGTGCCTGGGCTTCCTGGTCTACAACTTCAACCCCGCGTCGATCTTCCTGGGCGACGCGGGCAGCCTGCTGATCGGGTTCCTCTCGGTGACGGTCATCATGACCTTCGCCAACCTGCAGCCCTTCACCTGCCCGTATGTCGTGCGCACCGTGACCGAGGCCGCGCCCGGCGCGCTGCCGCCGCCGCCGAACGCGGGCTACGACGGGTACGCGACGCTGCTGGTCATGTGCGGGCTGGCCATGTTCGGCCTGCCCATCGTCGACACCGCGCTGGCGATCATCCGCCGCAAGCGTGCGGGCGTGCCGTTCTCCACCCCCGACGCCAACCACCTGCACCACCGCGTGAAGCGCTCCTTCGGCGGCCGCGTGCGCCATGCCGTCTGCACGCTCTACGCGATGGAGTTCGGCCTGGTCGCCCTGGGGCTGGCCCCCGCGCTGGTGCTGCTGCTGCAGGGCGGGCGCCTGGTGTGGCCGTTCATCTTCCTGGTCGGGGCGTTCGTCGCGATCCTGCTGGTGGGCACGCGCGGCATGGGCGCGACGCCCGCGCCAGCCAAGCCCGCCCCGGCCCCGGCCCCTGAGCCATGAGCGGGCCCGCCCCGAACGCACCGGGGCACGTCCCCGTCCTGCTCGACCCGATCCTGCGCATGCTGGCGCCGGCCGCCGGCGCCACCGTCGCCGACCTGACCGCGGGGCGGGGGGGTCACGCGGAAGCGCTGGCCCGTGCCGCCGGCCCGTCCGGTCGGATCCTCCTGATGGACCTGGACCCGGGAAACCTGGCCTACGCAACCGAACGGGTGCGCGCCACCGGGATCGGCACCGTCGAGGCGGTCCACGGATCGTTCGCCGGGGTCGAGTTCGCGCTCGCACGCCTGGGCTGGAAGGCCGACGCCGTCCTGGCCGACCTGGGTTTCGCCAGCAACCAGATGGATGACCCCCGCCGCGGCTTCAGCTTCCAGGGGGACGGCCCGCTCGACATGCGCCTGGATCCCACGCGGGGCGAGGCGGCCGCCGAGCTCCTGGCCCGGCTCACGGAACGCGAGCTGGCCGACGCCATCTTCCGGCTGGGCGAGGACCCCTTCGCCCGCCGGATCGCTCGGGCGATCGTCGATCGCCGCGGCCGGGACCAGCTTCGGACCACCGCCGACCTCGTGGCCGCCGTCCGGTCGGCCTACGGCGCCCGAGCCCACCAGAGCCGCATGCACCCCGCCACCCGCACCTTCATGGCGCTGCGCATCCTGGTCAACGACGAGCTGGGCGCCCTGCAGGCGCTGCTGGACGCCACCGCCCGCGGTGCTGCCGCCCGGGGTGGCGGCTGGCTGTCCGCCGACGCGCGGGTGGGCATCATCGCGTTCCACAGCCTGGAGGACCGGCTGGTCAAGCATGCGTTCGCGGATCTGGATGGCGCGGGGCTGGCCACCCGGCTTTCGCGCAAGCCGGTCGAGGCCGACGAGCCCGAGGCCGCCGCCAACCCACGCTCGCGGAGCGCCAAGTTCCGCGCCGTGCGGATCGGTGCGGAATCGTCACGCGACGATTGAACGATTTCGCGCCGGCCTGCCGATGAACCCCGAAGCGACGGTCCCGCGGGGGCGGTCGCATCCTGGATCGAAGTTGGCCTGGCGGCCAAAAGGTGGCGTCATGACGCGCGAGAACAAGCTTGCTCTGGTGATCGGGTTCGGCCTCATCCTGTTCGTCGGCATCCTGGTGTCCGACCACTTCTCGGCGCAGCGCTTCGATCCCGTCGACGTGACCAAGACGGCGTCCGCGGAGGGAACGGACCCCGTCTCGATCGAGCCGGTGCTGGACGAGCAGGCCATCGCCAAGTCGACCCTTGAGCTGGGCAACGGCCAGTCGGCCCTGCCCGGCGCCGAGGTGCCCGCCGACCAGGTCGCGGTCGCGCCGCAGGGCCTGCAGGTCGAGACCGTCGGCGACCCCGCCGCCGATGGCACCCCCGTCCGCTTCCACAAGGTCGCCAAGGGCGACACTTTCTGGTCGATCGCCGCCAAGGAGTACGGCGATGGTTCGCTTGCGACCAAGCTCTCCGACTACAACAAGGCCGCCGCCCCGGATGCCGCGCGCCTGACGCTGGGCGCGGACCTGCGCATCCCGCCCATCGAGGTGCTCCGCCCCGGCGCGGTCGCGAAGGCAGGCACGCCCTCCGCTCAGCCGGCCGGCCAGGCTGCCAAGCCTGCGGCTGCCGTGGCCAGCGCCACCTACACGATCCAGAAGGGCGACACGCCCTATGCGATCGCCAAGAAGAAGGGCGTCAAGGTGGCCGAGCTGCTGAACCACAACGGCATCAAGGATCCCTCGGCGCTGAAGCCCGGCCAGACCCTGAAGATCCCGAACAAGGGCTGATCCGCGCGGGCGCCGCCCGTTCGCACGCCGTCGCCGCCCCGCGGCCGGAGTCCAGATGCGTCTCCTCGTCAAGGTCTCGGTCATCGTCGTCGCGCTCGGCGCCATGGGGCTCGGCCTCCTGGCGCTCCGCCAGCAGCGCTACGAGGTCTCGAACCAGATCTCCCGCGCGCACAACCGCGTGGTCGACCAGGAGCGCGCCATCTGGCGCATGCAGGCGGAGGTGGCCCGGCGAACCGACCCGCGCGACATCCGCGAGTCCGCCGAGCGGCTGCAGATCGAGCTCGTGCCCATCCAGCCGGCAGGCAGCGCGCAGCAGGCCGCCGACGGCACGTCCACCAGCGTGACGCCGCCTGCGGACCCCGCCGCGGGCAAGGCTGCGCCGAGCCCCGCGAAGCCCGGCACCGCGAAGCCCGCCAAAAAGAAGCCCGCCGAGCCGAAGAAGAAGCCGTCCACGAAGCCCGCGCGCAAGGATGCCGCGGCCCCCGCCCGCAAGGACGCCACCCATGCACACTGACGCGCCCGCGCCCGCTCCCGTTCCCGCGGTCCCGGCCGGCATCGACGAATCCACGCAGTCCTCGCGCACCCGCGGCTGGGCGCGCGTCGTCACCTGCTGCACCGCCGCGCTGCTGTGCCTGACGGTGCTCCGCGTCGCGCAGCTGAAGCTGGCGCCCTCCGAACGCCTGGACGCCGCGGCCGGACGCCGCACGTCGGTGCGGCCCGAACTCGCGCAGCGTGGCGGCATCGTCGACCAACGCGGCCGTCCCATGGCGGTCAGCCTTGTCGGTTGGCGGCTCTTCTGCGACCCTGCCTTCATCTATGAATCCGGCTGGGACAAGGCGAAGAAGGCCTCCAAGACCGATCCGAACGCCGTGGCCGAGTGCGACCCGTTCCGTGACGCCGCGATCGCGCTGGCGCCGGTGCTCAAGCAGGCGCCGCAGGCCGTGCACGAGTTGCTGAGGAAGAACGCCGAGCGCCGCTACGTGGTGCTCTCCCAGGAGATCGACGACGCCCAGGCCGATGCGCTGCGCCACCTGGACATCGACGGCGTCCGCCTGGAGCCGAAGCTGGTCCGCGACTACCCCGCCGGCCCGCTTGCCAGCCAGCTGATCGGCAAGGTCGGCTTCGAGCACACCGGCCAGGCCGGCGTCGAGTTCGCCTTCAACCGCCAGCTGACGCCCACCGACGGCAAGGTCAAGGCGCTGCGCGACGCGTTCGGCCGCACCCTCTGGATCAACCGCGAGGACTATGTGCCCGGCGACGACGGGCAGGACGTGCGCCTGTCGATCGACCTGGTCGTGCAGGAGATCGCCGAGCGGCACCTCACCGCGATGGTGAACGAGGTCAACGCCGGCGGCGGGCGCCTGATCGTGATGGACGCCGAGAACGGCGACATCCTGGCGATGTGCGACGTGCTGCGCGAGCGCTCGGGCTGGAAGGAAGCGACGCAGGACCCGTCCCGCAGGATCCACCCCGCGCTGGGCCGCAACCGCAACTTCACCGACCCCTACGAGCCGGGCTCGACGTTCAAGAGCTTCGTGTGGGCCCGCGCCACGCAGCTGGGCCTCGCGAAGCCGTCGGAGATCATCCCGCTGCCGCACGGTCCGTACGTGACGCCGTTCGGCCGCACGATCCACGACGTCAAGTATCCCGGCCCCGTCAGCTGGAAGACCGTGCTGGTCAAGTCGTTGAACGGCGGCATGGCCACGGTCGCGCAGCGCATGACGCATGAGCAGCTGGAGCAGATGGTGCGCGACTACGGCTTCGGCCGCAAGACCGGCATGGGCGTGCCCGGCGAGTCGGCCGGCATCGTGACCAGCCCCGCGAAGTGGACCAAGTACACGCAGACCTCGGTGGCGATGGGCCACGAGGTGGCGGTGACCCCGATGCAGATGGTCCGTGCGTTCAGCTCGTTCGCGCGGCCGGACGGCACCATCGTCGAGCCGCGCCTGGTGCTCCCGCCGGGACCCGTTGCTCCGCACGCCTTCACCCCCGGCGTCAAGCAGGTGGTCACGCCCACCGTGCTGGCCGAGGCCAAGGACGCGATGGCGGGCGTCGTCGAGGAAGGCACCGCACGGAAGGCGCAGAGCGACTGGTACCAGATGTACGGCAAGACCGGCACCGCCGAACTGGCCGTGCCCGGACAGAAGGGCTACGACCGCGATCGCTACGTGGCCAGCTTCCTGGCGGCGGCACCGCTCGAGCGCTCGCGCATCGTGGTGCTCTGCGTGATCGACGACCCTGACAAGCGCAAGGGCCACTTCGGCGGCTCGATCGCCGGCCCGGTCGTGCGTGACGTGGTCGACGAGACGCTGAAGTACCTGGGCGTGCCCTACGACCAGGATCCCTCGAAGCGCTCCAAGACCGCCGGCGGCGCAGCCAAGCCGACCAAGGTCGCGCAGGCGCACTGACGGCGAATCCCGCATAACACGTCCCGGACCGTGGTTGCCGGCGCCGTGGCGCAGGGTTTGCCCTCGCCCGGGCGTCCGTCGACGCCAAATCGACGCTTTCGGCTCACATCCCCCTGATTCCGGCATAGGTTCGGGGCATGCACCTCGGCCGTCCAGCGCTTGCCAGCCTGACAGCTCCGTTGGCGCTGGCGCTTGCCGGCGCCGTCTGTGGCGTCGCGCTTGCCGCCCCGCCGCGTGGCGTCGTGGCCGAGGTGGTCGCGGAGGGGATCCCCGGCCTTGCCGGGGTCGTGCCGCTGCAGGATGGGCGCGTCATCGCTTGGGAACGTGCCGGCAGGCTCTGGCTGATCGATTCGGACGGCCACCGCCACGACAAGCCGATGCTGGACATCTCCGACGAGGTGCTTGCGTGGCGTGACCATGGGCTGCTGGGCGTCGCGCTGGATCCGGCGTTCGCGACCAACGGCCACGTCTACCTGGCGTACGTCGTCGATCGCCACCACCTGGAGTCGTTCGGCGGTCCGAACTACGACCCCGCCGAGACGATCACCGCCGTCGCCACGATCGCGCGCATCACCCGGTACACCGCCGACCTGGACGAGGGCCTTTCGCACATCCATGCCGAGACGCGCCACGTGCTCCTGGGGGAGACGCGCGCGGACGGGATCCCCATCGTGCACCAGTCGCACGGGATCGGCTCGCTGGCGTTCGGCGAGGATGGAACGCTGGTCGTCAGCGTCGGCGACAGCGCGGACTACGCCACCTTCGACACCGGAGGCCAGGTGCCTGGCGGCTTCGTGACGGACGCCCTGGCGAACGGGATCCTGCGACCGTCCGAGGATGTCGGTGCGTACCGCGCCCAGCTGCGCGACAGCCTCAACGGCAAGTTGCTCCGCATCGACCCGGCCACCGGCGCCGGCGTGCCGGGCAACCCATGGTTCGACCAGTTGGCCCCGCGTGCGCCGCGCAGCCGCGTGTTCGCGACCGGGCTGCGCAATCCGTTCCGCATGTCGCGCATCCCCGGCACCGGGTCGCACGTTCCCTCGGCCGGCAACCCCGGCACCTTCGTCATCTCCGACGTGGGCTGGGGAACGTGGGAAGAGGTCAACGTCGTCGCCCGGGCAGGCTCAAACCTGGGCTGGCCGCTCTACGAGGGGCACGACCAGCATCCGGGCTATGCGTACCTTGCGCCCGCCTGCACCGAGGCGCCGAACCCGCTGGCCGATGCCGGATGCGCACCCTTCTTCACCTTCCGTGACCTGGTGACGCAGGCGCAGCAGGGTGCCGTGGATTGGACGAACCCATGCGCCGGCGTGCAGGCGGAGAATGCAGAGGCCCAGGCCGCGGATGCGCAGGCCGTGGTGGGTGGTTTCCACGGCTGGGGGTACCGCTCGATCCGTGCCAGCGATGGCAGCCGCGTGGCCGCATGGTTCGATGCCCCCGAGGGCTCGACGCTCTTCGTCCGCTACGCGAACGCAGGCCAGGCAGTGGAGTGCTCGGTGATCGTGGACGACCACGAGGCAGTGGTGCTCCCGCTTCCGCCGACGGGCGCCTGGGACCGCTGGCAGGTGGCGGCGGTCCGTTTGCCGAACCCGGGCGGTGCGGTCCGCATCGAGCTGCGTGGCCGTGGTCCCTCGGCGCCCGGCGATGCGCCGGTGGCCGCGCTGGTCGACTCGCTGGTGGTGCCCGTGGACGGCGACCTTCCCGTGATCCCGCGGCGGACGCGCAACGGCGCGCAGGTGGCGCCGGTCATCGACTGGAAGCACGGCGAGGCGCTGGCGCGGACGCTCGGCTGGAACGCCGGCGCGGGCGTCGCGACCCCTGTCGGCAGCGAGGGCGGGGCTTCCGGATCGCCGTTCGGCGGCTCCTGCGCGATCGCCTGCGCCCCGATCCCGCTGCCGTCGTGGCCGGCCGAGTGGAGGAACCGGATCTGGCTGGCGGACTTCGCCGACGGCTGGCTGCGGGCAGCGTCGCTGGAGGGCGGTGTGGTGACGGACATCCGCCCGTTCGATGGCCTGCCCGGCGGGATCGTGGGGATCTTCCCCGCCGCCGACGGGGATTCGTTCTACGTCGCACAGTTCTCGGGGACCCTGATTCGGTACTCGTGGAGTCCCTCGGGGAACCGCGCCCCGAAGGCCGTGGTGACCAGCTCGCGTCCCTGGGGGCGGACGCCGCTCGCGGTCACCTTCGACGCATCCGCCAGCTCGGACCCCGAGGACGGTGACCGCGTCCGGATCGAGTGGACCTTCGATGACGGGTCCCCGCGCGCTTCGGGCCGCGTCGTCACGCACGTGTTCTCGGGCACCGGTGAGCCGTCGCTGCACCACGTCCTTCTCACGGTCATCGACAGCGAAGGCGCCACCGACGAGATCGACATCCCCGTCTGGGGCGACAACTCCCCGCCGACGGCGCGGATCTCGTCGTTGCAGACGGGCCAGGTCTATCCGCTGGACGTCGAGTCGGTCCTGCCCCTGAAGGCGGAAGTGAAGGACGAAGAGACCCCAGGCCAGTGGACCTGCCGGTGGCAGGTGACGCTGCACCACAACACGCATTCGCACCCGGAGCCTCCCGATGACCGTTGCGACAGCACGATGGTGACATCCCCGCTCGGCTGCGGCGACGACCACTACTGGATGACGGTGGACCTGACCGTTACCGATCCGCTTGGGCTGTCTGCCACCGACTCGGTGCGGCTGGACCCCGACTGCACCGGGATCCTGGCATGTCGTGCCGACGTGAACGGCGACCGCCGCGTCGATGGCCTGGACCTGACGATATTGCTGCAGTCGTGGGGCATGCCCGCCTCGCAGCGCTGGCAGGTGGACCTGGACGGTGACGGCATGATCGGCGGCAGCGACCTCAGCCTGCTGCTCAACCACTGGGGGCCGTGCCCCGGACCCTGACGCTACGCCGCCCCGCGGGTAGCGTTCCCGCAATGGCAGGCCTCCACGAAACGCCGGCATCCGCGCAAACGCCGCACGGCATCGACGTCGGCGCCGTCGCGCGCCGGCTCTACGTGGGCGGCTCGCCGGTCGCGCGCTTCATCCAGCACCATCGGCACCGGATCGCGCCCATCGCGGAACTGATCCACGCCGTCCCCGCCGGTTCGGACGTCCTGGACGTGGGCTGCGGCGGCGGCCTGCTGCTCTGCTGCCTGGCGTCGGCCGGACGGCTGCGCACCGGGTTGGGGGTCGATTCCTCGGCCGTCGCGATCGCGGCTGCTCAGGGCGCCGCACGCCGGCTTGCCGCCGATGCGTGCCCGACCGTGCCGCGCTTCGAATGCCGCCCCGTCCAGGCGGGGCTGCCGGGGGGGCAGTTCGACGTCGTGTGCCTGGTGGACGTGCTGCACCACGTCCCGCCCTCGGCGCAGGAGCAGGCCTTCCGTGACGCGGCTTCGCGCGTGCGCCCCGGCGGGATGCTGCTCTACAAGGACATGTGCGATGCGCCGGCATGGCGGGCCGGCATGAACCGCCTGCACGACCTGGTGATGGCGCGCCAGTGGATCAGCTACGTGCCGATCGAGCGCGCGGACGGATGGGCACATTCATGCGGCCTGGCCATCGAACGCGCCGAGGAGCGTTCGATCATCTGGTACGGCCACGAGCTGCGCGTCTACCGACGCAGCGCGGGGGTGCCGACGTGATGCCCAACGCCGACCCTCGCCCTGCGCTGCGCGCCGCGGCGATCGCGTGGCTGCTGGCGGCTCTGCCGGCCGCCGCGTTGGTGCTGGCGGGACACAACGCCGGGCGCGCGGCATGGGACTCCGTCGTCTACCACGAGTCGGTGATCCGCCGGTTCATCGCCGAGTGGCCCGGGATCGACGTGACCAACACGCTGACGGCGACGACCCCCGGGTACCACGTGGTGCTCGCCGCGATCGGCGTGGCCGTCTCGCCCTCGACCATCGTGCTGCGGCTGGCGAGCGTGGCGATCGGCGCGACGTTCGTCGCGGTGGTCGCCGCCTGGTGCGCACGCCGCGTGGGGGCGCGCGACGGCATCCTGCTGGCGCTGCCGCTGGTCGCCTCCGTCTACGTGCTTGGTTCTTCCGCGTGGCTGCTGCCCGACAACCTGGGCTGGCTGCTGGTGACCGGCATCCTGGCGACCTGCCTCCGCCCTCGATGGCGTGCGGTGGACGCGCTGGCCGTGGGCGCGATGCTGGGCGTGCTGGTGGCCGTTCGCCAGTCGCACGCGTGGGCCGCTGCTCCACTGGTGTGCGCGGCGTGGTGCGGCGGCGAGCGGCCCGCCGACCGGTGCGCGTGGCGCCATCCGCCTTCAGGCGCCCCCGGCCGCGTGGCGGTGGCGCTTGCCGCCGCGGTACCTGCCTTCCTGCTGCTCGCGGCGTTCGCGGCGCTCTGGGGTGGCCTGGTGCCGCCCCGGTTCCAGTCCGACGTCGCGCGGGGCAATGCCGCGGTGCCCGCCTACGTCCTCTTCCAGTTCGCGCTGCTCGGCGCCGCGTTCCTGCCATGGCTGTGGGTGCCGGTCGCCGACGCGTGGCGTGCGCGCCGCCGCTGGATGCTGGCGGCCGGCGTGGCGGGACTGCTGCTCGCGGCCGTGCCCGCCACCGTCCCCGACGTCGCGTCCGGCCGCTATTCCGGCTGGTGGTCTCCGCTCAGCCGACTGCCGGCGATCGCCGGGCATGCCAACCCCGTGCTGCTGGTGGCGGCCCCGGCGGGCGCGATGCTGCTGGCGGGCGCGCTGCTCGCGCTCACCGCGCGCGCGCGTGCGGTGCTGGGCGTCGCGATGGTCGCGTTCACCGCGTCGCAGTCCGCCAATTTCTACGCATGGCAGCGCTACCACGAACCGTTCGTGCTGGTGGTGCTGGCGATGCTCTCCGCCCTGGCCGCGTCCCGCGTCCCGCCGATGCGCGCGGGGGTGAGGTACGCCGCGATCGGCGGGCTGTGCGCGCTGCTCGCGGCTGTCTCGTGGGTCTCGCTGGACGTTCCGCCCGTCGCCCCCGACGAGAAGCCCATGCCGCAGCACCTGACCCCCGAGGAGCGCGCGGCGATGGGCGTGCATCTGCCCGGTGGCGCCGGCGACCATCCGCCGCCGGCAGCGCTGCCCGCCAAGTGACCCCTGCGTGACTTCCGGCCGCCGGGCCGCGGTGCCGGCACGTCAGTCCAGCAGCAGCCGCTCGGGCTTCTCGATGCAGTCCTTGACGTGCACCAGGAAGCTGACCGCCTCGGCCCCGTCGATGATGCGGTGGTCGTAGCTGAGCGCCAGGTACATCATTGGGCGCAGCGCGATCTGGCCGGGGTTCCGCGGGTCCTCGATCGGGCGCTTCTTGATGGCGTGCATGCCCAGGATCGCGCTCTGCGGCGCGTTCAGGATGGGCGTCGACATCAGGCTGCCGTAGATGCCGCCGTTGGTGATCGTGAAGGTGCCGCCGGTCATCTCGTCGACGCCCAGCTTGCCGTCGCGCGCGCGCGTCGCGAAGTCCTTGATCGTGCGCTCGATGCCGGCGAACGTCATGCCTTCCGCGTTGCGCAGCACGGGCACGACCAGCCCACGCTCGGTGCCCACCGCGACGCTCACGTCGGCGTAGTCGTGGTACTGGAACTCGTCGCCCACGATGTACGCGTTGACCTTCGGGAAGCGCTGCAGCGCGCTGCACGCGGCCTTCACGAAGAAGCTCATGAAGCCCAGGCCGACGCCGTGGCGCTTCTCGAAGCTCTCCTTGTGCTCGGCGCGCAGGCGCATGACCTCGGTCATGTCGCACTCGTTGAACGTGGTCAGCATCGCGGCCGTGTGCTGCGCGTCGACCAGGCGCTCGGCGATGCGCTGCCGGATCTTCGGCATCTTCTCGCGGCGCACGCCGCGGCTGCCGGCGGCGGGGTGCGCCAGCGCGGTGGTCGCGGCGGCGGCCGTCGGCTTCACGGGCATGGCGATCGCGGCGGCGCCGCTGGCGCGCTCGACGTCGGCCTTCATGATCCGGCCGGCCGTGCCGCTGCCGGGGACCGCTGCCAGGTCGATGCCCTTGTCGGCCGCGATCTTGCGGGCCAGCGAGGAGGCCTTGGCTTCCACTGCGGGCGCGGCCGTCGGGGCCGGCTTCGCAGCGGCAGGCTCGGCCTTGGCCGGGGCGGCAGGCGCGGCGGGCGCGGCGCCGGCGGGCTTCGCGGCGGCGGTGTCGATCGCGGCGATCGCCGCACCGACCTTCTGCTCGGTGCCGGCCGCGCCCTTCACGCGCAGCAGGCCGGCGGCGGGTGCGCGCACCTCGAGCGTCGCCTTGTCGCTCTCGATGTCGACGAGCACCTCGTCGATGTCGACCCAGTCGCCATCCTTCTTGTGCCACGCGCCGAGCGTGACCTCGGTGATCGATTCGCCAGGGCTCGGAACCACGATGTCGACCATGTCAGTCTCCGTGTGCTGTGGCGGCGCGCGTGGGGTGCGCCCGCCGGTGGGGTGTCGTCAGTGCGCCGCCGCGGGCTTCTTCGTGCCGCGCGCGCCGGTGTCGGTCTCGCCGGCCGCGCCCGCCTTCGTGGCCTCGGCCTTGCCGCCCTTCGCGTCGCCCGCCGCCTCCGGCGCGGGACCGACGGCGGCGTTCAGGATCTTCGCCTGCTCCTTGCCGTGCTGCTTCAGGCTGCCCACCGCGGGGCTGGCCTGCGGCGGCCGGCCGACGTACGCCAGGCGGCGGTCGAAGCGGTCCAGGAACGCCGCCAGCATGGACGTCCACGCGCCCATGTTCTGCGGCTCCTCCTGCACCCACGCGACGTCGGCCTTCTTGTACCGGGCCAGCTGCGTCGCGACCTCGTCGGCCGGGAACGGGTAGAGCTGTTCGATGCGCACGATCGCCACCTGCGCGTTGCCGTTGGCCTTGCGCTGGGCGTCCAGCTCGTGGAAGACCTTGCCCGTGCAGAAGAGCACCTTCATGACCTTCGCGGGGTCCGGCTTCGCAGGATCGGGGATCACCGTCTGGAACGCGCCGTCCACGAACTCGGCCACCGGGCTCTGCGCCGCGGGCAGGCGGAGCATGCTCTTCGGCGTCATCATCACCAGCGGCTTGCGGAAGTTCCGCTTCATCTGCCGGCGCAGCACGTGGAACACCTGCGCGGTGGTCGTCGGGTAGACGACCTGCAGGTTGTCCTCGGCGGCCAGCTGCAGGAAGCGCTCCATGCGCGCGCTGCTGTGCTCGGGGCCCTGGCCCTCGTAGCCGTGCGGCAGCAGCAGCGTCAGGCCGCTTGAGCGGAACCACTTCGCCTCGGCGGCGGCCATGAATTGGTCGAAGATGACCTGCGCACCGTTGGCGAAGTCGCCGAACTGGCCTTCCCAGATCACCAGCCACCGCGGGTCGACCAGCGAGAAGCCGTACTCGAAGCCCACGCACGCGCACTCGGTGAGCGGCGAGTTGTGGATCTCGAAGCGGCCCGTCGCGCCCTTCAGGTGCTGCAGCGGGATCCACTGCGCACCGGTGTCCTGGTCGGTGGCCGCCGCGTGGCGGTGGCTGAAGGTGCCGCGCTTCACGTCCTGGCCGGTGATGCGCACGCTGTCGCCTTCCAGCGCCAGCGTGCCGTAGGCCAGCAGTTCGGCGGTGGCCCAGTCGATGCCGCCCGTGGACAGCTGGTTGCGCGAGGTGATGCCCTTCGCGACGGTCTTGTGCGCGTTGAATCCCTCGGGGAGCGCGGCCACCTGGTCGGCGACCTGCTGCAGGACCTTCATCGGCACGCCGGTGGCGACGGGCTCGTCCGACCACTGCGCGGTCAGGCCCCGCCAGGCAGCGCGGAACGGCGCGTGGCCCGGCTCGGCCGGCGCGGCCTTCGCGCGCTGCTGCGCGGCGTCAAGCGCGGCGAACAGCGCCTTCATCTCCGCGTCCACGGTTCCGGCGTCGATCGTGCCCTCGGCCAGCAGCTGCGCGGCGTAGCGCTGCACCACCGGCTGTGCGGCGCGCACGCGGCGGTACATCAGCGGCTGGGTGAAGTTCGGCTCGTCGGTCTCGTTGTGGCCGTTCTTGCGCCAGCACCACATGTCGACGAACGAATCCTCGCCGAACGCGGTGCGCCATTCCGCGGCCAGCCGGCCTGCGAACGCGCACGCCTCGGCATCGCCGCCGTTCACGTGCAGGATCGGCGCCTCGGCGCTCTTGGCGATGTTGGTGCAGTAGGGGCCCGCGTACGAGTCCTTGCTGTCGGTGGTGAAGCCCACCTGGTTGTTGATCACCACGTGGACGGTGCCGCCGACGTCGTAGCCCTCGAGGCCCGCGAAGTTCAGCGTCTCGGCGACCACGCCCTGGCCGGGCAGTGCGGCGTCGCCGTGAAGCAGGAGCGGCAGCACCGCGCGCTTGCCCGCGTCCAGCCCGCCCTCGGTGCGCTCCTGCTCGGCGCGCGCGCGGCCGGTGCAGACGGACGCCACGAATTCCAGGTGGCTGGGGTTCGCGCACAGCGACACGCGCAGCTCGGTGCCCGTGTCGGTGGCGTACGTCCCGGTGAAGCCCTGGTGGTACTTGACGTCGCCGCCGCCGTGCTCGAAGTGGGCGTGCCACGCCTCGTCGAACTCGGTCAGGATCATCTCGGCAGGCTTGCCCGCGACGTTGTGCAGGACGTTCAGGCGGCCTCGGTGGGCCATGCCCATCACGCAGCTGGACGCGCCGGCGCGCGCCGCGCTGCCGAGCACCGCGTCCAGCACCACCAGCAGGCCCTCGCCGCCTTCCAGGCCGAAGCGCTTCTTGCCGATGTAGCGCGTCGCCAGGAAGTTCTCGAATCCGTCGGCCGCGACCAGCTTGCCCAGCGCGCGCGTGCGCGACGCGGCATCGGGCAGCCGGCGGGCGGCCAGGTTCTCCAGCCGCTCCTGCAGCCACGCCCGGCGCGCGGGGCACTGGATGTGCGCGAACTCTGCGCCGATCGTGCCGCAGTACGCCGACTGCAGGAACGCGACGATCGCGCCCAGCGTGGCCGTCGGGCCGATCGGCAGCGTCCCCGTCGCGAACGTGCGCGTCAGGTCCGCGGCGGCCAGGCCGAACGACTCGATGGTCAGCTCCTTCGGGAGCGGGCGCGTGGTGCCCAGCGGATCCAGGTCCGCGCCCAGGTGCCCCAGCGTGCGGTACGCCGCGACCAGCGCGTCGACCTTCGACTGCGCGGGATCGACCCCGCCGCCCGCCGCGGTGGCCGTGCCGCCCTCCGCCTCGACGGGCCGCTGGATGCCCAGGTCGAAGCCCAGGAAGAACTGGTTCCACGTCTCGCCGACGCTCGCCGGGTCCGCTTTCCACGCCGCATAGAGCTGCTCGATGTACTCCGGGCTCCACGCGTTGACCGCGCGGTTCGGCGTCAGCTCGTTCGCAGGCGATGGGTGACCGTGGCCCGAGGCGGGGTCCGACATGGCAGTGGCTGGCTCCTGCCTCCGGTCCGGGCCGCCACAACCGCGGCGGCCGATCCGAAAGCCCGCCGATTATAGGGGAATCCGGGGGAAAATAGGTTCGGGATCTCCCGAGCCTGATTTCCGGGCTACATCAGCGCGACCGGATCCACGTCCACCGCCACCGCCTCGCCCGGCACCAGCGTCCCGGCGTTGCGGGCCGCGGTCAGGAACCGCTGCAGCGCCGCCGCGTTGGCCGCGACCACCTCCACCTGCACGCGCCACCGGTCCGCGATCCGCGCGATCGGGCAGGGGTAGGGCCCGCGGACCTCGACCGACCCGTCCCCGGCCTGCGCCATCGTGGCCAGCTCGCGCGCCAGGCCCTCGGCGTCGTCGCGGGCGCGCTCCTCGGAGGCATCCCGCACCACGATGCGTGCCATGCGCCGCCAGGGGGGCAGCCCGAAGCGGCGGCGCATCTCCAGCTCCTCGGCGGCGAACGCCTCGAAGTCGTGCTTCGCCGCCAGCGCGATCGCCGGCGCGTCGGGCTGGAACGTCTGCACGATCGCGCGGCCGGCATCGGCGCCGCGCCCGCAGCGCCCGCTCACCTGGCTCACCAGCTGGAACGTTCGCTCGGACGCGCGGAAGTCGGGCAGGTTGATCGCGGTGTCGGCGTTCACCACGCCCACCAGCCGGACGCCCGGGAAGTCCAGTCCCTTCGCGATCATCTGCGTTCCCACCAGCATGCGCACCTCGCCGCGCCCGAACGCGCCCAGCGCGTCGTGGAAGTCGGCGGCGTCCTGCATGGTGTCGGCGTCCAGGCGCAGGAGCGTCTTGCCGGGCACCATCGCCGGGAAGAGCCGCGCCAGCTCCTCCTCGACGCGCTGCACCCCCAAGCCGAAGACCGTCACGCCGCGCGCGCACTTCGGGCACGTGCGCGGCAGCCGCTGCTCGCTGCCGCAGTGGTGGCAGCGCACGAACTGCCCGGGCGGCAGGCCGTCGGCGCCGCCGCTGCGGTGGCAGATCATGCCGGCGTCGCAGTGGTCGCAGCGCATCATCCAGCCGCACTTCTGGTCGGCGCATGCGATGTAGTTGGCGTAGCCGCGCCGGTTCAGCAGCAGCAGCACCTGCCCGCCCGCCTTCAGCGTTGCGTCGACGGCGCCCTCGAGCGTGGGGCCCAGCAGGTGCACGCGCCGGTCGGGGAAGCGCCGGCGTTCCTCGGCGAAGTCGACCACGTCCACCTTCGGCAGCCGCAGCCCGGGCGCGCGCTCGCGAAGCACGTGCAGCGCGGCCGTCTTGCGCTCGGTGGCGTTGAACCATGATTCAAGGCTCGGCGTCGCGCTTCCCAGCACGATCGGGCACGCCGCACGCTGCGCGCGCCGGATCGCCACGTCGCGCCCGTGGTAGCGCGGCATCTGGTCCTGCTTGTAGCTGGTGTCGTGTTCCTCGTCGACCACCACCAGGCCCAGATGCCCGTCGGGGATCGGCGCGAAGACCGCGCTGCGCGCGCCCATCACGATGCGCACCTTGCCGTCGGACACCAGGTTCCACTGCTGGTTGCGCTGCGCCGCGGTCAGCCCGCTGTGCAGGATCGCCACGCGTTCCTTCGGGAAGCGCGCCAGCAGTCGCCCGCCGGTCTGCGGGGTCAGCGCGATCTCGGGCACCAGGAACAGCGCCACCTTGCCCGCGGCCAGCGTCCGCTCGATGAGCCGCAGGTAGACCTCGGTCTTGCCCGCACCGGTCACGCCGAACAGCAGGTGCTGGCTGAACCCTGTGCCGATCGTGCCCCCGATCGCGTCCACCACCGTGCGCTGCGCCGCGGTGAGTTCCGGCACGGTGCCCGCCAGCGTGCGGTCGTGGCGCCATTCCGCCTCGATCGAGCTGCGCCGCTCGCTCGCCAGCACGCCGGCGTGCACCAGGCGCTTGATCGGCTCGCCGGTGCCCAGCCCCGCCGCGGCCTGCAGGTCGCGCACGTCCATCGGGCGCGCCTCCGCCGGCGCCGCGCGCAGCAGGTCGACCACCTTGCGCTGCTGCGGCGTTCGGCGCTTCATTGCGGCCAGCCGCTCGTCCGCGTCCGGCGCCAGGTCGACGAACGTCCGCGTCACCGTGCCCACGGCCTTCTTCACCGCGCTGGGCGTCATGGCGGCCAGGGTCATGCCGATGGGCGACACGTAGTAGGAGCTGATCCACTGCGCCAGCTCGACCAGCTCCGCCGGCATCGGCGGCGCGCCGGCCGCGCGTGCGCCCACGAATTTCAGCTTCGCGCGGGGGATGTCGGGCCGTGCGTCGGCCGGCAGCACGCGCACCACCAGCCCATCGACCATCGAGTCGCCGCGCCCGAGCGGCACGCGCACGCGCTCGCCCGCGCACACGTCGGCCAGCGCCGGCGGCAGCGCGTACGTCAGCCCTTCCGGGTACGCATCGACCGATCGCTCGACCGCCACCTGCGCCAGCGCCGCGACCGCGGATTCCCCTGACGCAAACAGGCTCATCGGACCACGCTTCCGCTCAGACCGCCGCGAGGGCGCGCTGCGCGGCCTCCATCTCGGCGGCACCGATCGGGCGCTTCGTCTGCATCATCGTCACGAAGCAGTCGAAGAGGTACGCCGAGTCATGCGGGCCGGGGCTGGCCTCGGGGTGGTACTGCACGCAGAAGATCGGCTTCGCGGTGTGCCGGAAGCCGGCCAGCGTGCCGTCGTTCAGGTGGATGTGCGTGGGCTCGCCACCGACGG
>JBIKJV010000336.1:0-3678 GCA_044360755.1 Phycisphaerales bacterium
GTATTAGACTTTATTGAAATTTGGTTATCATTGGCCAATGAAAGCCAAGGGCCTCTGGTCAATGGCCTTTGAGAAAGCGTCCAGCTTGTCGCCGAATTTCGAACAAGCACATAAAGGGGGTGTGCAGGATGGGCAATGAACAGCGTATCGGCGGATTGCGCAAAACTCAGGCTCGCCACCTGGGTAGCCGTGTATGGCGTAGCAATCTCAATAATGTCAGCAACGGAGCCGCCTGACACATACGCGCCAAAGGACGCCGAATTAATGCCAGAAAGCTCAAAGGTGTTAGCCGTTGTGTTGACGTTGGCAACCGTGAACTCCCGGTTGTTCACCTCAGTCATTCCGGCCACGCCAGTGATCGCAACCCGGTCGCCATTGGCGAACGTGTCCGCGCCCGAATACGTCACGACCGCAGGATTTGCTTGCGTGATCCCGGTAATCACTTGTGGTGCCGTGGTGACAATTCCGCCGTTGGCATAAAGCCGCACATAGCTATCACCAAACTCAAGGATGTAGGCTTGTTCCGCATTGTACTGGAACGGCACGAGGCGGGATTCGGAAGCGTTGTTCCGGTCAGTCCACACGAAACGGGAGCCGGACCGCTTCTTTGCGCCACCACCCGGCATCACGATGAAGTTCTCAACTACCTCCATGCCGTTTTGATACTTCTGCGTATCGACGCGCGCATAGAGAAGCGGCGAAACCTCGCCACCCGTCATGTTGGTTTGGAAGTAATTCACCTTCGGCATCAGGCCCTCGAATTTATCCAGCCATCTGCATAAAGACCGTCAGGCGTGCCGCCTTCCTGCGCATCGAACGTGCGGGCATCGCGGATCATGTCGCGGAAGTCAGCCTTTAGGCTTTCCTTGAGATTGGCGTTATCGGAAAGCTTGACTGAAATGCGGATCGCCAGCGCCAGCGCGAGCAGTTGCACAAACTGGCTGTCATACTTGGTTGCGTCCGTTTCCGCCTTGACGTACTTCAGGTCAATCGGTGTCGAATTGGTGAGTACTCGTCCACCTTCAACCTTGTATTCATAGGCGTCATCATTGACAGACAGCACGCGAAGGCAGTCAGCCGGAAGCGTGAACCAGTTGGCGTAGCCAAACGGTGGCGCGCCCGCTGCCGTCGTGGTGATCTTCACGCGCGTTACAGCGAAATTCCACGAATGCGACCTCAGCAGCGCATCGCGGGCGGGCTCATAATGCAGGAAGCACTGACGGTTTTCTTCCGATCCGTTGCCGTCCAGAACCGTGATCCTGTTGGCAGACCCGATCAATGAAAGAGCCATGTTTGCAATTTCAATAGCAGTCGTCATGCCCTATTTCCCTCGCCCACTTATTCAACTGCGATGAAATAACGGTGTTTAGAAGCAGTTGCCCCGGCGCTTGTTACGAGGCGTATATCGAGAGAATCGGTAGGCTGGACTGTGATTGGATTGGTTGACGTGCTGCCGCTAAGTGCTCCCGCGCCAGATATGTTCCACGTCATGGCCGTTGCCACGCCGTTCCTAAACAGCGTGTAGGTGAAGGACTGGCCAGCGCCAGCTGCCGCCGTAACCGCTGAGAAACAAGCGCGCACAACACCAATCCGGCCCACGACCCAACAGCTGTCTCCGGAGAGCAAATTGCCAGCACCGTTAGGGCCGAGGAAGACCGTTGCATTTGACGCGACGGTTGCTGGCGTGCTGCTCGAGAATATGCGGCTGCCGCTGATATTCGTGTCCGCTGTCTGCGTCGGCAGATTGCCCGAAATGACGTAATTAAGCGACGAAGTACCAATCGAAATCGGCTGGTTAAGGTTGCCGACGATACTGTTGTTGGTAATAACGAAGTTTTCAGAAGCGCCAGCGGCAATGTGAATGCCATTCTGCTGGGTTGCCGCGCCAACTGCGAAATTGCCAATCCTGCAATCCTTGACAGACCACAGGTTCACATCAGCCCTCACATTCACACCGTGGTTTGTGCCAGGAACAGTTCGGCTGTTGCCGGTTATTTCAGCGGCGATGAAGTCAATATTCTTGACGGCGGTTTCCAGCAGCGCGCCGTTGCCAATATTTTCACGAAGAGTGCCGCCCACCCAGCGAATGCCATCAACGTTGGCACCCGTCAGGCGAATGCCATCGCCTCCACAATACGCAGACCAGCAATTGTCAAACCGGATTGACCACACGTTTCTTGAAGCGCCATCCAGCACAATACCGTGAGACGCTGTGGTATCTGCGCGAACACTTTGGAACTCGACATAAAGAACTTGCTGAGAGCCAGTCGCAGGGTCAATGACAATGCCACGGCCAAAGCTTGTCACGTCGGTGAAGCTGAAGAACTCGCCGCCGCTGGCGCGAATGCGCATGCCTATCGAATTGGCCACATTGCCAGTAAAGCCGAGGTTGCTTATCTTTGCTGCCGTGAATGTGTTGGATGCGCCGATGCTCGTGCCGTCAAGATCAAGCTCAAGGGCGGTGTTGGCATAGAGAATGCGATAATTTGACCAGCGGGTATTCCAGCAATGCAGTACCGCGATGCCCCGGCCAAAATTGTTTACGCTTATGTTGTCGACCGAGAAATTGTCGCTGGCATTCAGAACGCGCAGCCCGGTTCCGGTCGAGCCAATGCCATTAAAAGCACCGCTTGAGAAGCCCGCACCAGCCTCAATAGTGAGACCGCGCACACCGCCGCCCGTGGGCAAGCCGAACGAAACGGGATAGTTGAAAAAGACACCATCAGCATTTGCCGTCGCTTGCCTGATGATCGTGCTATCAATGCCGTCTCCGATAAGCGTTACCTTGGTGTTGGTAACAACAAGAGCCGCCGTAATACGGTAATGACCGCTCGGGAAGTAGACTATCGCGCCGAGGCCCTTCAGCGATGCCGCGTTTATCGCGTTTTGAATTTCTTCCGTATCGTCTGCGATACCATCGCCGACCGCATTGAAATCTCTGACGCTTACGACGTCGCGTAGTTTTGATTGGACCGTGCGCGAAACAGCACCAGTGCCCGCTTGCAAAAAGGCGTTATTCGCTTTCGCGTCGAGCGCAGCCTGGAGGCCTGTAACATCATCAATAGCATGCGTGTGCGGCGTTGCTACAATGTCTGCAACTGGATAATTCCGGAGTTCACGCCCGCTTGGACTCCACCCCAGAATTGTATTGCCTTCGTTCCGGGGCCATTGCCAGCCTAAAGGTCCAAGCCTGCTCATGTCGCCTCCTCAAATGGAAAGAGGCGGGAGCCGAAGCCCCCGCCGAAGAGTCACGATGCAGTGACGTACAGATCGACAATCAGCGTGCCGGACGCGGGAAGCGACGCGGTGCCAATCGTGATGATGATGGTTTCCTCCGCCGTCACACCAGCAGCCGAGCCCACCGCAGCGGCGGGGCCGAACAGGGTGGGAGTATCGACGGCGGTGAACGTGGCAGCCGCACGATAGCGGCCCGTAGCGCCCGCAACGCCAATGGCGATGGTGGACGTTCCGAGCGAAGCAGAAGACGTCAGAACTCCGTAGGCAAAGTGGCTGGCCGCAGGAATACGGCCAACAAGGATCGTCTGCGAAGTGGTCTGACTGTTAAGCGTAATCGTGCCACGAATGCGACGGACGCGACCGCCAACAACGTTGCCAGAAGCAAGCACGGGCGGGCTGGCCGTGTAGCCAGCAGCCTCAGCCGAGATAAGGGACATGGAT
>JBIKJV010000405.1:0-3664 GCA_044360755.1 Phycisphaerales bacterium
GGTGTAGGCGGCATCTTGTTGATTGCGATTGAATTCAAAGGCCATTGTCGTATTATCTATTTAGGGGTTAGGATTAGCTCAATGCCTCGTTATCAGCGATCGAGTCGGTGATGATGATCGGGATGCCGAACGATTCGGTTGGGACACCGGGGAGGATACCAGTAAAGGCTTCCTGCTTGGTGCTGGCGGTCATGGTGCGGCTCGTCTGAAGTTGGAACGCAGAACGGCGGCTCATGAGAAGATGCGTTGGGCGCTCACCAACTGGGAACTTGCTGAGAAGTTCAGCGATCTTGGCATCAGTCACACCCTTGCCGGAGTCGGCGGTGCAATCCTTCAAGCGGCCAATCGCGTACTTGTTGACGCACTGAAGACCAACCCAAGCGGTAAGGTCAGCGATGTAAGCGGCAAAGCGATTACCGGATGCGTCTGTTGCATCACCTTCGCGGAATGGCGAGAGGTCAAAGCTAGTGCCGTTGCCGTAGACGTACTGAACGCCTTGAGCGCCAGCCTTGATGGCGTAAACAGAGGAACCAGTTGCGGAGGTTGTACCACCAGCATCAACCACAAGTTCGTCACCGAAAGTAGCGATGAATTCTTGAAGACCGATGAATCCCTTTGCGCCTGCGCTGCGACCATAGATGGTTTGCGAGCCGACAGTCGAGAGAGCGGCACGCATGACGCCTGCGCCTTCGATTGCTTGGAGAGCTTCTGGGCCATCCTCATAACCGCGAGCAACAGCCTTATCGACCTCAATGCGAGCGGAGAGGATGAATGCTTCGACGAGACGCTCAGTAAAGTTGGATTTGGTTGCGGCAGTTCCTTCGTTAGCGGAACGGAATGCAACGGTTGGGCGCGAGTTGCGAACGACAGTCTTGTAACTGGTTCCGCGAATCGTGCGAGCGGGGATGGTCACAACTTCAGGAGAAGCGGTAGCCACTTCCTCGATCAGACCGACAACAGGATCAGCACCATTCAATTTGGCGAGATCGAGTAGCGTAGTGTTATTAGGCATATATTTGTGTTATTTGGATTGTTGTGCTTTAAATGCTGCCTCGACGCGAGCAAGCCCGGTCAGTTCAACGGCAGGGGTTTCTTCGATGCGACCAGCAAGGATCGTAGCTCCGTTAATGGCTTCGTTGCCCGGGAGCGATGCGAGAACCTTGGCGGCTTTTTCATCAGCGAGAATTGCGGTTTTCCAGAACGATTTGGCATCCTCATCTTGAGGGGCGATGCGTCCGGCTTTGATTGCCTCATCGATTACGAGATCAGCGGAAGCCATGGCCTTGTCGCCCATTTGCTTCTTCATGTCTTCGTATTCCGATTTCAGCTTGGCGTATGCAGCTTCCATGTCAGCAAGTTTATCCTCGGCGGATTTCTTTTCGACATTGGCGGCTTCGACTTGTTCGGCCATAGATGCCGACTCACGGAGAGCGGCAAGATTTGCCTTTGCGGTTTCGAGTGCGGTATCGGGCGATTCGCTCGCCTCAACCAGACCCAATTCGATCAGTTGTTCGGTCATATCAATTTGTTCGTTGTGAGATGCGGCAATGCGCGGGATTTCCTCAAATGCTGGATCATTTACCAGAGAACCAATTTCGCCGCGCTTTGCGAGGCCGATCGGAACGCCATCTTTGGAGAGAAGGAAAGTAGGGGAAAAATATGAGTAATCGCGGCCTTCAACAGCCTTGCGTCCGGCTTCAGTCCATTCGACATCAAGCACAAGACCAACGCCATCCTCGTAACGGAATTCCTTGGGGATAAATGAAGCGGCCCCTTGCTTGTGGTCGAATCCGGCGAATGGACGCACATTGGATTCAAAGCGTTTGTTGAGGTCTTCAGCAAATGAAGCAGCAACTCGGGAATCCACTAGGACGTCAACTGATTTAGCCTTACCTCCGACAGTCGCATTGATCCGATGCTGCCCCTCGGGGAGATAGACAATCGATCCGGCCAAGTCTGATAGCTCAGACTGGATTGCAGCGGTTACGATCTCGGAACTGCGAAACATCGAGGGGAGATAATCATATAAAGCCATAAATGTCAACTATCGAATTGAGATATAAGGTAATCAAGCGCGCCATTCAAAAATGCATCGGTATATGATTGCTCAGGTGGCAGAGCATTCTTCCATGGCGAATGGGTTACTGATTTCTTGAGAGCATAGATTGCGCGGATTCCGTTGGGTGCATTCGGATCCGCTTCGGCCAACACACCTTTGACCCGGAACAAAGGACTAACCCGGTTTGAGTATTCCTTCGCGGTTTTTCCGTGAGCTTCAGGAACGATTGGTATCGTCAGCGATCGCTTGCGCTTTGCCCGAATCACGCCACCCGTAACCTTATGGGCGAAACCAATTGTCGAATTACTGAATGTGACCTTGTTATTATTCGGCTGCGATAAACTCCAACCTCGAGCAGTTCCCTCCCACCACCTTGTCATCTCACGCCCCGGGCCATGAGTCGGCAGGGACGGATTGACCCACTTTGTCCGCCCAGCCATGGCATAATACTTGCGAATCTCTTCGATAGCATCCTCACCACCCTGCAATACAGCGGCCCGGCGGACAGCGGGGGCAGCCAACTTCAATGCCGCTAACTTAGCCTCATCCAGACCAGTCGCCTCAATCGTGATGAATGAATTACCCGTCTTCAATGCCATCCTCTATTCCTTTCAGCATCGCCTTACCAATTTCATCCTCAAGCGCCGATGTCAGCGCCTGAGCATTAAGCATCCCATACATCTGCGGAATGCGCTCGATCACCTGTTCAACCTCCCGGACAAATGCGCCGATAGTCATGCGCTGCGACTTGTCCATCAGATCCGCTAGAACCTGATCAACCGGGGCAAGCCATTCACCCGCCACATCTCTCAATTGCTCATCGGTCATTGCCGGAATCTAGCTTATCAATAATCCGCTTTGCCCATGCGTATCCAGCATCGCCACCCCATCCATTCCATGCTTGCCATCCTTTGCCCTGCTCATCCCAAGTCGATCCTTTCTTATCGACCTCATGACGCTGGAAGTAGGAAACCATCCGGCGCACAGTATCCTCGGACAATTCCGCCCGGTTAGAAATGTCACGCGCTCGGGCGAGGCCGACAGATGTCATGCCACGCTCAGATTGCGGCTTTGCTCGACGAATTTCTAGGGCATTTATTGCGTTACGTGCCATCTCTTCAGTCGGACGCAAGTCAGCCGATGCGGCTGACTCAACCTCATCGATATCAGGCAGATCGGGAGCATCTTCCGGTTCCGGCTGGGGGATATCCTCAGCGTCCGGCTCCAGCTCCGGTAGCTCAGGCAGATCATCATCACCGAAAACCTCTTCACCTTCGATCGGCATCGGGATACCCAGTTCCTCATAAACCCAAGAACGAGGCATCTTAACCCCGATCTCGTTGTAAATCTTAACCCGCTCGGCAATTGCCTTCTCATCCTTTGGAACTGGAATCTCCAGTTCACAATACGGCATATCCTCGGAAGCCACCTTGCCGAAATTCATCCGCACGATTGCCGGGATCAATTGAGTTGTGATAATCGATGCCACCCATGAGGACACAGATTGCAGAACCTCAGACCGGATGCCGGAGTGGACATCACCCAATGCTCTGGATCCTGTCCCGGTGTTATCGGTCGTGAGCGTTTGACCTAGCAACAAAATGT
>JBIKJV010000210.1:0-3660 GCA_044360755.1 Phycisphaerales bacterium
TTCCGGTTCATCAGCACCGCGGCGCCCAGCGCCAGCAGCTGTCCGAGCGGCACGGCCACGGCCACGTAGTAGAGCGTCACCCACACGCTGGTCCGCGCGCGGTGGTCCTCGGCCACCAGCCGTCCGTAGTTGCCGAGCCCGACCCATTCGGCCTCCGAGAGCGGCGCCATGCCGCTCCATGAGGTGAACGAGAGCAGCAGCGAGAGCGCGACGGGCACCGCCAGGAAGATCGCGAAGCCCAGCATCCACGGCGCGGCGAACGCCAGCCCCGCGCGCTCCTCGGCGGCCTCCTGGCGGGGCAGGGGGTTCCGTCGGCGCCACGCCAGAAGGGCGACGGCCGCCATCGCAAGCACCACCGCGCCTGCGCCGGCCAGCGCGCCCCACGGCATGCGCGGTCCGCTGCCGGCGCGCTTGGTCGCGGCGGACTCGGCCTGCCACTCCTGCCGGAACGTCGCCACCGCGTCGGGCAGCGTGCGGGTCGCGGTCAGGAGCGCCTCGCCCATGTTCTTGCCGAGCAGGGCCTCGAACTTCAGGTTCGCGGGCCAGTCGATGACGCGTGCGTTCGGGATCGCGTCCAGGTAGCCGCGGTCGTTCTCCGGCTTCTGCGCGGGGTCCAGGAAGGCGTCGCTCTCCGCGGCACGGCGGTTGGAGGGGATCGCCAGCCCCAGCCGTGCCTGCGCCTTCTGGCCTTCCTCGTTGGTGAGCCAGCGCACCAGCTTCCACGCCGCGTCCTTGTGCGGGCTGGCCTTGGCGATGCTCCAGCTGACGGTCAGGATGATGTTGGCGCGCTCCGTGCCGCGCGGCATCGGCGCGAAGTCCCAGTCGAAGTCGCGGATCCGGCGGTACTCCGGCACCACCCAGCGGCCGAACGGCCCAGCCATGCCGACACGCCCGGTCGAGAAGACCGCGGATCCGGTGGCCATCTTGCTGCGCCCGCTGGTCAGCGCGTGCTCCTCGTCGTGGCGCCACGCGCGCAGGCGCTCAAGCGCGGCGGCTGCGGCCGGCGCGTCCAGCGTGATCCCCGCGAAGTCCGCGTCCACGGCATCGGCGCCCTCGGTGAACAGGTAACCCCGCACCATCGCGGGCCACGTGACGAATTCCGTGCCGACGTAGTGCTCGCCGTTCGCATCGGTCAGCGCGCCGATCCGACGCGCCGTCGCGATGAAGTCGTCCCACGTCCAGTCGGGCTTCGGGAACGGCACGCCCGCCTTCCGGAACAGGTCCTTGTTGTAGTAGAAGCCGACGGTGGTGAAGTCCTTGGGGATCCCCCACAGCGCGCCGCGGCCGGCGTTGCGCCCGTCGTAGCGGAACGCGTCGACCACCTGCGGATAGAGCTCGTCCAGGCGCAGGGCGGCGGGGTCCTTGGACGCGGCGTCGGCCGCCACGTACCCGTCCAGTGGCTCCAGTAGCCCGGCGTTGGCATAGAGCGGGATGCGCTCGTTGCCCACGTAGAAGACGTCGGGCGCGTCGCCCGAGGCCATCATCATCTGCAGCTTGGTGTAGTGGCTGCCGGCGTCGCCTGGGTTGATGCGCTCGACCGTGATCCCGGGGTTGGCCTGCTCGAACGCACGCAGGCTGTCGTTGACGATGGCGTCCTCCTCGGGGCCGCCCTCGCCGGACCAGTGGAGCACGGTCAGGGTGATGCCTGCCTCGCCGCCGCGCGCGCGGTGGAACTCGCGCCAGCCGACGCGCGCGAACGCCCAGGCGACCAGCGCCGCGGCCATCACGCCGAGCGTCCACCGCACGGCGTTTGCGCCTATTCTTCCGGCTCTCGCCGCGGTGCCTTCGCGCGCCATTCCCCGCAGAATAGCAGCCATGCCGCGCCACACGCCGACCTTCGCACCGACCGCCGGCCGCGCCCTGGGGCGCGTCGTGGCGCTGTGCGGGGCGCTCGCCGCCGCGGCGCCCTTGCACGCGCAGCGGATCGGCGCGCGTGGCATGCCGCCGTTCCCGCCGGACGTGCCGGGCGCGCAGGACTCGGGCTCGCAGCCCCGCTGCGTGGTGCCGCCGTCGGTGCTTGCGCGCGAGCTGCCCGACGGCCGCTGGCGCCTGGACTTCACGCTTGCCGCGAAGGACGCGGGCGGAGCCTCGCGCGCGCAGGTCGCCGGCACGTTCACCGCGTGGCAGGGCGGTGCGGTGGCCCTCGAGCGGCAGCCGGACGGCTCGTTCGCCGGCGGGGCGGTGGCGGCGCCCGGCGAGCACCGCTACAAGTTCATCCTGGACGGCACGCGCTGGATCGCCGACCCCGCGAACCGCGCCGGCGCCGACGACCACAACGGCGGCACGAACTCGGTGCTGCGGCTCGGGCCCGAGGCCTCGTTCGACGCTTCGCGCGCCGTGCGCGGCGACGGCAGGATCGAGGGTGGCTCCGTGCTCCACGACCCGCGCCCGGGCCGTGACGTACAGCGCGTGCCGGGCGGCATCCAGATGCGCCTGCGCACCCTCCGCGGGGACGTCGACTCCGTCCAGCTCGTCGTGGTCGGCGCGAATCAGCCCGTGCCGATGCGCCTGGCCGGCCGCCAGGGGCCTTTCGACGTCTGGGAAGCCGTCATCCCGCCAATGGCGCCGGGCGCCATCCCGTACACATTCCTCCTCAAGGACGGACCGACCACCGTGCGAGACCCGAACGCCTATTCGCTGGATCCCAACGCCGCCGCCGGCTTCCGCACGCCCGACTGGGCGAAGCACGCCGTCTGGTACCAGGTCATGGTCGACCGCTTCCGCAACGGCGACCCGTCGAACGACCCCGCCCACACCGTGCCGTGGAACCTGGACTGGTACAAGCGCCAGGGCGACGAGGGCAAGGACGGACAGACCTTCTACAAGCACTACGTCTTCGACCGCTTCGCGGGCGGCGACCTGGCCGGCCTGCGCGCCAAGCTGCCGTACCTGAAGGAGCTGGGCATCAACGCGCTGTACCTGATGCCGGTCTTCCAGGCGTCGACGCCGCACAAGTACAACACGACCAGCTACGTGCACGTCGACGAGCACTTCGGCACCAAGGGCGACTACGCGCCCGCCGCCGCGAAGGAGGACATCCTGCGCCCCGAGACGTGGACGATGACGCCCACCGACCGCGCGTTCTGCGACTTCCTGGCCGATGCCAAGCGCCAGGGCTTCCGCGTCATCATCGACGGCGTCTTCAACCACTGCGGTACCGGGCACCCGGCCTTCCAGGACGTCAAGAGGAGCGGGCAGAAGAGCCCCTACGCCGACTGGTTCGACGTGAAGAGCTGGGACCCCTTCCAGTACGAGTCGTGGTGGGGCTTCAGCGAGCTCCCCGTCTACCGAAAGGACGAGCAGCACGGCCTGGCCAGCCAGGCGGTGCGCGACCACTTCTTCGCCATCACGAAGCGGTGGATGGATCCCAACGGCGACGGTGACCCGTCCGACGGCGTCGACGGATGGCGCCTAGACGTGCCGGCCGACGTGCCGATCGCCTTCTGGCATGAGTGGTGCGCGCTGGTGCGGAAGATCAATCCCGATGCGTACATCACGGGCGAGATCTGGGAGCGCGCCGATCGCTGGCTGGACGGCCGCACGTTCGACGCCGTGATGAACTACGAGTTCGCCAAGCCGGCCATCGCGTGGGTGATCGACCGCACGAAGAAGATCCGTGCCGGCGAACTGGACGCGCGGCTCGCCGAGCTGCGAATCGCG
>JBIKJV010000067.1:0-12377 GCA_044360755.1 Phycisphaerales bacterium
CCGACGCCGAGGGCGACGAGCCCCGCGGCGAGGGCAACGGCGAAGGCGGCGAGCCCGGCGAGGGCGGACGCCGCAAGCGCCGGCGCCGTCGCGGCGGCCGCGGACGCCGCCGCAACCGCGAAGGCGGCGAAGGCGGCGAGGGCGGCGGCGAAGGTGGCGGCGAAGGCGCGCCCGCGTCCGGCGGCGGCGAACCCGCCCCCGAGCGCCGCAGCGAGCCGCGCGCCGAGCCGGCCGCGGCGCCCAGCGCACCGGCGCCGGCACCGGCCGCGGCGGACGCCAAGCCGAACGTCATCCGCAGCGTCACGGGCTGGATGCGCCGGCTGAAGGGCCCCGCGAAGGGCGCACGCGACGACCGCTGATCGCACGCACGCCCCACGTCACCCGCACGCCATGACCGCCACGCGCCGCATCATCGTCCTTGGCAGCACCGGTTCCATCGGGACCGCCACGCTGGAGGTGGTGCAGCACCTGGCGGCCACCGGCGGCCCCCGCTACGAGGTGGCGGGCCTGGCCGCCGGCGGCAACGGCGCGCTGGTGGCGCAGCAGGCCGCGGCGTTCGGCGTGCGGCACGTGGCGGTCGCCAGCCCCCAGGCAGCCGAAGCGCTGCCCGCGGGCGTCGAGCGCTTCACGGGCCCGGACGCCGCGCTGCAGCTCATCGAGCGCATCGCGCAGCCGGGCGACGTGGTGATGGGCGCGATGGTGGGCGCCGCGGGCCTGGCGCCCACGCTGGCCGCCATCGAGCGCGGCTGCCACATCGCGCTGGCCAACAAGGAGACGCTGGTCGCCGCCGGCGCGCTGGTGCGCCAGGCGCTGGCGAAGCACAAGGTCGAGCTGCTGCCCGTCGACAGCGAGCACAGCGCCGTCTTCCAGTGCATGCGTGCCGGCGCCCCGCGCGAGGTGCGCCGCGTGGTGCTGACCGCCAGCGGCGGCCCGTTCCGCACCTGGACCGCCGAACGCACCGCCAACGCCACGCTGGCCGAGGCGCTGAAGCACCCCACCTGGACGATGGGCCGCAAGGTCACCATCGACAGCGCCAGCCTGATGAACAAGGCGCTCGAGGTCATCGAGGCGCACTGGCTGTTCGACCTGCCCAGCGCCCGCATCGACGCCATCGTGCACCCGCAGAGCGTGGTGCACTCGTTCGTCGAGTTCGACGACGCCAGCGTGATCGCGCAGCTGAGCCCGCCCAGCATGAAGCTGCCCATCCAGTACGCGCTGACGTGGCCCGACCGCACGGCGGGCTGCTCGCCCAGCCTGGACTGGGCCGCGCTGCGAGGGCTGGACTTCGAACCCGTCGACCACGCGCGCTTCCCCGCCATCCGGCTGGCGCACCGCGTGATCGACGCCGGCGGCACCGCGGGCGCCGTCTTCAACGCCGCCAACGAGGAGGCCGTCGAGGCCTTCGTGGCCGGCCGCGTCCGCTTCGGCCGCATCCCCGGCCTGGTGACCGAGGCCCTGGACGCCCTGCCCCCCGCGCCCGTGCGCACCCTGCACGACGTCCTGGCCGCCGACGCCGCCGCCCGCGCCTTCGTGCGCGAACGCGTGGCCGAAGCGGCAGGCGTGGCGCAGGGGTGACACCGGGTCCCGCGTCCTTCGCCTAGGCTTCCGCGCACCCCATGGAAGTCCTGTCGAACGGCTGGAACGTCATCCTCATCCTGCTCGGGTTCGGACTGCTGATCGCGGTGCACGAGCTGGGGCACTTCCTGGCCGCGCGGTGGGCGGGGATCCGGTGCGAGAGCTTCGCGGTGGGCATGGGGCCCGTGGTGCTGGGGTACCGCAAGGGGATCGGCTGGGTGGCGGGGTCCACCGAGCCGCGCACCATCGCGGCGCACGGCAAGGCCGCGGTCGAGATGTCCGACGCCGAACTGGCGCGCAACGGCATCGGCGAGACCGAGTACTCGCTGCGCGCGCTGCCGCTGGGCGGGTTCGTGCGCATGCTGGGGCAGGACGACATGGACCCCGGCAAGGTGTCCGCGGACGTGCGCAGCTACCAGCGCGCGCCGGTGTGGAAGCGCATGATCGTGGTCAGCGCGGGCGTGGTCAGCAACCTGGTGCTGGCGATCGTGCTGTTCGTGGTGGTGTTCCTGGTGGGCGTGCGCTTCCAGGCGCCGGTGGTGGGCGACGTGGTGCCGGGCTCCGCGGCCGAGGCGGCGATCGATTCGTCCGCCCGGCTGGAGGGCCTGCGCCCCGGCGACCGCGTCCTGCGCGCGGGCGGGCGCGACGTGCTGACCTTCGACGAACTGATGGTGGCCGGCGCGATGGCCGTGCCGGACACGCCCATGGAGATCACCGTGCTGCGCGGCGCGCCCGGGGAGCAGCGCGAACTGACCTTCGTGGCAACGCCGCGGAAGGACCGCGCCAACGGGCTGCTCTCGCTGGGCGTGGGCCCGGCGGGCAGCACGCGCCTGGTGCAGCCGGCCGCCGCCGACCTGCCGCTGGTGCGCCGGCTGCTGGAGGACGCGGGCGTGGCCGCCGCGGGCGTGGGCCCGGGCGCCGAGCTGGTCTCGATGGCGGGCCGCCCCGTCGAGCGGTGGGACGAGCTTGACCCGCTGGTGAACGCGATGAAGGGCGCGCCCGTACCCACGACGTGGAAGCTGCCCGACGGCACGCTGGCCGAGGCCACCGTGCGCGTGGAGCCCGCGTACCAGCTGCTGCGCGGCGAGACCGACGCGGCCGGCGCGCGCGAGGCCGCGCAGGGGCTCTTCGGCCTGGTGCCGCTGGTGGCCATCCGCGAGGTGGCCGCAGGCAGCCAGAACGCCGCCGTGCTGCGCGCCGGCGACGTGGTGCTGCGGATGGAAGGCGTGGCCGGGCCGCGGATCGCCGCGTTCCGCGAGGAACTGGCGCGCCACGCCGGCCGCACCGTGGCGCTGGAGGTGCTGCGCGACGGCGCCCCCGTGCAGCTGCAGGCGCGCGTGGACGGCAGCGGCAAGCTGAACGTGGGCATCGGCCAGGCGTGGGACACGCCGATCGTCGCGCAGACCATGCGCACGCTGCTGCCCGCGGGCGACGCGGCGCCGGGCGCCGGCACCGGCGCCACCGCCGGCACGCCGCGCCCGCAGCCCAGCCCCGCCGCCGCGCTGGAGCTGCCGCCCCTCAGCACCATCGCCACGGTGGCCGGCACCGCGGTGGGCGACTGGCGCACGCTGCGCGCCGCGCTGCTGGCCGCCACCGCGCAGGCCGCCGCCCGCGGCGAGGGCGCCGACGTGCGCGTGACCGCCACCAGCCCCACGCCGGGCAACCCGGAACTGGCGGGCACGCTGGCGCTGGGCGCCGCCGACGTCCGCGCGCTGCACGCGCTGGGCTGGCGGTCGCCGCTGGAGCTGCCGCTCTTCGAGCCGCTCTGGGTGACGCTGACCGCCGGCGGCGACCCGCTGCGCGCCGTCGAGATGGGCTTCCGCCAGACGAAGACCATGGTGGCGATGACCTACCTGACGCTCGACCGCATCGTGCGCGGCAGCGTGGGCGTCGAGCAGCTGCGCGGCCCGGTGGGCATCGTGCACCTGGGCACGCGCGTGGCCGACCGCGGCGCGATGTACCTGGTGTGCTTCCTGGCGATGATCAGCGTGAACCTGGCGGTGCTGAACTTCCTGCCGCTCCCCATCGTCGACGGCGGGCTGTTCCTGTACCTGGTCTACGAACGCATCACCGGCCGCGCGCCCTCGCCCGGCTTCCAGAACGGCGCCGCGCTGGTGGGACTCTGCCTGCTGGGCGGGCTGTTCCTGTTCACGTTCTACAACGACGTGGTGCGGCTGTTCACGGGCGGGTGAGGCGGCTTCCCCGCATCCACCCCCACCCGGGGCGCGAATCCCCACCGCCATGACCAGCCCCGCCCTGCCCGCCCATCCCGTCACCATCGTCACCGGCGCCGGCAGCGGGATCGGGCGCGCCACCGCCGTGAAGCTGGCCACGCTTGGCCACCGGCTGGTGCTGGTGGGCCGCACCGCCAGCAAGCTGGACGCCACCGCCGAGCAGTGCACCGCCGCGCGCGGCGGCTGCGAGGTGCTGCACCTGGCCGGCGACCTGGCCGACAGCGGCTTCGCGCACGGCGTGGTCGACCGCACCATTGAGGCGTTCGGCGAACTGGACGTGCTGGTCAACTGCGCCGGCGTGGCGCCGCACGCGCCCATCGAGCGCACCACCGAGGAGGTCCTGGAGGAAGCGTTCCTGCAGAACACCTTCGGCGCCGCGTTCCTGATCACCCGCGCGTGGCCGCACTTCAAGGACCGCCGCGCCGGCTGCATCGTGAACGTCAGCACGCTGGGCAGCATCGACCCCTTCCACGGCTTCTTCGCCTACGCGGCCAGCAAGGCCGCCATCGACAGCTTCACCCGCAGCGCGCACGTCGAGGGCCACCGCCTGGGCATCCGCGCCTTCTGCGTGAACCCGGGCGCGATCGAGACGCCGCTCCTGCGCAAGAACTTCAACGATCGCGTGGTGCCCCCGCACGCCGCGCTGCCTCCCGAGGCCGTCGCCGACGTCATCGTCGACTGCATCGCCGGCAACCGCGAGGCGGACCGGGGGAAGGTGATCGTGGTCAAGAAGTGACGCGCTGCACGGGCCCGGCGCGCATGCCCCGGCCGACCGGGCCTGCCCTATCCTGCGCCCCATGCTGATCACCGCGCTCGCGATCCTGGCCCTCCAGGCCGCCCCCACCACGAACACCGCACCCGCCACCGACACCTACTTCGGCGAGACCGTCACCGACGACTACCGCTGGCTGGAGAAGCTGGAGAAGGACTCGCCCGAGGTCAAGGAGTGGACCGACGGGCAGCTGGCGTGGCTGCGCGCCAAGATCGATTCGCTGCCCTGCCGCGCGCCGCTGGCCGAGGCGCTGCGGCCGCTGATGACCATTGACAGCTGGGGCGTTCCGCAGCACCGCGGCGCGCGCTGGTTCTACACCGAGCGCAAGGGCACCATGAACCAGCCCGCGCTGTGGGCGCGCACCGGTAGCCAGAACGCGCTGCCGAACCTGGTGATCGACCCCAACAAGCTGGACGCGAAGGGCCTGGTCTCGATGGACTGGTGGGTGCCCTCGTGGGACGGCAACCTGCTGGCCTACGGCACCAGCCGCGCCGGTGACGAGATGAGCGTGCTGCGCCTGCTGGACGTGGGCAGCGGCCAGGCGCTGAAGGACGAGATCCCCGGCAAGGTGAACTTCGGCGGCTGGACGCGCGACGGCAGCGGGTTCGTGTACTCGCGCCTGACCGACCCGAAGAACCCCTACAGCCGCGTGGTGGCGTTCCACCGCCTGGGCACGCCGGTGGATTCGGATCCCGTCTTCCTGCGCCAGGAGAAGCCCGCCGAGGTGCCGTTCGGCGCCATCTCGATGGACGACCGCTGGGTGGTGCTGGGCGTGACGCGCGGCTGGTCCGAGACCGACCTCTGGTGCGCGCGCCTTGACCAGCTGCGCGATGGCAAGGCCGAGAAGACCCCGATCGCGGTCGGCCGCGGCGCACGCTTCGCGCCGGTCGAGGTGGTGGGCGACGACCTGTACATGACCACCACGCTCGGGTCGCCCAACATGCGCCTGGTGAAGGTGGACCTGCGCAACCCGGCCGAGGCCAACTGGAAGGAGATCGTGCCCGAGCGCAAGGACGCCGTGCTGGGCGGCGTCGACTTCGGCAAGGACGAGTTCGTGGTCACCTGGCAGCAGGACGCGCACGACACGCTGCGCACCTACCGCTACGACGGCACCGAGGTGGCGGACGTGCCGCTGCCGGGGATCGGCACCGTGGCCACGTCGGCCACGCGCGAGCAGACCGAGATGTTCTTCTCGTTCGCCTCGTACAACAGCCCGCGCACCATCTACCGCTGCGACCTGTGGTGGAAGCCCTACAAGGCCGAGGTCTTCGTGCGCCCCGAGGTGCCCGCCAAGCTGGACGACATCGCGGTGTCCGAGCTGCGCGCCACCAGCAAGGACGGCACCCAGGTGCACGCGTTCGTGGTCATGCGCAAGGACCTGCGCATGGACGGCGGCAACCCCTGCGTGCTCTACGGGTACGGCGGCTTCGACGTCAGCCTGACGCCCGACTTCATCCCCACCATCGTGCCGTTCCTGCAGAAGGGCGGCATCTACGTGGTGGCCAACCTGCGCGGCGGCGGCGAGTACGGCGAGTCGTGGCACAAGGCCGGCATGCTGGGCAACAAGCAGAACGTCTTCGACGACCTGTACGCCATGGCGCAGAAGCTGATCGACGACAAGTACACGTCCAGCGCGCACCTGGCGGTGATGGGCGGGTCGAACGGCGGCCTGCTGACGGCCGTGGCGGTGACGCAGCGGCCCGACCTGTGGACCGCGGCGATCAGCGCCGTGCCGCTCTGCGACATGCTGCGCTACCAGGACTTCCTGCTGGCCAAGTACTGGGTGCCCGAGTACGGCAGCAGCGAGGACCAGCTGGCGTACAAGTGGCTGCGCGCGTATTCGCCGTACCACAACGCGAAGAAGGGCACCAAGTACCCCGCGGTGCTCTTCACCGCCGGCGAGAACGACAGCCGCGTCCACCCGCTGCACGCGCGCAAGATGGCCGCGATGCTGCAGGCGTGCACGGCGTCGGACACGGCGCAGGAGCCGATCCTGCTGTACGTGGACCGCGACGCGGGCCACGGCCAGGGCAAGCCGCTCGAGGCGCGCATGCGCGAGGCCGCCGACCAGTGGGCGTTCCTGATGTGGCAGACCGGCGCGTGCAAGTGAGCGCGCCCGTGCGGATCGGTGCGCTGGCCTCGGGCGGCGGGCGCACCGTGCTGAACCTGGCCCGGGCGTGCGCCGAGGGCCGGCTGGACGCGTGCGTGGCCGTGTGCGTGGTCACGCGCGCGGACGCGGGCGCGGCGCAGGCGTGCCGCGCGGCGGGCATCGCGGTCGAGGTGGTGCCGCCGCAGCCGGCGGCGGACTTCGACGACCGCGTCGACGCCGCGCTGCGCGCGCACGGCGTGCAGCTGGTGTGCCTGGCGGGCTACCTGCGGCGCTTCCGCGTGGACGCCTGGCGCGGCCGCACGCTCAACATCCACCCCGCCCTGCTGCCGGACTTCGGCGGCCAGGGGATGTGGGGCGACCGCGTGCACGCCGCCGTCCTGGCCGCGGGCCGCACCGAGAGCGGCTGCACCGTGCACTGGGTGGACGAGGAATACGACCACGGCGCCGTGCTGGTGCAGCGCCGCTGCCCCGTGCTGCCGGGCGACACGGTGGCCACGCTGGCCGCGCGGGTCTTTGCCGAGGAATGCGCGGCGTATCCGGAGGCGGTGGGGATGGCGATACGAATTTTCAATCGAGGCCCCCTGCCGCGCTGACGGCATGTGATACGTTGCTGAAATGGGGACCAAGTTTGCGAATCACCGGGTGTTTCAAGCGCTGTTCGCCTTGGCGATCACGTCCTGCAGGGCTCTCGCCCGTCCATGTCAGGCCGACATCGACATCGAACGACGGTGGACCCGCATGCCCACCCCCTTGAATTCAGGCGCACGGTGGCGACTTTCCCTCCCTGCATTGCTCGTCGGCGGCGCCGGCGCGGCACTCGTGATCGGGGTGGCGCTTGGTTTCGATGATGCCCAAGCACCGCCAAACAACGCTGGCTATTCGCCAGTCGATACGGCAAAGCCTCGCCTCAACCTTTCGATCCCTGAGCCGCCGGATACCGCACTGTTCCTCTCGATCGCAGAGCGATGGTCCGCCACTGCTGACGAACTGCTGGCGGCCCAACTCGCGATCTCTCGATGGGCCGACGCGGAGCGTCGCGCGATCGATGGGGAATTCCGCGAAATCGAACGGATGGCAGAGGAATTGTGCGAGGCACTGCCTGCAAGTCAGCGCGGGGGGTCGCCCCCCGGCGACATCGACTTGTTCGAAACGGCGATTCAGAGGCGCAATCGCGCTGTTGAACGGCGAATCGAGCGAGAGAACAATCTGATCCGCAGCCTTGCCGGAATGTGCGGGCGATCCTCGGCCGACGACGAGGTCAAGGCCGTGCAGGCACGACTTGTGTCACTGCGAGTGACGCAGATGCCATCGCTCTTCCAAGGCGCGCGATTCGATCTCGGGGCATTCATGCTGGCCCGAGCAGGCAGGGACTCCCCTGTTTACGACGAGATCGAATCGACCGCGCGACGATATTGGATCGCGATGGAACCGGTCTTGCGCGAGAGGTACCGAGCCCACTGCGCGGAACTGGACGACGCGGCGAGGGACGCAAGAGAACGAGGTTCCATCACATGCGCTGCCGGACCGCGACCCCGCCGCGCAGCCGTCGAATCCACGAAGCGCGCGATACTGGCGAGCGAGGCCTGGATAGCTACGTTCGTGAGCGTTTCGATGCGGAACGAGACATGCGTGGCGCGAATGCGCGCATGTCGCGACATCCAACGCGTTGCCAGCGGACAACCTTCGGATTCGCTTTCTGGATGCCTCGATGGATCGCCCTGCAGCCAGGACTGCGAGGTTGATACCGTTCAATCCAGAATCTGCGCTCAATGGCTACAGCTGGACGAGGCCGTGTGGCATGCCGCGCGAATGTCGCGCATCGACGCGATGGAAGTACGGATTTGCGGTCCGCGACGTTCGGCGCCGCCGGGATACGCCGCAATCGAGGGCTCGCATGACGAGATGCTGGCTCGAATCGCGGCCGTTCATTCCATCGCGCTCGAAAGCTCGCAAGCGAGTGCCGCCGCGGCCGCCGGATCCACGGACGAACCGATCGCTGAGTCCGACAACTCACCTGCACGCGAATGACCGGCGGGCGCCGCAACTGGCGAAACCGGACTGGATTCGCTGAGTATCCGGCCACATTGAACTTCTAAGGAATTCGTGGGTTGGCACGCAACTGCTTCGGTGTTCGCGCGTAGCGTTGGATGCACATGCGCGCCGCCGCCCGCCTGATCGCGTGCCAAGCGTCCGTCATCCTGGCCTTGGCCGGGACGCTCGGGATGGCGCCGCCGCCGGGCACGCCCGCGGGGCCGGGGCGCAAGAACGCGCCGCCCGCCGCGCCGGGCACCGCGCCCGCCACCTTCCCGGACACGCCCGCCGACCCGATCACGCGCGACACGCTGGCGCAGAAGCAGTACGACGAGTGGCGTCGCACGCACGGCGACAAGGCCTACCGCTACGGCCAGGACGCCAAGCACCGCCTGCTGCTGGCCACGTGCCTGGACGAGACCAGCCAGGCCGAGATGCTGGCGATGATCGCCGCGCAGGCCGACCAGCAGGCGGCCACGCTCTTCGCCGCGCCGCCCGGGTACCAGGTGTTCGTGGCGATCGCCACCCCCGCCGACGCGAAGGCGATCTTCAACGGCAGCGCCACCACCAGCGGCATGTACGAGCACCCGCAGCACCGGCTGGTCTCGGCCGACATCGGGTCGGTGCTGCGCCACGAGTTCACGCACGCCATGCACTTCGGGCACATGGAGCGCCTGAACCAGCCGCACCCCATCTGGGTGCAGGAAGGGCTGGCGTCGCTCTACGAGACCTACGACCTGCGCCCGGACGGGTCGCTGGAGTTCCTGCCCAACCCGCGCCACAACCAGGCGCGTGACCTGGCGTCGCGGCGCGCGTCCGTGCCCTTCGCGCAGGTGATGGCGATGGATCCCGACGCCTTCATGCAGCGCAGCCAGGCGCTCTACCCGCAGGTGCGGTCGATGTTCGAGTTCCTGGCCGACGTGGGCAAGCTGCGCCAGTGGTACCGCCGCTACACCGAGACGTTCGCGCAGGACCGCACCGGCCGCCGCGCGATGGAAGACGTCTTCGGCAAGCCCATCGCCAAGGTCGAGGACGACTGGCGCGCGTGGGTGCTGAAGCGGCCCGCCGTCGCGAACAGCGCCAACGCGATGCGACGCTCGGTGGGCGTCGAGGTGACCGGCGTGCCCGACGGCGTGAAGGTCACGAAGGTGGACCGCCGCTCGGCCGCCCAGCGCGCGGGCATCCAGGCCGGCGACGTCATCGTGCAGCTGGCCGGCGCCCCGGTGCGGTCGGTGCGCGAATGGGACGCCGCGGTGGGCGCCCTGCGCGCGCCCGAGGTGGCCGTGGTGGTCCGCCGCGGCACGGACCGCCTGGAGATGACCCTGCGCATGGACGATCAGGCGTCCGCGAACCCCCGCACCCCCCTGGACAACGACCGCACGGCTTCGATCGGCCCGGAAACCGTGCGGCCCCGCTTCCCTGGGCCCGTTCCAGATACGAAGGTGGAAATGCAATGCACGTCACCATCAGCGCCAAGCACATGGACCTCACCGAGGCCATCCGCGAGTACGTCCATCGGAAGATGGCCAAGCTGCCCCACTTCTTCGATCGCCTGCAGGAGATCCGCGTCGTCATCGAGCGGGTCCCCAACGGCTACCACGTCGAGGTGCTGAGCGACGTCGAGCACCACCGCGACTTCGTGGCCAACAGCAACCATCGCAACCTGTACGCCTGCATCGACCTGGTGACGGACCGCTCCGTCCGCCAGCTGCACGAATGGAAGGACCGCATCCGCGGCGCCAAGAAGCACATGGGCGCCGGCCGGCGCCGCATGCGCTGAGCGCGCAGGGCCCTGCCCGCACGCAACGACGCGCCCGCCGCCTGCCCCGGCCCCCGGGACGGGCGGCGGGCGTTCCTGTAATCTCACGGGACCCATGAAGCTCCGCGACATCGTCGTCCAGAAGGCCATCGTCAGCCCGCTGAAGTCCACGAAGCGCGACGACGCGATCCGCGAGCTGGTGGACGCGCTGGCCGCGTCCGGCGCGGTGAAGCCCGCGCTGGTGGACGAGCTGGCCAAGGCCGTCATCAAGCGCGAGAAGAAGGGCTCCACCGGCTTCGGCCACGGCGTGGCCGCGCCGCACGTCAAGACCCCCGACGTCCAGCGCGTGCACGCCGCGGTGGGCATCAGCACCGGCGGGCTGGAGTTCCAGGCGCTGGACAAGCAGCTGGTGCACGTGGTGTTCCTGCTGCTCTCGCCCGAGGAGAAGCCCGAGGAGCACATCGACGCGATGGAGTGCATCTTCGGCGTGCTGACCCAGGACAAGTTCCGCCGGTTCCTGCGCCAGGCCAAGAACGCGGCCGAGGTGTGGGCGCTGCTGGAGGAGGCCGACAGCGCCACCGAGCAGCGCTGAGGCCCCGGCACGTGCCCACCGCACGCACGACGATCCTGAATTCGCTGGGGCTGCACGCGCGGCCCGCGATGGCGTTCGTCGACCTGGCCAACACGTTCGCCAGCGCCGTCAGCGTGCGCCGCACCGACGGCGACGAGGTGGTGGACGGCAAGAGCATCATGCAGATGCTGCTGCTGGCCGCGACGCAGGGCACTGAGATCGAGATCGGCGCGGAGGGCCCGGACGCGGCCGCCGCGGTGGACGCGCTGGTGAAGCTGGTCGAGAGCCGCTTCGACGAGGAGTGACGCACCCATGACGCAGGCGCACGCGCAGGAACAGGTGGCGATCGTCGGCGACGGCCAGATGGGCGTCGTGATGGCCGCGATGCTGGCCGCGCGCGGGGTGCCGGTGCGGCTGTGGGGGCCGTTCGAGTCCGACGTGCGCGCGCTGGCGGAAACGCGGCGGTCGCCGCGGCTGCCCGAGTGCGCGCTGCCCGCCGCGGTCGAGGTGACCGCCGACGCGGCGCGGCTCTTCGCGGGCGCCACGCTGGTGGTGAACGCGATCCCCACGCAGTTCGTGCGCGCGGCGTGGGGGCCGATCGCGGCGCGGCTGGCGCCCGGCGTGCCGGTGGTCAGCGTCACGAAGGGCATCGAGGAAGGCACGCTGCTGCGGCCCAGCCAGATCATCGCCGAGGCCGCCCCCTGCCCCGGCGGCGCGCGGCCGGTGGCGGTGCTCAGCGGGCCCACGATCGCGGCCGAGCTGGCGCGCCGCCTGCCCGCCACGATGGTGGCCGCCGCGGCCGACCCCGCGCTGGCAGAGCGCGTGCAGCGGACCTTCGCGATGCCGTGGCTGCGCATCTACACCAACGGCGACGTGGTGGGCGTGGAGATCGCCGGCGCGGCGAAGAACGTGGTGGCCCTGGCCGCCGGCATGGTGGACGGGATGGAGCTGGGCTCCAACGCCAAGAGCGCGCTGCTGGCGCGCGGGCTGGCCGAGATCGTCCGCCTGGGCACCGCGCTGGGCGCGCGGCCCGAGACGTTCTTCGGCATCGCCGGCGTGGGCGACCTGGCCACCACCTGCTTCAGCCCCGAGGGCCGCAACCGCAGCTGCGGCGAGGCGCTTGGCCGCGGGGAGCCGCTGGCGCAGTACCTGGCGCGGACCAACTCGGTGGTCGAGGGGCTGGCGACGGCGCACGCGATCCTGGCGCTGGCCGGCCGGCACGGGGTCGAGATGCCGATCGTCCGGGCCGTGGAATCGATCGTTTTCCACGGCAAACGGCCCTCGGACGCGATCCGGGACCTGATGGGACGCGAGGCCGGGGCCGA
>JBIKJV010000286.1:0-3652 GCA_044360755.1 Phycisphaerales bacterium
AACATATGAAGCAACTTGCGCCAGAGATTATTCACGCGAATGGTCTTAATCTAGAACCAACACCTTATGTTGATGAATCATGTATACAGTAAGTATTAATCCTTCTTACTTCTGCAACTTTAGCTGTGACTTCTGTTATCTAACCGAATCACAACTTCGTGATACAAAGAAGATAGAATTGAACCGGCTCGATGAACTTTTAAGTCAAGTGCCATTGATCGAGCATATCGATTTATATGGCGGTGAGATTGGTGCTTTGAAGAAAGACTACTTCTATGCCATGAAAAATGTTATTCGTAAATATTATGATGGAGACATCAATGTGATAACGAATTACTCTATGATTCATGAAGGATTCTATGACAACGACACGTATCTTTCTGTGTCATATGATTTTGCTGCCCGTGAAAAGTCTGAGCTCGTTTATAAGAACATGCTCATGTCCCCAGTCCCTATTGCGGTTTTGATACTTGCGTCGCCTCAAGTTATTCAAATGGACGTAGATGAAATGATTAATATGTTAAATATGTGTTCGTCTATTGAGTCAGTTGAGATCAAGCCATATTCTATTAATCAGGCGAACTCGTATAATGTTACTCATCGTGACTACGAGAACTTCGTTATAAAGTGGCTAACTGCAACAACACCAAAAAAGTTCCACTTCATAAATGAAGATCATATTCAAGATTCATACGAAGGACTATACAACGCGTTCTCGGATAATCACATCTATATAACACCGAATGGGAAGTTTGGTGTGCTCGAGTTTGATAAATATGATAAGGAGTACTTCTTAGAGCTTGAGTCTTGGAACGAGTATATACAATGGACGCAGAAAGAAAAGAACGAACTCAGCGACATCTGTAAGCAATGTAAGTATTACGGCACGTGTTTAACTGAGCATTACCGGTATGTCGAAAACTTAGACGATAGTTGTAATGGGTACAAAGGTCTTTTAGATTGGTATGGCGAATGCAAGAGTGGAAAATAAAACAAGAGATCTATCATAGGTTGAATCACGAGTACCGAGATGACTTGAACAATGTTGAAATCGTCATTAGCAATGAGTACAACGATATTATCCGTCACTTTCATGAAAAAGTTGATCAGTGGATATATCCGGCAAAGAGTTATTTTGTAGCAGTATGCTATGCTAGTTGGATAGTAGAAGACTATAGTGAAGATCTTATCGAACTACTTAAAGATCCAATGCTACTTGCTGGTAATGACCCGTATTTTAAAACATACGATGAAGACCCAAACACATATGATAAAATCTTAAAAGATATTGAGTTACCATTAAAAATGACTGGAATGGTTCCAGATGTAAAGGAATATTATGATGAAGAGATTGGATTTAGGGTTTAACAACCTGTACCCAACGACAGTTTATTTGTCAAAGATAAGTAAAGAAGACTGCGAAACTATATTGACTGGTGTAATGTCGAATGAAGTCGTCACATCTCCAGGTGACGACGAAGCATCTCTCATTATACATAAAATACCTCGACTCAAGGAACTCGCAGAAGAAAAGTTCGGAGAATACCTTGAGAAAGTGTATGATATAGACATACATGACTATCACTTTAAGTTTAAATCGTGGTTAACCGGAAACGGCGGTGGATATAGTATGGACACCCATAACCATGCAGGATCGCCGTTCGTTGCGGTTTTCTATATTATGGCAGAACATGAAGACCGCGGTGGTGAGATTGTTTTTAGCGATCCACGGACGAACGCGAATAGAGGATACACTTTAGAATTTCAGCCGCAGTTTAAACCAACAGTCCATATGCCACAAACCGGAGATGTAGTGATATTCCCAGGGTTTCTCTATCATCATGTAAGAAGATATGACGCAAATCTCCGTATTGCCCTTCCAGTAGATCTATTCTTATATGACCATGACTAGTATAAATATTCTGAAAGCCGGAGATTTGTTATGCCATTACCTAGCACAGGGCCTATATCACTCAGTGAAGTTAACGTAGAACTTGGACTGAGCGCAACTGCTACAATTAGCATGAATAGTGTGCCAGTACGAGGTCTTGGCGCAAGGGCTTCTGGCACTGTTGGTTTTGCGGATTTAAGAGGTAAATCTGCGTTTAAGACTACTACATTTACGACTAGCGTACTTACCAGTTATTCTACGGCGTATGATTTAACTACGAGTATATCTACAGCAGTAAGTCAAACTACTTCTGCAACTACTTCAGCTACAACATCTTATTCTACACTTCTTGGGACCGGCAAAGCTGGGCCAGTTTATGGAACCACTTCTCATATTACGTCTTTCACTACATCGTTCACTACATCTTTTGACGTAACAACATCGTTTGCTACAGCAGTAAGTCAAACTACTTCTGCAACTACTTCTTGGTCTACGAGTGCCACAACAAGTACATATTAAATAATATAACTTGTATAGAATCGGCAATTGTAAACTGTAATAGTTAGATTATAACATACTCGAGTATAATATGAACAATACCATCAATGAAATGTGGACGAATGTAGATCGCATTGGTTATATTCAACCTACATACAAAAAAGAATATTTTTTAAATATAGAAAATCATATCATTAAAACATGTGCCCAGTATGAATTAACTTGCAAATTTAATGTAAGTCCTCTTATTGGCGGTGTTCCACCTCGAGATGATATTACTCAAGTTGTAAACGGTTTAGTCAATGCTATAGCGTATCATGATTGCATGGGCGGAATACTCGTGAGCACAAGAAACGCAGAAGTAAATTGTAGAAATTTTGATCATATTTTTTCAAACACTCATATAGATGATTCTATCATATCTCAGATGCTCGAACAAATACAAGACAAATACATTCTTGAAAAACAAGAAACAACTTATGATAAAGTAATCTTTTTACCGGGATCTAATCTATTCCATACAGTGAATTGGGAAAAGGTGGAAGAAGCGCTAATCGATTATCCCGATGTTATGATTAAATTACACCCAGTTATGACTGATGCTTCTGTGGATAAAATGAAGGATAAATATAGAGAACGCATAATATCTCAAAACGTAAGTGGACTTCATCTTCTTATGAATGCAAAACTAATATGGACATCATATAATAGTGAATTTGGAATGATTGCTGCCATGTATAAAATACCATTTGGTGTTATAAGTAAATGGAATGATGTTTTTACAATGGTGTATTCTCCGGTGTATCGTCATTTTAAATATAAAGATGTTGACCATAATTATTTGGTTATGGCAAAGGCACTTGCAAGCGATCGAAGTGGTTTCGTGTTTCCATGGCAGGATGATTGGAAAATGAAAGTGGAAACTTATTTTGAATCAGTTGTTAATAAGTTTAGTACGGGGTTAGAATATCCATATGCCTAGTGTAATGACAGTAGAAAACAGATTAAAAATCTATTGTGACGATTCATCTGTCGCTGAAACGTTGCTAAGTAGTGTTCCTCATACTACGCAAGTATTCATTCCTGAATTGGCCGATATCACAGTAACTGATGTACCACCAGAGTTAGATTATAATACCGTATCATTAAAAGATTTTTGGAATGATGGCCATATCTTCTGGGCCCTGCCAAATAAATGTGGACGATTTGATCAAGAAACGGTGCTCACATTTTTAAAAGGTTTAGTGACAAGACTTGAAGGTA
>JBIKJV010000340.1:0-3645 GCA_044360755.1 Phycisphaerales bacterium
TTTGTACCATGCTGTGTGACGGAGAGACAACGCTTGCGTTCGCAACAATTTATTTTACATTTTTATTTTTTGCTGTGTACGGTTAGCGTAACGATATTTTTTGGGTTTGCGTACGGGGGGGGTGGATGCTCCCGTGACAGGCCGCCCCCGGGGGGCCTGGTACCCGGGGGGGGTCCAGCCCAAAGCTCCCCGGCACCCTGGCGGTATACACTACACAATCTGTTGCATGCAGTAGGCCGAAGCGCCAGGCGCGCGGCCAGGTCGCGCTAGGCAATCTAGGCAATGCCTAGAAAGGTCGGACGCAAGGCATTCGGCCTAGGCAGTCTAGGCAATGCCTAGAAAGGTCGGCGCGAGACAATGCAGCTGCGCGAGCGTAATGCGGCGGCGTGGCGCGGAGAGACTGCGGCCGCCCATTTCTAGGCAGTTAGGCAGTCTAGGTACCCCCTAAAAAATCGGCTGGACCTCAAGCTCCTATACTATCATGTTATATTATAACACTAACTTCTTGAGTATATACATAACACCATACCTAGACCGCCTAGACAGCCCCGTATCCCCTTGGAATCGTGGCGCTTTCCGCCCCCACCTCCATGACCTAGAACCACCGCACCCAACCACCTAGACCACCTAGACAAACCGCCGCGAAAAAATCCGCATGGCCGCTAAAAAATCTATTGCAATCCGTCTAGCCCTCCTTATACTTCTCTTGTCGCAACCGTTTAGGGACCACCATGACCCGCAAGCCTACCATCTGGGAAGCCCTCGCCGCCCGCCTTGGCCGCGAGCCTACCAATGCCGAGGCCAACGCCGAGGCGCGCCGCATCCTCCGGGAAGGCCATGAGGCCGATCTAATCGCCCGCGCCGAGCGCGGCACCCTCCCCCATCAGCGCAACCGCGCCAGCAAGTGAGAGGAACCACCGCCATGCAAACGCTCGACAACATGACGCAAGCCGCGTGGAACCAATTGTCGCCCGCCGCGAAGGACCGCGCACGCGACTTGTCCGGCCTTACCCCGCAATTGATCGGGCTAGAGGGCGCGCGGGTAGAGGTGGTGAACACCTACGGGGAACGGCGCCGTTTCTGGGTGCGCCGGTCAACCGGGTGGCGCCCCTGTCACATTGAGGTTGCCACTACGCGCAGCCTTGGCGGCTCGCCCGCCGACAACGCCTATCGTTCTGTTCGCGTCATCCGCTGGCGCTAAGAGAGGATCCGCACCCATGCATACGCTCCGCATCATCGCCGCCAGCCTCGCCTATGGGATCACCGCTGGCCTTTGCATCGCAGCCTTTTGGGCGCTGCTAATCGTGACGCCCTAGACCCTATTGCGTCACGCTACGCATACCGCTACAGAGTTTCTTGCGACCACCGCGCACAAGGGACAACCGCCATGTATCAAGCCATCCAGACCAAATTCCACGGCCCGACCAACACCCGCCCGGCGCGCGTCTCAGCCCGCGCCGACGCTGGCACCATCACGCTGTCATGGGACCACGCCCTAAGCGTCCATGACAACCACAAGGCCGCCGCTGTGGCGCTCGCCCGCCGCTACGGTTGGCCCGAGGATATGGTGGGCGGGAGCCTGCCCGGCTCCGGCTTTGCATTCATCTGCAACCGCTAAGGGGAGCGCCGCACTATGACCGCCACCAACATCATCTGGCGCCGCAACACCTGCGGCGCCGTCGAAAGCCTCGAAATCTGGCAGGGCCAGCCCGACGCCGACGATAGCACGCAATTGCTGGATACCGCGGCGTGCAGCGACCCGGACGCCGCGCTTGAGGATATCCTCTGGAACGCCCGCGCCTACTACAAGTGCGACCCCATGGACGACGCCCTGCCGCCCGACCATGCCGTCATTGCGATGTACGAGGAGCATATCGCATGAGCGCGTCTTACGCCGCCACCGCCACGGCCGAGACGGTCGCGCGTCACCTAGAGCTAGCCCACGCCCGCCTTGTGGCGCTCCACGCGGACGCGGAAGCGGCCCGCCTTCCGCAAGGCGTCGTGATGGGCCTGCATTGGCTGGCGGAAGACGCTGCCAGCACGCTTGCCGACATGCACAACCTAACAAGGGCACCCACCGCATGACGACGCTAGAGATACGGGACGAGCGGCCTGAGCTATCGCCCCGGCTTGTCGCGCGGCATGAGCGCGTGCGGGACGTACCACCGCCGGACCTGCTGCGCTTCTATGGCGTGCCGGAACACCTGCGCGCCATCCTCATCCACGACGACGGCACCCGCCATGTCATCCAGCAGGGCCGCCGATGATTTTCGACATACTCATCCGCGCCGTCGCGATCCTCGCGGCGACGCTACGCAAGAGGGGGATAAAATGAGCGACACCCACCACCGCTACCGCGGCGAGGATTTGGAACGCTACCGGGCCGCGCTCTACGCCCAATGGCTCGCCAGCCGGGACGGCATTGTCGTCCCAGATGAGCGCACCCACCCCGACCGGATCACGGTCGAATACGACGCGCAGGACCGCCCGCGCGCCGTCATCTTCTACACGGTCGGGATCGATGTCCGAGTGCGCTTGCCGTGAAAGCGCCCGGCCCGCCGCGAGGGACTAGCGCAGCGGGCCGGGCGATGCGCGGGCCGGGGGAGGGCCGCCGCAGCGCATGGCGAGCGCGACCACCGCAGCACCGCCACCGATAGCGTTACACAAGAGGGAGAAGCACCGCAACCATGATCAGAACCAACCCACCCGCCTTTCGGACTATCCGCGTCCTGTGTGCGTCCATCGCCATGCAGGAGGAGCTATTGCGCCGGACCTACCCCGGCAGCGAGGAGCATTGGCGGATCAACCGCACGCTGGCTGACCTAGGGCGCCAGTTAGACGAGGCCGAGGCCGTATGGGCCAAGCACAACGGGCGCGAGCCCGCCAAACTGCCGGAGCGCGTCGCATGAGCTTGACTGAAGACCTTACCGCCCTCGCGGACATGGCCGCCACGCTGGCGACCGAAGGCAACCCCGAGCGGGCCATCGTGGCGTTGGAGATGCTGGCCCTGGTGCTGCCCGACCTAATCGAGCGCGCCCGCATATTGGAGGGCCGCACCGTGCCGCCCCATTGGCGGCGCCAGCCGTGGGATAGCAGCGCATATCACCCCAACATTGTGCCGCTGCGGGGGCCCTGATGCCGACTTACGCCAGCGATTACATCGCCCGGCGCGTGGCCATCGTATCTACCGGCCGCGCGCAGGGGATGACGTGGGAGCAACTGGCGGAGGAGGTGGGCGACATCTCCGCCAAGGGCTTAAGCGCTTGGTGGGCGCATCAGACCCGCACGGCCCAAGCCGCGGCGCAATTCCGCGACCGCTTCAAGTGCCCGACCCCGCACCGCCCGACCACCACGCCGCGCAGCTGCCTCCGCTGTCAAAAACAGTTTGACAGCGAGGGGCCACATAACCGACTGTGCGGCTCTTGCCGTAACGCAATCTGAAAGGGACCGACACAATGACCACCACACCGACCCTCCCCGCCGCCGCGCGGGCGTTCGTCATCGCCGCCGACGCTGACGCCAACATGACTTGTCGCCAAATGGCCATCCTGGCCCTGGTGGCCGAGCACCCCGGTTTGAGCAATGGTCCAATCGCGGACGCGCTGGACATTCAAAAGCCCGTCGTCACCCGCGCCGCGATTGGAC
>JBIKJV010000182.1:0-4828 GCA_044360755.1 Phycisphaerales bacterium
CTGCCGGCCGGCGACGCGGTGGTGCCCGGCGAATTGCGGGTCGAGGCGATCGACGTCGGCAACGGCCGCTGCATCCTGGCACGCACGTCAGACGCCGCGGTGTTGTACGACGCCGGCGCGAATGCGTCCGACTCCGCGGGCAGCATGCGCATCGTGCCGGCCTTGGCGGCGCGCGGCGTTCGCCGGCTGGACGCGCTGTTCCTCTGCCGCCCGCGCCTGGGCAACGTCTCCGGTGTTCCCGAGGTGCTGGACGCCGTGCCCGTCGGCCGGGTGATCGCCGACGCGACCACCGCTCGCCAGCTGTGCATCGCTCGCGAGGGTGTGTCAGCCGTCGTGCAGGCTTCGATCGCGCGGCATGGCATCGCCGTGCAGGCGATCACTGGGCCTGGGGAACTGGCGTTCGGTCGCCTGCATGTCGTGGTGCAGCCGATGATCGCGCCGGTGCGCGGCGAGCGACCGCCGACCGGCCTCTGCGTGAGGCTGCGTGACGTGGACGCCGTGGCGACGCGCGCAGCGGCCGTGCTGGCCGGGGACATCGAGCCCGGCACGCTTGATCTGGCAGGCCCCGCCATCGCCCCCGCCGCGGCGATGGAGCTGCCGAGCCATGGTGCGTGGAGGCCCGACCTTCTGGACGCCGTGCGTGCCATCCGCCCCGAGGCGCTCCTGCAGCCCGCGGACCGGATGCGCGTGCAGAACGACCGATGGGGCATGGTGTTGGCGGGCGCCCACCGTGGCATCACCGCGCGCGACGGTTCGATCCGCGTGGACATCCAGCCTGACGGGCATCCGCGCTGCTGGCGGTGGACGGCCGACCGATGGCTGCGCTTCTGAGCGGCGGGTCACTTGGCGGGCGTGGGCGTCGGCGCGGCGGGCATCGCGGCGGCGCCGGGAATCACCAACGCCTGCGCCAGCACGACCAGGTCGCCCGCAGGGTCGCCATCGGCCGCGAGCAACTCAAGCTCGAACGGGCCAGGCGGCAACGCGACGCTCCACTCCGCCTGCGACCGCTCGGCGTCGAAGCGCTGCCGCGCCAGTTCCTTGCCCGCAGCACGCAGCACCAGCTCGGTGGCACCGACGGTCCGCACCCGCACCGGTCGCTCGATGCGCGCGACGAAGCGGCCGCCGCTGGGCACGCCGGCATACCGCAGCAGGACCGGCCCCTCGACGGTGAGTGGCGCCGCGTCCAGCGCCCACTCGCCGCCGTCGGCGGACGGGGCCCGGTGCACGTACCGCATGCCGGCGCCGTCGGATGCGGCGACGGCCGTGCATTCCAGGGAACCAAGCGGCACGGCGGTTCCTGGTGCGCCACGGACGCCCAGCACGAAGTTCCGCGGCAGCGTCACCGGGTTGGGTCCCGTGGAGGTCCCCGAGACGCGCAGGAAGTCGTTGTTCATCCACGTGGCACGCTGTGCATCGATCACCGAGCCATCGGCCATCCACACCCGCACACCGGTGGGAGGCGATGGCGGCGCAACGAACGCGATCGCACGCATGCTGTCCCATGGGAGCTGCACCACGTCCTTGGTGCCCGAGCGCTCGACCGAGGCGCCGGTGGCCGTGATCGCCGTCACGATTCCCTCGACACGGTCCCCGTTGCGGAGCGTCACGACGTCCGCGTCGGTTGCCGGCGCGGGTGGATCGCCATCCAGCACGATCGCACGCATGCCCTCGGCAGTGATGGTTCGGTCAGGCAGCCACACGCTCTTCCAGAGCGCTGCGCCGCCCTTCAGCAGGAGTTCGCCGTGGATGCGCTGTCCGTCGGCGAGCAGGAGCGTCCCTGCCTGTTCGCGCACGGCGGCAGCCGGGCCATCCACCAGGAGCGCCGCAGCCGAGGCGGGGTCCGGCACGGCATCGTCGGGCTCGATCGGGACGATGGACCCGTCGAACTCGAACGCGCGCATCGGCAGGCGCTCGGACGCGGAATTCGAGCGGCGGCGCGGCTCCTTCTCGGTCCTGGGACCGACGATCTTCGGCATCTGGATGTCGGAAGGCGGCTTGGTTGGCACCAAACCCGGGATGTCCACCTGGACCTGCGCGCGTGCCTGCGCCACGCCCGCCATCACCACGGCGAGGATGGCAGCGGTGCGCGCACTCGGGATTCCTGCACGGTCGGTTCGCATGTTCACTTCTGGAAGATCGGCAGGTACCGCTTGGGCATCTGCATGATGATCAGTGCCATCGACGTGCCCAACGGCTGGCCCCACTGCGGGTCCTGCCAGCTGCCGTCGCCCAGCTGGTGGTCGACCAGTTCGTCCCGGATGCGCGGCCACCACTGCTTCCACCAGTCGCCACCGGCCAGGTACATGGCCTGTGCCGCGTAGTAGTGGCCGTAGAAGTAGTAGGCCTGCGACGCGGGGCCGCTGCCGTCGGGCGTCGCCACGCGGCGCACGTAGGCCAGCCCGCGCGGGATCGAATCGTCGTCATACACGCCCGCGTAGAAGAGCGTCGCCACGCCGGCCGCACTGCGGGGCCACGCGCTGGCGCCCGTCGTCTTGCGGTAGCGGAAGCCGCCGTCCGGGTTCTGGCATTCGTGCACGTAGCGGACGGCGTTGTCGATCACCTGCTTGGGGATCTTGATGCCGGCGTTGCGTGCGCTGCGCAGTGCCATCACCTGGCAGATCGTGACGCTGACGTCCGCCTCGTAGGGAACGGGGTTGTATCGCCAGCCACCCTCGTCGTTCTGGCTGTTCTCGATCAGGCGGATCGCGCGAACCAGCGCGTCGCGCACGCGCGTGTCGTCCGGCGCCATGCCGTAGACCTCGCCCAGGAAGAGCGCGGCGAACCCGTGGCCGTACATCGGGCCATTGACGCCGTCGTTGGTGACCAGGCCGCTCTCGGTGCAATGCTCCAGCACGTACTCGAGCGCCCGTTCGACGGATCGTCCGTAGGTCCCGCGCCCAGGCAGGTTGCCGTCGGCCATGAAGGCGAGCGCGCACAGCGAAACGATGCCGGCATTCCCACTGATGCGGCCACGGCCGAAGCTCCCGTCGGGGTTCTGCTGCGCCGCGAGCCAGGCAAGGCCACGGTCCACGGATCGACGCCAGACCTCGTCTTGCTCGTCCTGCAGTGGCGTGTTCTGGGCGGACTTGCCGGCATCCGCTGGACGGGCAGGTTCAGGCTCCGGTGCCGTGGGGACCGCCGGAGCCGGCGCGGAGGGTGGGCCGGCCGGTGATGTGGGCGCGATGGGCGCGGTGGGCGGGGCCTGGGCGGCCATGGCGGCAACCACCGCCAGCGTGGCAAGTGGGCCGGTCATCGCTTTGGCTCCTCGGCCATGCGGCGGTAGTACTCCTCGGTCAGCTTGCGGTAGGCGGCGCTCATCGGGTCGCGCATGCCCTGGCGCACGGCCTCGCGCACGCGCGCGGGCAAGCGTCCCCACTCTGCGCGCGTCTCGTCCAGTTGCGCCATGTCCTTGGTTGGGTCCATCGCCGCAGGTGGCTCGTTGGCGTTCGCTTCGCCCTCCCGCTTGCCGCGCTGGCCGTCCTGCGGCTTGCTGCCGGCCTCGGGCTTCGGTTGCTGGCCCTGCTGGCCCTCCTGCTGGTCCTTGCCATCCTTCGACTGCTGCTTCCCATCCTTGCCCTGCTGCTCTTGCTGCTGCTGCTGGCTGGATTGGCTGGACTGCTGCTGTTGCTGCTGCTGGCGCATCCGCTGCGCGGCAGCGATCAACTCGTCCAGCTTGCGTACGGCCGACTGCTGCGCGCGCTGCGTCGAGATGCCCGAGTCCTTCCCGTCCAGGAGCGACGCGCTCTTCTTCATGTCGTCGAGCGCGGCACCAAGCAGGTCGCGTGGCTTGGCGTCCGAGAGCGCACGACCGAGGTCATCCTTTCCAGTCACGTCGGACGGCTTCTTGCCGCCGCCGATGCCGAGCGCCTCGTCAAGCGACGGCTCGTCGGACGTGGGCGGCTTCTTCTCGGCGACGGGTGGTTCTGCCCATGCGACGGACATCGCGCACCACGCCGACAGGGCAGCGGCGAGCGCTGCACACCGCACGTTCGTCGACAGGTTGCATGCATGGTTCGTACGGGGCGTCAAGGGGTGGCTCCGGGCTTCTTCGGTGCGGGTGCCTCGGCGTCCGGGGCACCGGCGGGCTGCTCGCCCTGCTCCTGCATGGAACGCATCCAGCGCTCGCCGAGTTCCATGATCTTCCGCTGCCGTGCGGCAATCCTTGCAAGGTATGCGTCGCGGTCCGTGGGGGGCAGGGCGTCCGCGGCGCGGGTGTCGTCCAATACCTGCTGCGCCAGGGTGCGCAGCAGCCGGAGTTCGGCGATCGGCGGGACCTTCATGGCCTGCTGGCCACCGCCACCACCACCCTGCTGCTGTTGCTGGTCGCCCGCGTCGCGCGGCTGCTGTGCGAACGGATCATCCTGCTCCGGCGGGTCCTCAAGCGCCTGGATGAGCGCGGCGATGGACGACTCGATCTCCTTCTGCAGCAGCACGGTACGGCGGTTCGGGGCGCCGGTGGAGAGGTCCTGTGCCGCGGACTTGGACGCCTCGAGCATCTCCTCGTGGCTGGCGGAGAAGAGCGCGCTGCCGGAGACATCCGGCCGCGCGCCAAGGTTCTGCAGCAGGCCGCTGACGACGCCCTGCTCACCACCCAGCCGCCGGGCCTCGATGAACGCGCGCCGGTCGAGCGGCTTGCCGGGCGCGGGAAGCGCGCCCTCGGTGGCGGCACGCGCGGCGCGCTGGCGCTCCAGCACCTGTGCGTAGAGCTCGCGAAGCTCGGCGCGGCGGCGGTTCTCGGCGGCGCGCTCGGCCTCGCGCTGGGCCTTCTGCGCGGCGGCAAGCGCCTCCTGCACCGACTGGCGCGCGCGCTCCAGCTGGTCACGGCCCG
>JBIKJV010000003.1:0-49647 GCA_044360755.1 Phycisphaerales bacterium
CAGGTCGGCCGGCGCCGCGCGCAGGGCCGTCGCGGACGCGTCCAGTTGCTCGGCGGCGCGCGCCACGGCGGATGCGGTCGCACGCAGCGGCGCGCCTCCCGCCGCGGCTTCCTGCGCGATGCCCGCCGCGTTGCGCGCCAGCTGCAGCACGGTGCCGCCCTGCTCGGTGGCGCCGGCGGCGTCGGCCTCCGCGAGCGCCTGCACCGGAAGCGCGGTCCGTTCGATGCTTGCCAGCAGCGCCCGCAGTGAATCAGCCACCGACGTGATGCGCCGCTTCAGTTCGTCGTTGCGCGCATCCTGCTGGTTGCGCATCGCGCGGCGCATCGCCTCGACGGCTTCCTGTGCGGCCTGCTGGCTCTGCTGTGCACCCTGCAGCTGGTTCTGCTGCGTCTGCTGCGCCGCCTGGTCCAGTTGGCGCGCCAGGCCGCGGTCCTGGGCTTCCTTCGCGGCGTCGCGCATCGCCTTGGCCACCGCGGGGTCCGGCTGCTTCTGCGCCTCGGCCTCGCGGGCGCGGCGCTCCATCGCGTCGGACAGCGAACGCGCCTCGTTGGCGGCCTCGCGCTGGGCCTGCGCGGCGCGGTCCAGCTGGCCGCGCGTCGCCTCGTCCAGCTGCTCGCGCGACTTGCCGACGGCCTTCGACTCGGCGTCCTTCACGGCACGCTTCGCCTCGTCGATCCGCTCGCCCAGGCGATCGATGCGGCGCGAGATCTCGGCCGTCTCGCGATCGCGCGACAGTGCCGCCTCCAGGTCCGCCAGTGCCTGCTCGGCAGCGGCGGCGCGTTCGGACGCTTCCTTCGATGACGCGGCGTCCGGCACCTTGGCCGCGGCGTCCTGCGCGTTGCGTGCCGCGCCGGTGGCCGTGGACTGCGCCTCGGTGATCGATTCCCGCAGCCCGTCGCCATCGGTCTTGTTGCGGTCCAGGCGGCCACCCAGCTCGGCCAGAGCGCGTTCGAAGGCGGCCACGCGGTCGGAGAGCCGGGCCTCGGTGCCGGCCAGCTGCGTGCGCTCCTGCTGCGTCGCCTCGGCGCCGTCCTTCGCGGTGCGTTCGGCGGCATCGCGCATGGCGCGGGCGATGCCGGCCTGCTCCTCGCGGAGCCGGCCGGCGGCATCGCGCAGCTGGCCAAGCCGCGCGCGGACCTGCTCGGCCAGTTCGGTGGGAGCGATGATGCGGAACGTCCGCGGCGAACTGGCCACCGGGTCACGTGGCTTGCCGCCCGACTCGAATGCGTCGACCGCGTGCGCCACCACCGTGACGCGGTCGCCGGGCTGCACGCCCAGCTTCGCAAGTTGCAGCGTCGACTCGACGCGCGCGGCCAGGCCGGGCGTGCCCTCGATGGTCATGGGTTCCTTGGCGCCTGCCACGGTCATCCACGCGCGCGCGACACGCAGGTCGTCGCGGCCCTCGGCCACCACCAGCGGCGTGGCGTCCGGCGTCACGGCCTCGTCGGACGCAGGTTCGGTGATGGCGATGGTCGGCGGCGCGTCCTCGATGGCGGGAACCTCGAACGCGATCCGATCGGCAGGCAGGATGCCGCGCTCGCCGGCGGGCGTCAGCTCAACCACGCCGCGGCCCTGCGCGCGCCAGGTGAAGCGCCAGTGCGCGGCGTCGGAGGGGTCGGCAGTGAACGCGGGCACAATCGGGGTGCCGGCGTCGGCCTGCACCTTGATCGTGCGTGCCACCCACGCGTCCTGTTCGGCCGCTGCCGTGGGCGCGGCCGTCGCACCACGCATGTGCAGGTCCAGCGTGATCTCGGATCCTGCCAGCACTGGCGGGCTGACCGTCGCGCGGCGGTCGGTGCCGTTGCCAAGGTCGACGCTGCGCAGGTCGACGGAACCGGCCGCGTACGCAGGCGGCACGATCGCGGCCTGGGCGCGGTCAACCGCTGGCGGCGCCAGCAGTGCCACGCGGACCGGCAGCGTCTCCATGTCGTCGGTGGCGAACTGCACCTCAAGCGCGTCGCCGTCGGTCTCGACCAGCCGCTCGAAGGTGCCGTCCGGCTGCAGACTGAGCGTGACGTCGCGCCATTCGCCGCGGCCTTCGCGCAGCAGGCGGTAGCGCGCCACGACGTGCATCGCGTGCGCGTCGCCACGCACGGGGCGCGCGCGCAGGGCAAGCGCCGTGCCGCGTGGGTGCACGTCGCGGTCCATCGCGGCCTCCACCATGGTGCGGGCGGGCCACTGGATGTCCGCGAACGGCGTCAGGAAGCGCAGTGCAGCGATGCGCGCGGTGTCGGGCCACACGAACGCGGCACCAACGGCCAGCAGGACCACCACGACCGCCGTGGACACCGCGCGCCGCGCCGGGCGCGCATCCACGGGTGCCTGTGCGGGCAGCGCGGACGCCGCGCGCTGGATCACCTGCTCGCCGAGCGACCCATGCGCGCCCACACCGGAAGCGTGGTCCTGCGCAAAGTCGACACCTGACGCGATTCGCCCACGGTCCGCGCCGGTCGCGGCGCGCTCGACACGCAACGCCAGCTCGACCAAGGGCGGGCGGAAGCGCCAGGCCGGGATCACGCGCGTCCAGGCCCACCACGCGCCACCGGCCACCAGCGCGGCAAGCTCGATGCAGCGGATCGCCGCCGGCAGGCGCACCGACCAGTCGAGCAGTGCCGCGGCCAACGCCGCTGCAAGTCCGAACGTCACCGCCTGCGCCAGGCGCTCGGCCACCAACAGGCGCCGGATGTGTGCACGCATCGCGCGCAAGGCGCCGATCACGCGCTCCTGCGGCTGCGCGTGCGCGTCGGTCGGCGCGTCCGCCTGGGTGTTGGTGGTGCGTGATTCCATGGGTCAGATCAGACGGACGGTGCGCCGAAGCACCCATTCCGCGGCAAGGAGCGTCAACACGAGGGCCAGAGCAAGCGGGCTGCTCCACAGCGGGTCGCGCACCGGATGCTCGGTGCGCACGGAGCGGTTCGGCAGCAGCGACGCAAGCGTCGACGCTTCGGACGGAGGCAGCACGCGGCCGCCCGTCTCGCGTGCCAGCGATTCGAGCAACGGACGGTCCGCCTCGGCATCGCGCAGCTCGCGGTCGCTGCGCACCACCTCGACGCGCGGTTCGGAGCCCGCGCGCGAGGCCAGCGCGGCGTCGCGCAGCCTGATCTTCCAGCGGCCCTCGGCAGTCGGCGTCCAGGTGGCGGTGAACGACGTCCCGCCGGTCGACTTGGCCTCCAGGTCCACCGGCACGGCCGAACCGGCGCCGGCCGACTCGGGCACGGCCTCCAGCGCGACGGACGCCGGCATCGCGCCCGGCGCAAGCTCGACCTCCACGCGCACCGCTTCGCCGACCGTGGCGCGGCCGGGCTCGACGGCGACGCGCACGGCCTCTCGTCCCACGCCCAGCGAGGGACGCGCCAGCGCACGCACCAACTGCACCCAGAACCGCTCGGGGTACGTCTCGCCGCGGCCGTGGCGCCAGCGCCAGACCTCGTCGGTGGCCACGTACATCGCGTTGCCGGCGCCGTAGCGCATCGAGAGCACCAGTGGTGCCGGTGCGCCGTCAACGTCCTGCGCGCTCTGCGCCAGCACCTCGGTGACCGGCTTCAGCGCGGCCGTCGGCACGCGCTGCGCCCACTGCATGGCGGACCAGCCGGTCGAGGACTGCGCAAGCTCGTCGGGGAACGGCGCCTTCGGGTCGTCCGCCAGGCGCATCACGCCCATGCGCGCGGCCAGCGGCGTGGGCACCATGTTCACCGCGCGCGGCACGCGCTCCAGCTCGAACGGCCCCGTGAACGGCAGCAGGTCCTCGAGCACCGTGCCCTGCCACGTGCGCGGCGTGCTGCGCGCACCGCCGATCCACAGCAGGCCCGCGCCACGCTCGGCCACCAGGCGCTTCAGCTCGTTCAGCTGCTCGCCGGTGAAGAACGTCGCCGGCAGGTCGCCCAGGATCACCAGGTCGAAGGGCTCGAACTCCTCGCGCGTGCGGGGCAGGCGCGCGATCGGCGTGTTGCCTTCCTGCGCGAAGTCGCGGTCCGCCGAAAGCAGCATCACCGCGCTCTCGATGGTCGTCTCGCGCTGCAGCAGGTTCTTCAGGTAGCGGTATTCCCAGCGCGGGTAGCCCTCGACGTACAGCACGCGGATGGGCCGGTCGACGAGCGTCACCGGCACCGCGCGGCGGTCGTTCGCGGGCAGGAGATCGGTGCCGGCCTCGGGCGCGATCCGCACTTCCCACTGTGCATCGCCGGCGGCACCCGGCTTGGCCACCAGTTGCACGGCCTGGCGCGCGGGTGCGTCGCCTTCCGCTGGCGCCGCAGGCAATTCCACATGGTCCAGCACCGCGCCGGAGGCGGTGTCGACCAGTTCCACGCGCACCGCGCGCGTCCGCGCCGGTCCGCGCCGTTCGATGGTGGCCTCCACGGGCACAAGGTCCTTCGCGAACGCCCTGCGCGGGGCTTGCGACTCGACGACGGCCGCATCGCCCACCGCGGCGTCGGCGCCCAGCGCCACCGCGAAGACCGCGATCCCGTCCGACTGCAGTCGCCGCACCAGCGCGCGGTCCGGCGCATCGGTCGTCCGGCCGTCGGTCAGGAGCACCACGGCCGCGACCGGCCGGCCTGCGGCGCGCGCCAGCGCCTGCTCGATCGACGTGCCCAGCAGCGAGCGGTCGCCCATGGCCGGGCCCGGCTCCACCGTGCCGTCCGACGCGCGCACCAACGGCGCGATCCCGTCGGCGAATCCGTACCACGCCACGCGGTGCTCCGGGCCGAGCGTCCCCAGGAATGCACGGTCGCGCACGGTGCGCACCAGCGCGGCATCGCGCGTCTCGCGCGCGGTGCCGGCCGCGACGTCCTGCACCTCCATCGACCGGCTGCGGTCCGCCAGCACCAGCACGGCGTCGGGCTCGACCTGTTCGCGCGGGAGTTCCAGCACCGGCCCCGCAAGCAACACGCCGACCAGCACGATCGTCGCCGCACGCAGCGCGGCCAGCAGCACACGCCGGCGCTCCGGGATCGCGATGCGCCGGTAACTGGCCCACGCGATCGCCACCGCCACCACGATCGCCGCCACGGCGAGCCATGTGGGCACCTGCCGCTCCCACGCCAGGCGCAGGCCGGTGGCATCGGCCGGCACGTCGTGCAGACCGAGCATCCAGCGCACGAAGGTGTTGCCGATCATGCGGCACCCCCTGCCGCCACGCGGGCGGGGTCGTGGCGCCGCGTGGGCGCAGCCGTCGACGTGGCGTGCGAGAAGCGGTTGGCCAGCGCGGCCTCGGCGATCGCCAGCATGATCGCGGCGGCAAAGAGCCACGCCGCGATCGGCGCACCGCCCAGGTCACGCGCGGCCTGCGTCACGGCGGCTGCACCCCCGCCTGCGCTGCCGTCTTCCGTCCACATGCAGCGCGCGCCAAGCCAGCCGGCCAGTCGTTCTTGCTCCACCGGCGCGACCGACGCCGCCGCGGGATCGATCACCGCGGCCAGCACGCCCTGCACGCGGCCATCGGCATCGCGAAGTTCGTAGAGCCCGGCGCGTTCGATCGGCGTGACGGTCCGGCCGCCGGACGCCACCTGCACCGGGCGCGCGCCCGAGACAGGTACACCGTCGGCACCCAGGAGCCGCAGCTCGACCACGCCGGGCCGGTCGATCGCGGGCATCGAACCCACCGTCACGGTGCGCAGCGCCGTCGCCTGCCGGCGCCCCTCGGCCACGATCTCCTGCCACAGCGGCACCATCAGCGGCTTCAGGGGCAACGTGGTCCACGCCAGGTCCACCGCCACCGCAAGCATGACCACGCTGCCGCGCGCATCCTTCGGGCGCCACGAGAGCACGACCGGCGTGCCGTCGGCCAGCACCACCTGCACCGCGTTGGCATCCCCGGCCGGATCGATCGGCAGCACACGCACGACGTCCACCGACGGCGCCATGCGCGGGATGTCCGAGGTGAGCGTGCCCAGCACGCCTGAGGGCGGTTGCTCGGCCGCCAGCGCCACCGGCTGCGCCAGGTCCTTCGCCTCAAGCGCGCACGCCCACGGCACGCCGAACGCGTCGCGCAGCACGTTGGTCCACGCCTGCGGGCGCTCCGCCGCGACGGGCGTCACCACCACGGTGGCGCCGCGCTGCACGACACCCGCCAGGATGTCCCACTGCCCACGCGCCAGCAGCGAAGGCTGCACCACCACGACGGTGTCGGCCGCGGCCACCGCGCGAGCGTCCAGCGCGGCTGGGTCCACGGTTGCCACGTCGATCGAGGACGCCGTGCCGGGCGCCAGCGCGCGCGCAACCCATTCGCCGGGCGAAAGCCGGTCGATCGCGCCCTGCGCGTCGAAGGAGCGGCGGTCGACGATCACCACGCGCACGCGCTCGACCGGCGCCAGCGGCACCGCGCGGCCGTCGTCGGTGGGCTGCGCATCGGCCGACAGCGTGGCCACCGCGGCGCGGCGGAGGGCGTCGCCGGGCTGGTTGGTGCGCTCCGCGATCGCCACGTCGACGGTGCGTGTGCGTTCGCCGGCGGCAAGCTCCACGGTGCGCTCGGCGGCGGTGGTCACCGAAGGACCGCTCACCGAAAGCGTCGCGCGCAGCGGTCCGTCGCCACGGTCACGCTCGACCACGGCGCGCAGCATCGGCGCCTCGCCAGCCAGGCTGCCGGGCACGCGCACGGGTTCCAGCGACGCCAAGCGCAGATTCGCGCCGGTGGCCGGCGGCGGCAGCGTGGCGTGCAGCTCCACCGGTCGGTCCGCGCTGCCAAGTGCGGGAAGCGGCGGCAGTGCGCCGACGGAACCGGCACGGAACGCACTGGCGACCCACACCTCGCGGCGCGTGCCGCGCGATTCGTCCATCGCCAGGATCGCGTCGGCGGCCTCCAGAGCGGCAGGCAGGTCGGCCACGCGTTCCGTCGATCCGATCGCCGCCAGCGCCTGGCGCGCCGTGCGAAGGTCCAGCGTCGCGGGCTCGGTGCGCACCACGCCGCGCGCCTCGGACGCGCGCAGCACCGCCACACGGTCGCCGGGCTGCAGGCCGTCGATGACGGTGCCGGCCGACTGCACCGCGCGCTCGAGCGCCGTGCCGCGCTCCAGGCGCTCGGAGGATGCGGCGGAATCATCCACCACCACCACCACCGACCGCGCCGCGCGGCCCAGCGCCGCCGCACCACCCACGAAGGGCGCCGCGATCGCCATGCCCGCGGCCAGCACCAGGAGGCAGCGCACGGCCAGCAGCAGCCAGCGTTCGACGCGGCGCTTGCGCTCCACGCGGCGCAGTGCCTCGCGCAGCAGGTCCATCGCGGCCCACTCCACCGGCGAACGCCGGCGGCGCAGCAGCAGGTGGATCAGGATCGGCAGCGCCACGGCGGCGGCCGCAGCGGCGGCGAGCGCGGGCTGCGCGAAGCCGATGCCGCTCATGACCCGCTCCCCCGCAACAGCATCTCGCGGCGCGCCAGCAGCGCGGCCAGCGCGGGGCCCACGGATTCATGCGTGTCCAAGCGCACCAGGTCGAAGCCGAATCCACGTACCAGCCGCTCCAGCGCGCGCTCGTCCTCGTCAAGCACCTGCAGGTAGGCGTCGCGCACCGCGCGGGCGTCCACCTCCAGCGCAGGCTCGCCCTCCAGCCCCTCGAACGGCGCGTTGTCGTCCAGGTCGAACCGAAGCTCCGTCCGGTCCAGGATGCGCACCAGGATCACGTCATGCCCGCGGTGGCGCAGGCGCGCCAGCGAGTCGCGCACGCGCTGCGCCGGCATCAGGAAATCCGAGACGATCACCACCAGCGAGCGGTGCGTCGCACGCGCCAGCAGCTCGTCCACCGCGCGCGGCAGGTCGGCCTGCCCCTCGACGGCGTGCGTGGCCAGGCACTGCACGATCGCGCGCCAGTGGCCCTGCGAATTCGAGCATCGCGTGGCAGCGACGATGTGGTCGGCGAACATCGCCGCCGAGACACGGTCGCGCTGCGTCAGTCCAAGGAACGTCATCGCGGCGGCGGCGGCCGTCGCATGGTCGAACTTGGTCCACGTGGAACCGCGGCCCGTGCGCGTGCCGCCCCAGCCGCCCTTGCTGCCCAGCGTGCCGAACCGCATGCTGCCGGACGCGTCCACCAGCACGTGGACATCAAGGTTCGTCTCTTGCTGGAAGCGCTTCAGGTACAGCTTGTCGCTGCGGCCGAAGACCTTCCAGTCGATGTGACGCACGGGGTCGCCCGCGACGTACTGCCGGTGCTCGGCGAACTCCACCGCCAGGCCCTGGTACGGCGAACGGTGCATGCCGCTCATCACGCCCTCGGCGATGCGCTTGGCGCGCAGCTCGAAGGGGCCCAGCTGGGCCAGCGTCTCGGGTGCCAGGTACTGTTCGGCGCGCACGTTGGTTCAGGCATCCGGCGCCCGGCGGGCCGCGTCGCGGCCGGGTGGCGCAAGGCGTCCGGGCATCAGCGTCTCAGGGCTTCACCAGCCGGTCCAGCTCGCGCGCGCCGGGCGCCGTGGGGTCCTCGACCGTCACGGCAGCCAGCAGCTCGTCGATCACGCGGTCGGCGGTCACGCCGTCGGCCTGGGCGTTGAAGTTCAGCTGGATGCGGTGGCGCAGCACGGGCTTCGCGATGGCGCGGATGTCCGCGGGTTCCACCGCCGGCGCGCCGGCGAGCAGCGCGCGCGCCTTCGCGGCCAGCACCAGGAACTGGCTGGCGCGCGGGCCGGCGCCCCAGCCCACGTAGTCGGTCACCACCTTCGGTGCGCCCGCGGGCGCATCGGCGCCGGTGCGCGTGGCGCGCACGATCCGCAAGGCGTAGCGCACCACGTGGTCGGCCACGGGCACCTCGCGCACCAGCGCCTGCAGCTGCCGCACGTCGTCCGCGGAGAGCACCGCACGCGGCGCGGCGGGCGCGGCGCCGGTGGTGCGCTTCACGATCTCGGCCTCGTCCTCGGCGGTGGGGTAACCGATCATGATCTGCAGCATGAAGCGGTCCAGCTGCGCCTCGGGCAGCGGGTACGTGCCTTCCTGCTCGATCGGGTTCTGCGTGGCCAGCACGAAGAAGGGCCCGGGCAGCGCGTGGTTCACGCCGCCCACGGTGACCTGGCGCTCCTGCATCGCCTCCAGCAGCGCGCTCTGCGTCTTCGGCGGCGTGCGGTTGATCTCGTCCGCCAGGACCACGTTCGAGAAGATCGGTCCCGGCACGAAGCGCAGCCGGCGCGTGCCCGTGGCGCGGTCCTCCTCGATGACCTCGGTGCCGGTCATGTCGCTCGGCATCAGGTCGGGCGTGAACTGGATCCGGCTGAACCCCAGCGACATGCTGCGTGCCAGCGTGGAGACCAGCAGCGTCTTGGCCAGGCCGGGCACGCCCTCGATCAGCGCGTGCCCGCCGCACGCCAGGGCGATCATCACCTCGTCGATGACGCGGTCCTGCCCGACGATGACGGTGTGCACGGCGGTGCGCAGGCGCTCGACCGCCGCCTGCGCGTCGGCGGGGGTGCGGACGGCGGACGACGGCGCGGACGGCTCGCTCATGGTGCGCAGAAGTATAGTTCTGCGACTTGCCCGAACTCCCTGAAATCGAGGCGATCCGACTGGGTCTCGCGCGCGTGCTGCCGGGTGCGGTGCTGCGGGTCCGCGCGATCGGGCTGCACGACATGCGTGCCCGCGGACGCGGTCGGTCGGTCCGCGCTGCGGCGGCATGGATCACGCGTGAACAAGCGCTCGACGGTGCACGCGTCGCGGCACTGCACCGCCACGGCAAGCAGCTGGCGATCGAGGCCGGGGACGGGCGGGTTCTGGTGCTGCAGCTGGGCATGTCCGGGCAGGTGCGGACCGACCGGGACGCTCCTGCTGCGCACCGGCACCTGGAGTGGGCGGTCCGCCCACGGCGTGGTGAGGCCTTCACGCTGTGCTTCCGCGACCCGCGCCGCTTCGGCGGCGTTTCGTGGTGGAGTTCGATGGACGCGCTCCGCACCGAGGCCTGGTCCGACCTTGGCCCCGATGCGCTTGCGATCGATGGACCCGTGCTGGCCGCGCGCCTGTCCGGCATCCGCGCGATCAAGGCCGCCCTGCTGGACCAGTCGGTGCTGGCGGGTGTCGGCAACATCTACGCCGATGAAGCGCTGTTCGCCGCCGGCATCCACCCGAAGCGCCGCGCGCGCAGCATCCGGTCCGAGGAATGCGGGCGCCTGGCACGCGCCCTGCGTGACGTGCTCTCGCGTGCCGTGCGCAGCAACGGCAGCACGCTGCGCGACCACGTGGGCGTGGGCGGTGACCCAGGCGCGGCCCAGCACGCGCACCGCGCGTATGGCCGGGCAGGGCAGCCCTGCACTCGGTGCGCGGAACCCATGCGAACCGCCCAGGTGGCCGGCCGGACCACGGTCTGGTGCGAGGGGTGCCAACCCCGGTCGGCAGCCTGCGCCGGACGTTGAGGTTCTCGGAAGGCGTGCATCCGAAAGGCCTTCAGGGAGATGAGAAGAAGTTCTCTCCTCCTCCTAGGAAAGAGCCCTGTCAGCTTGTGGACAACAACGGGGCTGAACACGTAAGTGCCCGTGGTAACGCCATGTGCATTGCCAGTCTTGACGTGGGCGCGTTGTCGATTCACCTTCGATGCGACGATCGATCCGGGCGACCACCTGTCGATTGCGCGGCGGGCACCAGCTTCGCGCCCGGTCACGTCGCCCATTCAGGCACCACAGGCCGACCAGAATCGACGCCTGTCGACAGGGAACCCACGGCATGTGGATGGCGTTCTGGGCCGCGGTTCAGTCGGCCTGGCGCGAGAGCATCTGCTCGATGCGCACCACGTCGCTGTTGAGCGCCTCGTCCGCCTGCGTCTTGCTGCCCACGGTGCGCACGGCGTGCATCACGGTGGTGTGGTCGCGGCCACCGAAGTAGCCGCCGATCTCTTCCAACGAGAAGCGCGTGTGCTTGCGCGCCAGCCACATGCAGATCTGCCGTGGCAGGGCCACGCTCTTGTGGCGGCGCTTCGACATCAGGTCGGCCAGCTTGATGTCGTAGTAGCGGGTGACGGCCTCGATGATCTGCTGGATGGTCGGCTGGCCGGCGGCGTCGCCGCCCTGCGCTGCACGACCCTCGGTCAGCGCCTGCTTGGCGAGGTCCAGCGTGATGGGCACGCCGTTGGCCATCGCCAGGCCGCGCAAGCGCGTGAGCGCGCCCTCCAGCTCGCGGATGTTGCTGTCGATGCGCGCGGCCACGTACGCCGGGACGTCGTCCGGCAGCTGCAGGTCGTGCAGCGTGGCCTTGGCCTTCAGGATCGCCACACGCGCCTCGTACGCCGGCTTGTCGATGCGCGCCACCAGGCCGCAGTTGAACCGGCTGACCAGCCGTTCCTCCAGGTCCGGGATGTCGGCCGGCGCGGCGTCCGAGCTCAGCACGATCTGCCGGCCCGCCTGGTACAGGGCGTTGAACGTGTGGAAGAACTCCTCCTGCGTCTGCTCGTACTTCGACAGGAAGTGGATGTCGTCGATCACCAGCATGTCCGCGTTGCGGAAGCGGTGGCGGAACTCCTGCATCCGCCCGGCGCGCACGGCCTCGTGGAACAGGTCCATGAAGGTGCTGCAGCTGATGTAGGCGATGCGTGCCTGCGGGTTCGCGCGCAGCATGGACTGGCAGACGGCCTGCAGCAGGTGGGTCTTGCCCAGCCCGACGCCGCCGTGCACGAAGAACGGGTTGTAGGCGCGGCCCGGCTTGCTGGCCACGGCTTGCGCAGCGGCGTGCGCCAGGCGGTTGTTCGGCCCGACGACGAACGTCTCGAAGACGTAGTCCGGGGACAGCAGGAGCTGCTCGTCGAACATCGCCTCGGCGGACGGCGTGGACGCGGTGGCGGTGCTGGCGACCGGCGCGGGCGCGGGAGCCGCGGCGCGGTCACCCACGAAGCGAACGCCGATCAGGCGGCCGGTCACGGCCTGCGCGGCCTCGGTGAACTGCGGCACGCAGCAGCGCTGCAGGTACGAGAGCCGCACGGGCTCCTCCACAAGCAGCGACATCATCGCCCCGTCGACGCCGGCAACCTCCACCTGGTCGAACCAGTGGCGGCAGATCTCGGCATGGTGCATGCGCAGGTAGCCCAGGAGCCGGTCCCGGAGCTCGTGGGCCTGTCCATTGCTGCGCTGGTCGTTGGTGCGTGCCATGGGTCGTCTTGGTCGTGCTGCGTTCGTCGGGCACCGCGTTCCCTGCCGCGCACCGGGCACGTGCGACGAGCGTCCCCCGCACCGAGGGACCGGGACAGCGGAACCCGTGCGGCTCAGCGCCGCTTCGTGATTCCTGGCTTGAATGTGCCGCGCGGCAAAGTTTGCCCACCTGGCCGCGTGGATGGACGGTGCGCAATGTAGGGCCGCGGCCCCGGTGCGTCAACCGCCCGACGCACGCGCGTGCCCGTGGGTCATCCGTTCCCGGGCGCTGCCGGCTCGGTGGCCTCTTCCGTCTCGGCCCCGCCCGCCGCGGCCACCTGCGCCTCGTGGCGCTGCTTGTTGGCGCGGTGGTCCATCAGCAGGTGCACGGAGTGTGCGCGCTCGGGGCCCGCGACGCGCTCGATGCGTTCGCGCGCGTACGGCATCAGCGTGCGGCGGCTGACGTGGACGATCACCACGTCGCGCGCCTGCCACGCCTGCAGCAGCGGTCGCAGGTCCTCGACGTGCATGTGCTTGCCGATCCGCGCGCGGTCGCGGTGCTCGTCCTCGAAGAACGTGCACTCGGTGACCACCACCTGCGCATTGCGGAACTCGTCGCGCAGCAGGAATTCGCCGGGTTCGGTGTCGCCGGTGTAGGCCACCAGCGGGATGTCGATCGTCTTGGTGATCTCGACGCCCTGCGAGCGTAGTTCACGCAGCTTTTCCTGCGGGAAACCGACGAATTCATCGCGCAGCTTGCTGCGCCGCTCGATCACCACGAACGCCAGCGCCGGCACGGTGTGGCTGACCTCGATGGCGCGGATGAACGTGTTGGGCCGCAGCTGGAACTCGGAGTCCGGCTCGATCGGGATGATCTCGTGCGGCGTTCGCTGGCGCTCCAGGTCCACCCAGCTGGCCATCATGCGCCGCAGCGGCTCCACGATCTTCGGGTGGGCCAGGCAGCGCCCCTGGTTCGGCATCTTCTGGAACCACCGCTGGCTGAACCAGTACGGCAGGCCCGCCACATGGTCCATGTGCGCGTGGCTCAGCGCGATGGTCTGCGCCGCCAGGACCGGGCGCGGGCACAGGCCGATGTCGAACGCCAGGTCCAGTTCCGGGACGTGCACGACCGCCTGCTCGCCGGCGACGGATACCCCCTGGATGCGGAAGGGCTGGGAATAGACGAAGCCGAGACGTGCCTCCTGTGGAGGCATGCGCGGAACCATGGGCTTGAACTCCTCTCGCAGCGCTTTCGCGCGGCGGGGCAACAGGTGCGAGACCGCAGTCTAGCGTCCTGGTTGGGGCCAACCTGTCCCCGATGGCCCCCAGCCGCGAAGAAGGCAGCCGCTCCCGTGCGCGGTGGCAGTGACGATTATCGAATCCTCCCCAAACCCCGTGCCATATTCCTTCGAAGTCGCTTCGTTGGATGCCACCTTTGGACGATTGAACCAGCATGCGTCTCTCCCCCGACGACCCTGTGATCCGCAGCGAGTTCGCCGGCGATCCCGAAATGGACGGGATCGTCTGGCTGTTCGTTTCGGAGCTGCCGCAGCGCGTGGCGTCGATCCAGGCGGCACTCACGGCCTCGGACTGGGAGGGTCTCCGCACCTTCGCGCACCAGCTGAAGGGCGCGGCCGGCGGCTACGGATTCCCGCAGCTCGGCACCGCGGCCGCGCTGATCGAACAGGGCATCCGCGACGGTTGCGACCTCAACGTGATCAAGAGCCGCGTCGGCACGTTCTGCGCGCTTGCCGGACGGGTACGGGCATGACGATTCACGCACCAACTAGGATGCCTTCCCAACCGTCATGACGTCGGCCTCGCTTCCCAAGGTCCTTGCGATCGACGACTCGGAGCTGATCCACCGGCTCCTGCGCGTGCGGCTGCAGTTCGAGCAGCTGGAGCTGCATGGCGCGCTCGACGCGGCCGAGGGCATCCGCCTGGCCTACGAACTGCGCCCCGACGTGATCCTGCTCGACATCGAGATGAAGGGCATAGACGGCTTCGAGGTGCTGCAGCGCCTGAAGGCCGATGTCGAGCTGCAGGACATCCCCGTCATCTTCATCTCGGCCACGGCCAGCATGGAGGACCGCGTGCGCGCGCTGGACCTGGGTGCGCAGGACTTCGTCGGCAAGCCGTTCGAGGTGGTCGAGCTGAAGGCCCGCGTGCGAAGCGCGCTGCGCGTGCAGCACCTGGTCAAGATGCTGGCGCAGCGCGCGCAGGTCGATGGTCTCACCGGCCTCTGGAACCGCACCTATTTCGACCGTCGCCTGACGCAGGAGTCGGCCGAGGCGTTCCGCCACCAACGGCCGCTGGCGTTGGTGATGTGCGACCTGGACGGGTTCAAGCAGCTGAACGACCGCTTCGGCCACCCCTTCGGTGACATGGTGCTCGAGCGTTTCGCGAAGGTCCTGCAGGGCGGCCGCACCAGCGACGTCGCGTGCCGCTACGGCGGCGAGGAGTTCGGCATCCTGCTTCCGCACACCGGCGGCACCGAGGCATTCGAGGTCGCCGAGCGGTACCGGCGGCAGATCGAGGCGTTGGAGTGGCCCGGTCAGCAAGGCCTGGTCGTGACTGCCAGCTTCGGCGTGGCCGACGTCTCGGCCGCCGGTCGACCGGTCACATCCGACGAACTGGTCTCCGCGGCCGACACCGCGCTCTACCGCGCGAAGACGCAGGGACGCAACCGGGTCGTCGCGGCGACCGAGTACGGCGCGGGCGCGCAGCGCTGACCGATGCCGGCCGTCCACGACGAGGGCATCTGCATCCGGCACTGGGACTTCAGCGAGACCAGCCAGACGGTCAGCCTGTTCGGCCGTGAACGCGGCCTGGTGCGTGGGCTCGCCAAGGGTTCCAAGCGCGAACGCGGCGCGTTCGACGGCGGGATCGACCTGCTCTCGCGCGGCGAGTTCGGCGCGATCCTGAAGCCGGGCAAGGACCTTGCCACGCTCACCGAGTGGGGCCTGCTGGAGATGTTCCCGCGGCTGCGCACGGACCTGGCCGCGAACCGCGCGGCTTTCCTGATGGCCGACCTGGTCGGGCGCATGCTGCAGCCCGAGGACCCGCACCCCGCGCTCTATGACCGCATGGTGGTGGCGCTGCGCACGCTTGGCGCCGCGCGCGCACCCGACGAACCCGCACCCGACGGCGCGCTGGCATTGCTGGCATTCCAGTGGGAACTGCTGCGCGAGACCGGCTACCGGCCGGCCATCGAGGTGGATCCCGCCACCGAGGTGGCCGACTTCTCGCCCGAGGCCGGCGGCGTGGTCCCGCGTGGCGACCCGACCGGCGGCCCGCGCTGGCGCGTCCGGCGGGGCACGCTGGACTGCCTGGCGGCGGTCGATGCGGGGCAGCCATCCGTCGGCGACGCCGAATCCATCGCGCGAGCGAACCGCCTGCTGGCGGCGTACCTGCGCCACGTGCTTGGAACCGAGCCCCCGACGATGCGGCTGGTCTTCGGTGGATCACCGATGCACGCCTGAGCGTGCCGGCGGGCGGCCTCACTCGGGCATCACGCGCGCGCTGAGCACCGGACGAAGTGGGTAGTCGTGCAGCACCTGCCGGAGGTCATCGACCGTCAGGCGGTCGATCTGCGCCAATTCCTCCTCGAGCGTCGCGTACTGGCCGCGGTAGAGCCATAGCGTGCCCAGGCGGCGCATGCGCCCGGCCGGGCGTTCGCCCGCCACCACCACCGCGGTGGCCACCTTGGCGCGCGCGTTCGAGAGCTCCTCGTCGGTGATCGACGCGGCCAAGCCCTCCATCTGCGCGCGCACGATCTCCTCGACGCGGTCGGCGTCCTCGGGCCGGCAGGCGGCGTAGGCGACGTACTCGCCCAGCCCGTCGTGACCGTCGTACTGCGCCTGCGCCTCCTCGGCCAGGCCGGTCTCGACCAGCGCCCAGTAGAGGCGCGATCCCTCGGTGTCGCCCAGGATCTGCGTCACCATCGACGCGGCGTACCGGCGCGGGTCGGCCAGCGCGGGGGCCGGGCACATCCAGCTGAGGTACGCCCGGTTCGCCTGCTTCATGCGCACCACGGTGCGCTCCTCGTGCGGGTGGAACGCCGGGTGCCGGCGCTCGACGGTGCCGGCGCGCCAGCCACCGCACAGCGTGCCCACCTGCGAGACCAGCGCATCGAAGTCGACGTTGCCTGAGGCACACACCACGGTGCTGCCGGCGGTGTAGCGCTCGTCGAAGTACGCCTGCATCTGGTCGCGTGTCAGCGCCTTCACGGACTCGCGCGTGCCCAGGACGCGGTGGCCCAGCGGGTGCGCGCCGAAGTAGCGGTCGTTCGCGTGCTCCCAGAGCCGCCAGAACGGGTTGTCGTCGTACATGGCGATCTCCTCGAGGATCACGCCCTTCTCCTCGTCGAAGTCCGCCTGTCGCAGCGCCGGACGCATGATGTCGGCGATGACGTCCACCGCGTCGTTCAGCTTCTCGGGCAGCACGTGCGCGTGGAACGCGGTCAGCTCGCCGGTGGTGAACGCGTTGTGGTCGGCGCCGATCGCGTCGAAGTTGCGGTTCACGTCGTCCGCGCTGCGGCGCTCGGTGCCCTTGAACACCATGTGCTCCAGGAAGTGGCTGACGCCCATCAGCGGCGTGGGCTCGTCACGCGCACCGGTCTTGACGAAGAAGCCCACCGCGGCGGTGTGCGCCGTGGGGCTGCACTCCGCGATCACCGTCAGGCCGTTGGGGAGCGTCGCCTTCCTGAATTCGAACGCCATAGGGCTTGGATGGTAAGGCGCTTATGGGGCGGACCCGGCACGCGGCGGCCGGAACAGGCGGCAAATTCGGGGTGGCGGCACACATCAGGCCTTGTTCAGCGCACCGTGGGATCCCACATTCGGGACATGGACAGCCCCAAGCACCGACCCCACGTCCGTCCGGCCAGGCAGTTCATGCAGATGCTCGACCGCCGTGACGGCGGCAGGCAGGACTTCGTCGGGCAGGTGCAGCTGGTCTGGCACCACGAGCCCGGACGCGCCTGCACGTTCGAGCTGATCGACATCAGCTCCACCGGCGCCCGCATTCGCGTGGCGGCCGCGCTGCTCGACGGCATGACCGGCGTCGTGATCTCCCTGGACCCCGGGAAGGTGCGCGTGGACCGCGCTTTCATGGTGGTGTGGTCGCGCTCGATCCGCGACGCCGACGGCCAGGTCACGCACCACGAGGCCGGCATCCGGTTCCTCTGAGCCGCACCAGGCAATGATCGTCCGTGCTCCGGCACTGCCCCGCGGCGGTGCCGGTGCGCATTTCGGGGGCGCGTGGCGTTCAGGCGTCGCCGGCCGGCAGGCGCTCGGCCTGTTCCTCGGCGTGGTAGCTGCTGCGGACCAGTGGGCCGCTCTCGCAGACGCGGAAGCCACGCGCGAGCGCCTCGCGGCGGTACATCGCGAACTGGTCCGGGTGCACCCAGCGGTCGATCGGCAGGTGGTTGCGCGTCGGCTGCAGGTACTGGCCGATGGTCAGGATGTCGGCGTCGCTGGCGCGGCGCACGTCGTCCATCAGGTCCAGGACCTCGTCGTCGCGCTCGCCGATGCCCACCATGATGCCGGTCTTGGTGACCAGGCCGCTGCGCTTGAACTGCGCCAGCACGGCCAGGCTGCGTTCGTACTTCGCCTGCGGGCGCACGGCCGGGTGCATGCGCTCGACCGTCTCCATGTTGTGGCTCAGGATCTCGGGGCGCGCATCGCACACCACCTGGATCGCCTTCTCGTCACCCAGGAAGTCGCCCACCAGGCACTCGACGGTCATGCCGGGGCACGCCTCGTGCACGCGGCGGATCGTCTCGGCCCAGATCGCGGCGCCGCCGTCGGGCAGCTCGTCACGGTTGACGCTTGTGATCACCACGTGCTTCAGGCCCATCAGCGCCAGGCTGGCGGCCACCCGGCGCGGCTCGTCCGTGTCCAGCACCGGCGGGCGCCCGGTCTTCACGTTGCAGAAGCCGCACGAGCGCGTGCACGTGTCGCCCAGGATCATGATGGTCGCGGTGCCGCGGCCCCAGCATTCGCCCATGTTCGGGCAGCTGGCTTCCTGGCACACGGTGTGCAGGCGGTGCTCGTCGATGATGCCCTTCAGGCGGTCGTAGCCGGCGCCGCCGGGGACTCGCGCGCGCAGCCAGTCGGGCTTGCGGCCCACGCTGCGGTGGTGCGTCGTGTCCGGCGCGTTGTTCAGCACCATGCCGGTCAGGCTGACCGCGGCGGGACCCACGCTGCGGGCGGTGTCGCCGCCCAGGGGGCGCGGGTGGCGTGCCAGCGTGCGCGCGACGGCCTCAGGCGACATGCCCGCCGGCGTGTTCGCGGCATTGGGGGTTGGTGCGTCGGGCGCGGTCATCGGAAGCGGGGAAGTGTACGCACGCTGGCCGGAATCCCGGCCGCCATGCCTGCCCCACGGCCCCGGCCTAGCGTCCGACGCGTTCCCGGACGGTGTACGGGAAGACGCGGCCCACCGTGTTCAGCGCGTCGCTCAGCAGCTCCAGGATGAAGCCGGTGGCGATCGTGAAGAGCGCCACCACGAACATCATCACCACGACGAAGAACAGTGGCCGCTCGGTGAGCGCCATGCCGCGGAAGAGCTTGTCGTAGAGCAGCCAAGCGCCAAGCGCCACGTCGATGCCCAGCACCACCAGCCCCAGGCGGCCGAACAGGTAGATGGGCCGGCTCTTCGCGGCGCCCTGGAACCAGAGCATCACGATGTCGAAGAGGACGTCGACCGAGCGGCTGAGTCCGTAATGGCTCTGGCCGGCGAAGCGCGGCGGCGCGCTCACGAAGACCTCGCCCACGCTGCCGCCGCGCATCCAGACCAGCGCCGGCAGCAGGCGGTGGTGGCCAGGGCGCAGGCGCAGGCTCCGGGCCATGTCGCCGCGGATCGCCTTGAAGCCGCCCATGTCGCGGATCGGGCAGCCCGTGACGGCGCGCAGCATCCAGTTGGCGACGCGGCTCGGCGCGCGCCGCAGCACCAGGCTCTCCTGCCGCCGGCCGCGGCTGCCGCTGACCAGCACGTGGCCCTTGTCCATCTCGGCCAGCAGCAGGTGGATCTCCTCGGGCGGGTGCTGCAGGTCGCCGTCCATCACGATCACGACGTCGCCACGGCTCTCCTGGATGCCCGCGTACATCGCGTTGCACTGGCCGGTGTTGCGGCTCAGGAAGATCCCGCGCAGGTTGGGATGCGCGGCATGCAGTTCGCGCAGCAGGCGCTCGGTGCCGTCCGTCGACCCATCGCTCACGACGACGATCTCGTACGTGCGGCCGATCGCGCGCATCGCGGCGTCGGTACGGCGCACGAACTCGGCCACGCACCCTTCCTCGTTGTGCATGGGCGTGACGATCGAGATGGCCGGTGCGTCCGTCACTTCGAGACCTTGATCTTGCCGTTCATCATGCGCCAGTGGCCCGGATAGGTGCAGACGTAGGGGTACGTCGCTTCCTTGTCGGGCACCAGGAAGAAGACGTTGCCTGACTTTCCGGGGTCGACCAGGCCCATGACCTCGAGCACCGACGGCAGGTCGGGCACGAACTGCCGCGCCTTGCCTTCCGGCGTCTCGCCCATCTTGTCGGCGGCCACGCCCACCTCGGCCATCTTGCCGGGCTGTACCACCAGCACGTTGTGCTGCATGGTGTCCGTGTTCTCCAGCGTGACGTGCAGCAGCTCGCCGGGCTTGGCGCGGATCTCGACGACGTCATACTTCATCGCACCCGGGATCGTCTTCAGCGCGATGGTGCGGACGGCCAGCGACTTCGCCGCCTCGGGGCGCTTGTCCGCGGGCACCGCGGCCAGCGCGCGGTGCGCGGGGATGCGCAGCGCGCTGGGCTTGGCCGCGTCCTTCGCGATCGACGCCATGCGGTCCATGAACGCGGCATCCACAGCGGTCTCCGTGGCCAGCTGCTCCAGAAGTTCGCCCAGGTCGCGCGCGCCGCCGCACGTGCCGTTGGCCTGCTCGATGACCGCGAAGACGGCGGCCGGCACCGACGTGCCCGTGGCCTTCGCCAGGAAGGCGGCTGCGCCGCGGCGCGTGGCGATCGGGACGCCTGCCTCGGTCAGCTGGCGCGTGGCGGTGGCTTCGTCGGCGGGCGTGGCCTTGGCCAGCGTCTCAATGTCCGCCGGGGGGGCGGCGGGCACCGGAGGCGCGGCGTGCAGGGCAGTGCCGAGCGACGCGACGACGGCAAGCAGGGTCGTGCGGAGCATGGCCCCAAGGTACAGGTTCGGCGCGGGCATCCGGGCGTGGACCGAGCGGTGCGAGGTATGTTCGCCGTACCCGATGGAGACGGTCCACATCACGTCCCCCGACGACCCCCACGTGGAACACTTCCGCGCGGTGCGTGATCGCGATGCGATGGGAACCGACGGACGCCCCGGCCTGTTCGTGGGCGAGAGCCCGTTGGTGATCGAGGCGATGTTCGCCACCGGGACCGAGGTGCTTTCCTTGCTGACTGCGGCGCGCAACGAGGCGCGTGCCGTGCAGATGGTGCACGCCGGGCTGCGCGCGGGTGCGCAGCCGCCGACCGTCGTGGTGGCGCCGGACGAGGTGCTTGACGCGATCGTCGGGTTCAACATCCATCGCGGGTTCCTGGCGGTCGCTCGGCGGCCACGCCTGCACGCGCCGGCCGAGCTGGTGGCGCCGGCCGGGAACGACTCGCTCCTCCTCTGCATCGAGGAGGTCAACAACATCGACAACATCGGCCAGCTCTTCCGCAACGCGGCGGCGTTCGGGTGCAGCGGCGTGCTGCTCTCGCCGGGGTGCCACGACCCGCTGTACCGCAAGAGCGTGCGCGTGAGCTGCGGCTGCGTGCTGAAGGTGCCGTTCGCGCGCAGCGGCGACTGGGAAGCCGACCTGCGCGCGCTGCGCGACAACGGCTACGCGCTGGTGGCGGCCACCGGGCGCGGCTCGCAGCCGCTGGCCGACGTGGCGGCCCGCTTGCACACCCGCGCGCCCGGAGCGCACCGCACGGCCGTCCTGGTGGGCGCCGAGTTCGCCGGGCTGCGCGACTCCACGCTTGCGCTGGCCGGGCACCGTGCACGCATCCCGATGGCGCCGGGCGTGGACTCGCTGAACGTGGCCGTGGCGGCGGCGGTGTTCCTGGACAGGCTGAGATTCGTCCTGCCGCAGTAGTCCCATTTTCCCAGTGGGCATTTCGTGATTTCCGGACGCACGATCCGCCGACGCGGGCAAACCTCCCCCCGTGTCGGCGCGTAAGTGGGGTGTCCCGCCCGCGCGATGGCCGAAGCCGCCGTCGCGCGGGCGTGGAAACGAACCACGATTCGGAGGAAAGCACCCCATGCGACCCACCACGCTGATCGCCGCCCTGAGCCTCGGGCTTGGCTCGCACGCCTTGGCCGCGGCACCCGCCACCACGCGCGACGTCCCCAAGCTTCCCGACGACGCCCGCGCCGCCATCGACCACGCGAAGGCGCTCTCCAAGGCCTTCCGTGCGATCGCGAAGCTGGCTGGGCCATCGGTCGTCTCGATCGAGACGTCCGTCGCGCAGGGTGCGATCTCGGTCGGTGGCCCGTTCCCGCAGACGCGCATGCTGCCGATGGGCCAGCGCGTGGTGCAGGGCGAGGGCACCGGCTTCGTGATCACCGACCAGGGCCACATCGCCACCAACAACCACGTGGTGCGCGGCGCGTCGCGCATCGTCGTCCACCTGCACGACGGGCGCGAGGCCCCCGCGACGCTGGTCGGCACGGACCCCGAGACGGACGTCGCCGTGCTGAAGATCGAGCTGCCCGACGTCAAGCCGATCGACTTCGGCAACAGCGACGAGGCCGAGGTCGGCGACTGGGTGATCGCGCTTGGCTCACCGTTCGGGCTGAAGGACAGCGTGACCGCGGGCATCATCAGCGCCAAGGGGCGCGAGGTTGGCCTGAGCCCGCTCGAGAACTACATGCAGACCGATGCGCAGATCAACCCCGGCAACAGCGGCGGCCCGCTGGTCGACATGGATGGCCGCGTGGTGGGCATGAACACGGCGATCGAGAGCCGTGGCGGCGGATCGGACGGCATCGGCTTCGCGATCCCAGCCAACATGGTGAAGTCCGTGGCCGAGTCGATCATCGGCGGCGGCTCGCCGGGCCGCGGCTTCCTGGGCATCGAGATGCAGCCGGTGCTGCCCGAGGGCCTGAAGTCGCAGGCGATGCGCGGCCGCGTGGTGGTGATGGATCCCCAGATGCCCTCGCAGGGCGTCGTGGTGCGGTCGGTGGTCGGTGGCGCGGCGGCCGACAAGGCTGGCCTGCGCCCCGGCGACGTGATCACCAAGGTGAACGGCGAGGCGATCACCTCGCTGCACCGTGCGCAGCGCGCGATCCGTCTGTGCAAGCCCGGCAGCGCGTGCCAGATCGAGTACCTGCGCGACGGCCAGCCGATGACGGCGGACGCCCAGCTTGATGCCGCCGCCGCGGTGACGCAGGCCACGCCGATCCGCCGGCCCACGCGCTGACCCACGGAATCCACGAGGCTCCGGCGCGGTGCCGGGCCCGTCAGGATGCGGCCCGGTGCGACGATGCACCGGGCCGCTTCGTTTCCTCCGTACGATCCACGGTCCCGATGGATGCGGCCTCCACGCCCCTGACGTTCGACTCCCCTGCCCAGCTGCCGCTGCGGCACCGGGTTCTGTTCACGTCGGGTGCGCTCGCGGCGGCGAACCCCGCGCTTGCGTCCGCGCTGGCCGATCCGGCGGCGGAGGCACCGCGCCGGCTCGTCGCGTTCGTCGATTCGGGCGTGGCGGACGCGCATCCCACGCTCGGTACCGAGCTGCGCGCCTACCTGGCCGCGCACCCCGGCATGCCGGAACTTGCGCTGGTCGAGCAGGTGCCCGGCGGCGAGCGCTGCAAGCGGTCGCATGCCGCGGTCGACCAGGTTGTTCGCGCGATCGACGCGCACCGCATTGACCGGCAGAGCTTCGTGCTGGCGATCGGCGGTGGCGCGGTGCTGGACGCGGTGGGGTACGCCACTGCGATCGCGCACCGCGGTTGCCGGCTGGTGCGCATGCCCACCACCACGCTTGGCCAGGACGACTCCGGCATGGCCGTGAAGAACGGCATCAACCTGGGGCGGAAGAAGAACTTCATCGGTACGTTCGCCGTGCCGCACGCGGTGGTCTGCGACGAGCGGCTTCTGGCCTCCAGCCCCGACTGGTCGTGGTGCGGCGGCTTCAGCGAGGCCGTGAAGATCGCGCTGCTGCGCGACCCGGCGTTCTTCGGCACCATCGAGCGCGACGCCGCGGCGATCCGCGCGCGCAGCATGGACGCCGCGCGGCCGGTCATCCGCCGCAGCGCGGAACTGCACTACCGTCACATCATGCTGGGCGGCGACCCGTTCGAGACGCGCAGCGCCCGGCCGCTGGACTATGGCCACTGGCTGGCGCATCGCCTGGAAGGCCTGACCGACGGCGAGCTGCCGCACGGCCAGGCCGTGGCGATCGGCGTGGCGGTGGACACGCAGTACGCGGCGTGCGCGGGCATGCTGCCGCAGCCGGACGCGGATCGCGTGCTGGCCACGCTCCGCGCGCTTGGCCTGCCGCTGACGCACCCCCTGCTGGCGGACCTGGACGCCGTGTCCGCGGGGCTCGAGGAATTCCGCGAGCACCTGGGCGGCCGCCTGACGGTCACGCTGCTGCGCGGGATCGGCGACCCGGTCGACGTGCACGCGCTGGATGCCGGCACGCTGCGCGACGCCGTCGCGCTCACTTCGCGCGCGTCGTGAACCGCAGCTGCATCGGCAGCGCCGGCACGCCTTCGGTGGACCGGAACCCGGTGCGCCCGCCGCCGTTGATGCCGAAGGCGTACGCGCGCCCTGCGGCGACGGTGCCCGTGAAGACGAACGTGCGCCCGTCGTCGCGCACCTCCTTCAGCTTCAGTCCCTCCGGGACGTTCTCCTTCGACCCGGTGACGCTGAAGGAGTCCTTCGCCATCGCGCGGTCGAAGCGCAGCACCAGCTCGATCGGGCCGGGCGCAACGTCGCCCGCGCCGTCTGCGGGCTGCACCGAGACCAGCTTCGGGCGCTTGGCATCCTCCTGGCTGATGCGCGTGGCCTCGCGTTCCAGCGTGGCGGCCACCATCGGCACCAGCGTGTCCAGCGTCTGGCCGGCGGGGTGGTCGTGCAGCGGCGTGGCCAGCGCATCGGCCAGCGCCGGCACCCACAGGAAGCCGCGCGCCGCGTCGTTCTGCGCGCGCATCGCGGCCGCTTCGTCGCCCACCAGCTCAGCCAGGCAACGCACGGTGCAGGCGCGCACCAGGGTCTCGTACATCGTGGTCTTCCAGTCGCCGTACGCCTGCGCGCGCATGCGGTCCGCGCTGATCGCGAAGAGCCGCTCGCCCACCGGCCGCAGCGCATCCAGGTGGCGATCGACCACGGGGTTCGCGAACGAATGGCAGAGTTCGTGCGCGACTAGGCCGGTGAGCCCGTCGGTGGCGGCGTAGACGGGCATGCCCCGTTCGTCCCACTGCGTGCAGCCGATGACCGGCCGGATCTCCGGCGTGCCTCCGTCGGGGAAGTCGACGCCGACGCCGAAGTTCTGCGGCCCCGTCAGCAGCCCCGCGACCAGCACGTAGTCGGCACCTGGCTTCACGCCCAGCGCATGCTCGTGCCACGCCACCAGGTCGTGCCTCGCCACCGCGGCGGCCAGGTGCGCGGCGCCCTCCGTGCGGGTCGGCTGTTCGCGCGCCCAGAACGCCTGCCAGTCGCACGCCTTCGCCAGGTCTCGCAGATGCACCAGGAGGTCGCGCGTGTCGCTGGGCACCAATCGCTTGTCCAGGCCCGCGGGCGCGGCGCCGAAGTCCATCCGCTCGGCGAGCGCCGGCGGGTCGGTCACGTGTACGGCCAGGCTCATGACCGCGTCGTAGGACAGCCCGCGGTCCTTGCGCATGGCGCGCATGCGGTCGAATGCCGCGTGGCCCAGATGTGGCTTCAGCAGCGCATCGACGCGCTCGGCGTAGGGCGACGCCGCCTGGGGCGAGCGATATTCCTCGAACCCCGCGTTGCGCGCGACGGCGGCCAGGAATTCCACGCGTGGGTCCACCGTCGCCCGCAACGTGCCATCGGCAGCCGCCGGGCGCAGCGCGGCAAGGAGGGCAGCCAGAGCCAGCACGATCGAGGCCCGCAGGATCATGCGGGGAAGGTACTGCTGCCGATCTACGATCATGCCCATGAGCGATGCCGCGCCCCCGACCCCCGGCTGCCCCCTCACCCGTGCGCAGGTGGTCGACGCCTACTTCATGGAGCACCGCGCCCGCCTGCTGGACGTGGCCGCGTTCCTGGACCGCGTGGACCGCGCGGGTGCCGGCGAGGATGACTTCCGCATGCGTGCGTTCCGCGCCGGCGTGGCCATCCTGCAGGATGGCCGGCCCGAGCGCGCGCGACGGATCCTGGAGCTCCTGAGCGACCCCGGCGCCGAACCCATCGCGAAGGCCGGCATGAAGGGCGCGACCGGCGCGCACGACCCCGCGGCGGGGAAGGCCTGACCATGTACATCGACCCGCACGTCCACATGGTCAGCCGCACCACGGACGACTACGTCCGCATGGCGCGCGCCGGCTGCGTCGCGATCACCGAGCCCGCGTTCTGGGCCGGCTACGACCGCTCCAGCCCGCAGGGGTTCCATGACTACTTCCGCCAGCTGACCGACTTCGAGCCGCGCCGCGCCGCGCAGTACGGCATCCGCCACCACACGTGGCTCTGCATCAACCCCAAGGAGGCCGAGGACCCGGTCTTCGCGCGCGAGGTGATCGCGCTGATCCCCGGGTTCCTTGAGAAGCAGAACGTCCTGGGCATCGGCGAGATCGGCCTGAACAAGAACAGCCGAAACGAGCTGGCGATCCTGGACGCGCACCTCCAGTTGGCCAGCGACCACGGCCTGCTTGTGCTGGTGCACACCCCGCACCTGGAGGACAAGCTGAAGGGCACGCGGCTGATCATGGACGCGATCGCGCGCTTCCCGAGGCTGGACCCCGGCCGCGTGCTGATCGACCACGTCGAGGAGCACACCGCGAAGCACGTGCTGGACCGCGGCTTCTGGTGCGGCATGACGCTCTACCCCGACACCAAGTGCACGCCGCAGCGCGCGGTGGACATCATCGAGTGCTACGGCAGCGAGCGCATCTGGATGAACAGCGCGGGCGACTGGGGCCACAGCGACCCGCTGGCCGTGCCGAAGGCGCAGATGGAGATGCGCCGCCGCGGGCACCTGGAGGAGCTGGTGCGCAAGGTGACGTTCGGGAACCCGCAGCGATTCCTCTCGCAGTCGGGGCGCTTCAGCGCCGAGCCGCTGCGCCCCACCGCGCCGGACGTGACGCGCTGACCGCGCGGCGACGCAGGTACGACCCATGAACGCCGGACACCACGCCCACGACGAGCACCACGGACAGCAGCCGCGCAAGTGGCTGGTGCTCTTCGCGATGACCGGCAGCCTGGCGATGATCTTCGTCGACATGACGGTGGTGGCGATCGCGCTGCCGTCGATCGGCCGCTCGCTTGGCATGGGAGAGGCCGGGCAGGCGTGGATCGTGACCAGTTACCTGCTGACGCTGGCTTCGCTGATGGCGCTGGGCGGGCGGATCGGCGACCTGGTGGGCAAGGTGCCGGCGTTCATCGCCGGCGTGGCGGGGTTTGCCGGGGCGAGCATCCTGTGCGGGTTCGCGACGGACGGGACCACGCTGATCGTGGGCCGCGTGCTTCAGGGCGTCTGCGCGTGCCTGATGCAGCCCTCCTCCAGCGCGCTGGTGGTCGGGGCGTTCGCGCCCGGTGAGCGCGGCAAGGCGATGGCGATGTACGTGGGCCTGCCGCTCCTCTTCATGGCGATCGGGCCCGCGCTGGGCGGGGTGATCGTGCAGTCCGTTGGCTGGCGCTGGGTGTTCTGGCTGAACGTGCCCGTCGCCGCCGCCGCGATGGTGATGACGCAGCTGGCCAAGCCGCGCGACGCTCGGACGGCGGACCGCCGCATCGACTGGACCGGCGGCGGGATGCTGGTGACCGGGTTGCCGCTCTTCGTGTGGGGCCTGCAGTCGATGGGCGAGGTGCGCGGCACCGACAGCGCGCTGCGCCTGGACTCGGTCGTGCTGGCGGCGCTCGGCGTCGGGTTCGCGATCCTGGCGGCGTTCGTGCGCCGGCAGTGGCGGTCCGGCGCGCCGCTCCTGAAGCTCCACCTCTTCGCGGACCGCGCGATCTTCGCCGACGCGTTCGTGATCGCGTGCATGCAGTTCGCGATGACCGGCCTGGTGATGGCCGGCAGCGTCTACGCGCAGGAGGTGCTTGGTTTCAAGCCATTCGAGGCCGGGCTTTCGCTGCTCCCGATGCTGGCGCCCGTCATCCTGGTGGTGCACGTGGCGGGCCGCTGGTACGACCGCGCCGGCGTTCGTGCGCCGGCCTCGTGGGGCACGGCACTCAGCACCGTGGGCCTGCTGGTGCAGGCATGGGGCGTGTGGCGCCAGTCGTATCCGGTGATGGCGGTCGGCATGGCGGTGCTGGGCACCGGCATCGCGTTCACCATGAGCCCGACGAACACCGACAGCCTGAGCCGCGTGCCGCATTCGGACCGCGGCCAGCTCTCCGGCCTGGTCCAGACGCTGCGCCAGGTGGGCGGCAGCATCGGCGTCGCGCTGATCGCCGCGTGCGTGGCATTCACGCAAGGCGCCTTGAAGCGGTCGCATCCCGAGGTTTCGCACATGGATTTCGTGTCCACGCGCGAGGGTCTGCGTTCGGACGATCCTCAGGCGCTGGAGCGCGCGCGGAACCACCCCCAGCTGGCCGAGATGCGCGGGATCGTCGCGGGTTCGTTCGCGGCGGGCTACGTCGCGGCCGCGATCGGCACGCTGTGCGCCTTCGTCGTGGTGCGCCGCATGATGCCGGCGGGACGCGTGCAGCCTCCGGCCGGAGGCGCGGGCGTCACGCCGCCGGAACCTTCGGCCGGCTGACGCGCGACGCGGCGAAGGCGCCGGCCAGCACGCCGATTCCTCCCGCGACGGGCATTCCAAGCAGGTAGACGGCGCCCTGCTGCGTGTTGGCCATGGCGTGGTCCATGACCTGCATCCAGGTGCCGTCGGGCCGGGGCTCGTAGGGCTCGGTGCGCGCAGCTTGTGCGCCCAGCGTCCGTGCACCGCTGATGCCGCCGCCGACCAGCATCACCACGACGAGGATCGCCACGCCGATCCGACGTCCCATGAACCACGCGATGGCTCCGGCGATCGCAGCCGCCATGAAGCCCGCGCCCAGGTTCAGCAGCTCGAACGACGCCCGGCTCCGGTAGGTGCCCGGCTCGAAGACCCCGTCCGGCCCCAGCGCGGCGGCGAGCCCGACCGACGCGATCATCACCACCACCGCGCAGGCGCAGTATCCCAGCGCCGCCCCGGCGATCATGCGCCAGATGGGCACCGCCGCCACGTCCCGCGTCAGGTCGTCGCTCATTCCGGCACCTTCGCCTCGAACGGGTGCGCGGGCAGGCCGCTTTCCGTGTCGGACAGGTTGGCGTTCGCAGGGTTGTCCTGCCACCCGTACCGCACCAATGCGGGCTTCGCCTCCGGCGGCACGGGGATGTGCAGCTTGTTGCTGCCCTGCACCTCGGCCTTGACCCACGTGCAGTTTCCTGCCGTGTCGACCAGCGCCACGCCACCCACGGGCTTTCCGTCGCGCGTGCCCAGCCGCCCACCCTCGACGTCGAACTCGATGTCGATCGCGCTGCCCGACCGCGCCACCGACTTCATGCGGGGTCCGCGCCACGGGGTCTGCGGCTTGCCGTACGTCGTCGCCATCGCCCATCGCGCCAGGCGCTGCCCGACCGACCGCTTGTCGCGCGGGTGGATGTCGGCTGCATCGCCGACGTCGGTCGTGGTCACCACGCCCAGGTTCGGGACGACCTGCTCAGCGGCCAGCTGCGACGCACGCAGCGTCGGCCAGATGCCGGAGCACGGCACCTCCGGCGTGAACTGGCGGAACGCCGCCAGGCTGACCACGCCGAAGGGCATGTCCGGGCGGCCGAACGCGGTGCGCCAGCTCCGCACCAGGAGCGGCAGCAGCGCGCCGTACTCCTCGGCACGCGCCTGGCTGGCCGCGTTGTTCTCGCCCTGGTACCAGATGGCGCCCGCGACGCCGTAGCCAGCAAACGGCGCGATCATGCCATTGAACATCGCGGCGGGGTCGGTGGGTGCGGTGCCAGGTGCGCGGTCGCGCTCCGGCCGGGCAGGCGGCGGCGGAACGTCCCGTGCCGCGCGTCCGGTGCGCACGGACCATTCGCCGGCGAGCGGGATCGAAGCGTCGTTCATCGACGGGCACCGCAGGCGCATCGACTCGGGCGAACCACCGAAGCCTCCCTCGCCATGCAGGTCAAGCACCTCGATGGCGATCGTCGCCCGACCGCCCTTGACTGCCGCCTTCGGCACGCGGTACCGGCGTGGCGTGGTCCAGTTGGAGACGGTGTTCGCGATCGGGCGCCCGTCGAGGTACGCGACGTCCGAATCGTCGACCGGTCCGAGCTCCAGCACGCACTCCCTGCCTTCCCATTCCTTCGGGATCTCGACCGTCCGGCGGTACCAGGCGGTGCCGTCGAAGTCCGCCAGCTGCGGATCCTTCGACCATGCGCCCGGCAGCGTGACCGTGCGCCATCCTTCACCGGTCGTGTCGTGCTCGGGATCGGCCCACTTGCCGTCGGTGCCGGGGTCGCCCTGGTTCACCTTGCCCCACCACTCGCCGGCCGTGACGCCGAATGCCTTCATCGCCTCCCGCCAGCGCGCGTTCCGGGCGTCCTCGGTCAGCATCGACCACGCCTCGACCGCCTCGCGCTGCTTCGCCAGTCGGTCGGCGAACGGCGCGTGGGCCGCGATGGTCACGACGTCCGTCCATGGCTCGATGTCGGTGCCACCCCAGTTGATCGACAGGATGCCGACGGGCACCCCCAGTTCGCGGCGCAGGTCCATCGCCATCCAGAACGCCACCGCGCTCATCGTGGGTGCGGTGGCGGCGTCCAGCACCTTCCACGAGGCGTCGATCGTCTCGGCCGGGCGTGGCGCGGTGACGTGCGGCGCCTTGATGAAGCGGACCAGGGGGTCGTTCGCCAGCTTCACGCCATCGTCGAGCTGCGCACCGGTGCCGCCCAGCTCCCACTCCATGTTGCTCTGCCCGCCGGCGATCCATACCTCGCCCACCAGCACGTCCCTCACGGTGACCGTGTTGGCGCCACGCACCTCCAGCGTCAGCGGGTCGGTGGTGGCGGGAAGCGGATCCAGGTCGACATGGAAGAGCCCGTCCGGGCCGGCGGTGGCCTTGCCGGCGCGCACCTGCTTCCCGGCCGCGTCGCGCAGTTCGGCGGTGACGGCCTCGGCGGGCTGCGCGCGCCCGAACACGATGATCGGCCGCTCGCGCTGGAAGACCATATGGTCGCCGAAGACCGCCGGCAGGCGCACGTCTGCGGCCGCTGCGGAGGCAAGGACAAGCCCGAGGACGGAGGTGAGGGCGGCGCTGGCGGTGGTTCGCATAAACGGATGATGCCAGCCTTGCCTCGCCGATGCAACGAGGGCCATGCGCCAGCCGCTGATCGGGATCACCGCGGACATCGCCACCGACGACCAGGGTCGCGTCCGCCACCAGGTCCGCGCCACCTACGTGGACGCCGTGGTCCGCGCCGGCGGCATCCCCGTGATCCTGCCTGCGTGCGAATCCACGCGTGCTGCGCTGCTGGACCGGCTGGACGGGGTGGTGGTGATCGGCGGCGACGACATCGACGTGCGGCCCTTCGGCATCGCGCTGCACCCCGAGGCGCGCGTGATGCACCCCCAGCGCCAGGCGGCCGAGTTCGCGCTGCTCCGGGCCCTGGACGCTCGGCCGGCGATGCCCGTGCTGGGCATCTGCCTGGGCATGCAGCTGATGGGCGTCCACCGGGGCTGCACGCTGATCCAGCACCTGGGCGACAGCCTGCCCGACGCCGACCGGCACCGCAACGACAGCCGCCACCCCGTGACCAGCGAGCTGGGCAACGGCGCGGTGGCCAGCTGGCACCACCAGGCCTTGGCCGATGCCGGGCCGTTCGCGGTGATCGGACGCTCCGACGACGGCGTCCTGGAGGCGATCCGCGATCCCTCGCGTCCCTTCTACGTGGGCGTGCAGTGGCATCCGGAGCGCACCGACGACCCCATGCTTGGCGACGGCGTGATCCGCCGGGTGGTCGAGGCAGCATCCCGCAAGGCCTGACGTGCGCGCACGGGTAGGCTTTGACTGCCGCGCGTGCGCCGCATGCGCCCTGCACACGAGGAACCACCCATGATGATCCTGCCGCTTCTCTGCTCCCTCGCGCTGGCCGATGCCCTAGTCGCCGGCAAGCCCGCGCCCGCGCTCTCCGTCGATTCGTACGTCAAGGGCGACGCGGTGAAGTCGTTCGAGCCCGGCAAGGTCTACGTCGTCGAGTTCTGGGCGACGTGGTGCGGGCCGTGCATCGCCAGCATCCCGCACCTGACGCAGATGCAGAAGGACCATCCGAAGGTCACGTTCATCAGCGTGGCCGGCTTCGAGCGCGGCGGCGATGCGGCGTCGAACGAGAAGAAGGTCCGTGAGTTCGTCGGGAAGCGCGGCGACGCCATGGGCTACCGCGTGGCGTTCGACGGCGATGCGTCGATGGCCAAGGAGTGGATGATGGCCGCGAAGCGCAACGGCATCCCGTGCGCGTTCGTGGTCGGCGGCGACGGGAACGTGGCGTGGATCGGCAACCCGCAGGGCAGCTCGCTCGAGGAAGCCGTGAAGGCCGCCGAGTCGAAGGCCGGGGCCGCCGCGAAGGACGCGCCTGTCGGTGGCGGCAAGGCAAACGGCTCAGACGAGGCACCGAAGGGCGGCACGTCGAAGGGCTCCTCGAGCAGCAGCACGTCGAAGAGCTCCTCGAGCAGCAGCTCGTCGGGGTCCAGCTCCGGCGCGTCGGGGTCGTCCAGCTCTTCCAGCTCGTCCAGCTCCGGCGGCACGAAGTCCTCGTCCAGCAGCAGCTCGTCATCCGGCTCGTCCCAGTCCCCGCGCTGAGTCGCGGCGGCGGCGCACGCGGCCGCACCCCGGCGAATGTTCCCTGCCTACTGCACCAACGTCGTCGCCGGGCGCACGCTCCAGGAGACGCGCGCGAACGTCGTGCGCACCTTCGGCGCGGTGCGCGCGCTGGCGTGCCCGCGCGGGACCCTGCCGATCGGGCTGTGGCTTTCCGCCCGCGCGCTGCAGCAGCTGGCCGAGCATCCCGGCGGCGCCCGCGCGCTGCGCGACGAACTGGCAGCGCATGGCCTGGCGGTCGTCACGCTGAACGCGTTCCCGTACCACGACTTCCACGACGCGGTGGTGAAGCATCGCGTCTACGAGCCGCACTGGGCCGACGTGCGGCGGCTCCTGTACACGACCACGCTGGCCGACCTGCTTCCGGACCTGCTGCCGGCGGGTACGCACGAGGCATCGATCTCCACGGTGCCGCTGGGCTGGCGGACGCGCTTCAGCCTGGAGGGTTGCGGTGCCAGCGTCGGCCTGGCCAGCGCGATGCTGGAGCAGCTTGGCCGCCACCTGGCGCAGCTGGAGGACCGCACCGGCGTCCGGGTGCACGTGGACCTGGAGCCCGAGCCCGGCTGCGCGCTCGACCGCGCGCAGGACGTGACCAGCTTCTTCGAGCACGCGCTGCCCTCGCGGCGCGGGCAGCCCGACGTGCGCCGGTACGTCGGCGTCTGCCATGACGTCTGCCACGCCGCGGTGATGTTCGAGGAGCAGGCCGACGTGCTGCGCGCCTATCGCGCCGCCGGCGTGCGGGTGGGCAAGGTGCAGGTGTCGTCGGCGCTGCGCGCGGACGGATCGCCGGAGTCGCTGGCGGTGCTGTCGGCCTACGCGGAGCCGCGGTGGCTGCACCAGACGTGCGTGCGTGCGCCCGGTCGCGCGCCGGCCTTTCACGAGGACCTCACCCCGGCGCTTGCCACGGGTGCCGATGGCGAATGGCGCACGCACTTCCACGTGCCGGTCTTTGCCGGGCGCCTCGGTGCGCTGGGCACCACGCAGGACGCGATCGATGCATGCCTGGCGGAACTTGCGCAGTGGCCCGTCGCCGAGCGGCCGCTGCTCGAGCTCGAGACCTACGCATGGGAGATGCTGCCCGATGCACCGGGCTCGCCGGGCGGCAGCGGCACGCTTGCCGAGGGCATCGCGCGCGAGATCCGCTGGCTGCGCGACCGCATGCATGCCGCGGGCCTTGCGGCGGAAGGCGCCGGCACGGAGGCACGGTCGTGACGCGCGGCACGCTGCGGGCGTGGCTCGAGCTGCTTCGGCTCTCCAACGCACCGACGGTGGTCTCGAACGTGCTGGCGGGCGCCGCGGCCGGTGCGCTGGTCCAGGCGGGCGGCGAGGGCATTCCTGCGTGGGTGGTCGGCCAGGTGCTGTTCGGCGCCCTGCTCTGCTACTGGGCCGGGATGGTCCTGAACGATGCCTTCGACGCGCGCGTGGATGCGGCCGAGCGCCCGTTTCGGCCAATTCCCTCGGGGCGCGTGACGCTGGCTCGCGCCCGCGCGGCCGGGGTCGTCATGTTGGCGGTGGGAACCGCGCTGCTGGCATTCGTCGGCATGCCCGCGGACGGCTCGGGCGGCATCGTCGGGTCCGCGACGTTCCCCTGGGCGGTGCTGCTCGGCGCGTGCGTGCTGGCGTACGACGTGCTGCACCTGCAGCTGCCGGGCGCCAGCGGCCTGGTGGCCGGATGCCGCGCGCTGGTGATCGCGATCGCGGCACTGGCCGTCTCGCCGGCGGCGCCGTGGCCGGTCGTGGCGTGGATCGCGCTGCCGCTCCTGGCGTACGTCCTGTGCGTCGGGGTCGCCGCGCGCGACGAGGTCCGTGGCCTGCGCGGCCCGGCGCGCGTGGTGTCGTGGCTGCTCCCGGCGCTTGCGGTGGTCGCGCCGGTCGGCGTGCGGTGGCTGGCGGGCGTGTCGGCGCCGGCGGAGGCATGGATGTTGCCAGCGCTGCTCGGCTGCATCGCGCTGGCGGCGTGGACGGCATTCACCGGCACCCGCGCGGCGCGTGCGGGGCACGTGCCCGTCGCGGTGGGCCGTTGGCTGGGTGCGATCCCCGCGACCGACGCTGCCGTCTGCCTCGCGTTGGGGCGGCCATGGCTGGGGGTGGCGTGCGTTGCCGCCTGGGCAGCCGCGGCCCTGCTTCGCCGGCGGATCGCCGCCAGTTGACCGCGCCCGCCTGGCGCCGGCGCGCTACCATTCCCGCTCCCATGCGGATCCTGGCTGCCACCGACCTGGCCACGTACATCCCCATCGCCATCGCGGTCGCGATGAGCGCGGTGTTCGCCGCCGTCAACATCGGCGCCAGCATGCTCCTGGGCCCCCGCGTCCAGGGCGACGTCAAGGGCTCCACGTACGAGTCGGGAATGAACGCCATCGGCACCACGCGCAAGCGCTTCAACGTGCGCTTCTTCGTGGTCGCGATGACCTTCCTGCTCTTCGACGTCGAGGTGATCTTCCTCTACCCGTGGGCGGTTGCCTACACGCAGCTCGAGCCGCAGGGCCAGATGGCGGGCCTCTTCCTGGCGCGCATCCTGTTCTTCGTGCTGACGAGCATCCTTGCCTACGTCTACGCGTGGCGCAAGGGCGTCTTCCGCTGGGACTGAGCGCGCGCGTCCGCGCCGCCGGCCGCCGGATCAGAACCGTTCCGAATCGTCCTTCGGGCTCATCGGCCACGGGTCGCTGCGCTGCCCGTTGATGGTCGTGCCGTTCTGGATTCCGGTCCGCACGAAGTCCAGGAACTCGCAGGGGAACGGCAGTTCCGGGTGCGTCAGCGCGTCCAGCTGCCGCGTCTCGTCGGGTGTCAGGTGGACGTCCATCGCGCCCAGGTTGTCGTCCAGCTGCTGCATGGTGCGCGCGCCGATGATGGTGCTTGCCACGCCGGCGCGGTCCATCGTCCAGCGGATCGCCAGTTGCGCGACGGTGCAGTGCTTCGCCGCCGCCATCGCGTGCAGCGCGTCCAGCAGGGCGAAGGTCCGCTCGGTCAGGTACTTCGAGTCCTTCCGCACGCGCGTGCTTCCGTCGTCCTTCGGCGGGCTCGTGCGGCTGAACTTGCCGCTCAGCACGCCGCCGCGCAGCGGGCTCCAGGGGGTGATGCCCATGCCTTCGTGGATCGCCATGGGCACCAGCTCGGCCTCGACGGTGCGCTGCAGCAGGCTGTACTCGATCTGCAGCGCGGTCAGGGGCGTCGCACCGCGCATGCGCGCGAACGACTGCGCCAGCGCGCAGACCCAGGCCGGGTGGTCGCTCAGGCCGATCGCCCGCACCTTGCCCTGCTGCACCAGCAGCTCCATGCCGCGCATGAGTTCCTCGATGGGCGTGTGGCGGTCCCAGAAGTGGCACCACAGCAGGTCGACGTAGTCGGTCTGCAGCCGCCGCAGCGAGTGGTGCACGGCGTCCATCATGGCCTTGGTGCCGCTGCCGCCGCCGTTGGGGTCGCCCGGCCACATGTTGCCGCCGAACTTGGTGGCGATCACGGCGCGGTCGCGCTTCCCGCGCCCGCCGCCGGTGCGGAACCAGTCGCCGATGATCTTCTCGCTGTGGCCCTTCGTGTAGATGTTGGCCGTGTCGATGAAGTTGCCGCCCCACTCCATGTAGCGCGCCAGCATCGCGTCGCTGGCGGCGACGTCGGTGCCGAAGCCCCATTCGGTGCCGAACGTCATCGCGCCCAGGCAGATCGGGTGCACGCGCAGCCCGCTGCGGCCCAGGGTGACGTAGCGGGGGCTGCGTGGCGCGGCGTTGTTCATGGCCGGGACGATAGGCGCGCGTTGCCACACCCGCCTATGCTCCGCGCCCCGTGACCAAGCCACCGACACTGACGTTCCTCGGCGCCGCAGGCGAGGTCACCGGGAGCTCCACCCTGCTGGAGACCGATCGCGCACGCGTGCTGGTCGATTTCGGCCTGTTCCAGGGCAACCCCACGCAGGAGGCGCGGAACGCCGACGCCCCGCCGATCGACTTCCGCTCGCTGGATGCGGTGGTCTGCACGCACGCGCACATCGACCACTGCGGCCGGCTGGGCATGCTGCCCAAGCTGGGCTACCGCAACCCGGTCTTCTGCCACGAGGCCACCGCCGAGCTCCTGCCGCGCGTGCTGGGCAGCTCGGCCAACCTGCAGCAGGTGCGGCTGGAGGAATTCCGCAAGGGCACCGCGCCGGATGCGGTGGTGCTGGACCCTGTGCCGGATCCTGCCTGGGCCGAGGCGCAGCGCCGGACCGCGGACCCCGTGGTGCTGTACGCGCGCGGCGACGCCGAGCGCGTGGCGCGCTCGATCGTGGGCGTCCCCTACCGCGCCTGGCGCGACCTGGCACCCGGCATCCGCATGCGGCTGCATGACGCGGGCCACATCGTCGGAAGTGCGTCCGTTGAGCTTGAAATCACGCATGGCGCGTCCCGGACGCGGGTGCTCTTCTCGGGCGACGTCGGCCCCGCGGGCCCCTCGTACCTGGCCACGCGCGAGGGCGCGCCGGCCGCCGACGTGGTGATCATGGAGAGCACCACCGGCGCGCGCCCGGTGGGCGCGGGCACGCCCGACGTCGACGCGATGCTGCGCGAGGTGATCGCCGACGCGCGCATGAACGGGCGGATCGCGTTGTTCCCGACGTTCAGCGTGGGCCGCGCGCAGGTGCTGGTGCACCACCTGGCCAAGCTCTCGCGCGAGGGCGTCCTGGGCGGCATGCCCGTCTACCTGGACAGCCCGATGGCGATCCGCGCCGGCGAGGTCTGCGGCGCGCACCCCGAGCTGCTCTCCGAGGAGTCGCGCGCGATGCTCGCGGCGGGCGATTCGCCGCTGGACTTCGACGAACTGTGGTTCGTGTGGTCCCGCAAGCAGTCGCTGAAGCTCCTGGACCGCGAGGGCCCGGCGCTCGTGCTGGCGGGCAGCGGTTTCTGCGATGCGGGACCGATCCTGCATCACCTGGAGCGGCACCTGGGCACGGAGCGTGGCCACGTGGTCTTCACGGGATACGTCCTGCCGGGCTCGCTGGCCGAGGGCCTGGCCACCGGCACCGCGCGGCGCGTGCGGATCAACGGCACCGAGATGAACGTCCGTGCGCGCATCAGCCGCCTGCATGGCCTGAGCGGTCACGCGCACATGGACGACCTCGCGCAGTGGCTGGTGTCCGATGGCCACTCGCCGGAGCTGGTGCTGCTGAACCACGGTGATGACGCCGCGCGCCAAGGGGCGGGCGCGCGCATTGCCGACCTGGTGCAGAGCGACATCGGGCTGCCAGGACTCATGGATCCGATCGAGATCGCGTGAAATCGCAGCGGATCGCGGCAGAACGTCGCACGTAGGCCGACAAACCCACACGAACGGGGGTAAGACACAGGTTCTCGGACTGTGTATTGGTTGTTGGCTTGGTTGTTCGTTGTGGAATCCCTGCCCTACCTCTCCGTAGCATCGCGCATGTTCCACGTGGAACATCCCGCAACTCGCATCGTGGAGTGAACCGTGTCGAAGCAACAAGGTGATCGTGGTCGGCCTGCCGCATCGCGCCTGGGCCGTGGCCTGGGCAGCCTGATTCCGGTGCCCATCCAGAAGCCCGTGCCGGCAGCAGCGGTGCAAGCATCGGCCCCCGCAAAGTCTGGGAGTGCCGTATCCGAGCCCATCCCGCCAGCGCCTCGCAGCTCCGCGCCGGCGGCGACCCGTGCGCCAGAGCAGGCCCCAATCGCCCTGGAACCCGCGCTTGGTGTCCAGTTCATCCCGACGACTTCGATCCGTCCGGGCAAGTACCAGCCGCGTGGCTCCATGGACCCCCAAGCGCTGGATGCACTGGCGGCCAGCATCGAGGCCTCGGGCCTGATGCAACCCATCGTGGTCCGGCCGACCGGCGACGTTGGGTCCTACGAGCTGATCGCGGGTGAACGGCGCTGGCGCGCAATGACCCGCCTGGGCCGCCCCGAGATCCCGGCGATCGTCCGTGAGGCAGGGGATCACGAGGCCGCCGAGCTCGCGCTCATCGAGAACCTGCAGCGCGAGGATCTGAACCCGATGGATCGTGCTACCGCGTTGCGCCGCCTGTCCGACGAGTTCGGCCTGACGCATCAGCAGCTTGCCGAGCGTGTTGGCCTGGATCGGGCGACGGTTTCTAACTTGTTGCGGCTCAATGAGTTGGACGCGCATGTGGCGGGCCTTGTCCGCGCGGGGACCCTCTCGCTCGGCCACGCCAAGTGCCTGCTGGGTGTTGGGGATCTGTCCGCGCGGCGAGCGCTGGCCGATGCCAGCACTGCAGGCGACTGGAGCGTGCGCCAGCTCGAGGCCAAGGTGCGTGAGGGCGCGGTTGTTCCACGTGGAACGCGCGCAGGTGGTCTCCCCAAGGGGGCAACCTCCGCCCACCTGACCGACCTGCAGCGCCAGCTGGAGCAGCACCTTGGCACCCGCGTCCAGGTCCGCGTCGGTCGCAAGAAGGGGGCCGGTGAACTACGCATCCAGTTCTTCTCGCTGGACGAGTTCGACGGACTGATGGCGCGGATCGGGTTCCGCGGCAACAACCTGATCGTATGACCAATAACCTGTCGCGCCATCTGACGTGGATGGTCGATACAGCTTCTTCGCATCGGGCGATGCCGATCGTCCGAATCCCCACCACCGCGCGCGACGCCCGTCGCGCCGCTCCGGCAACCACCACCACGAGACCACCCATGCTCCGCACCCTGCCTGCCGCCTTCGCCACGCTCGCCCTCTTCGCCGGCTCCGTCGCCGCCACCGCCGACGACGCGCCCAAGGCCAAGGGCCCCGTCACCTGCTCGATCGACGATGTCCACTCGATGGCGATGTTCCGCGTCCAGCACATGGGCGCCGGCGCCTTCTGGGGGCGCTTCAACGACGTCGACGGCAGCTTCACCTTCACCCCCGGCACGGCCGACGGCATGAAGTTCGACGTGGCCATCAAGACCGAGTCGGTCGACAGCGGCAACGACAAGCTGAACCAGCACCTGCGCAGCCCGGACTTCTTCGCGTCGAAGGACTTCCCGAGCATGACGTTCAAGAGCACCGGCGTGAAGATGGTCGACGCCACGCACTACGCGGTGTCGGGCGACCTGACGCTGCACGGCGTGACCAAGCCCATCACCGCGAACGTCGAGTTCGTCGGGATGGCCGACGGCGGCAAGGGCGCGCGCGCCGGCTTCGAGGCCACCTTCACCATCAAGCGCAGCGACTTCGGCATGAAGTACGGCGTCGACAAGGGTGCCATCGGTGACGAGGTGCGCGTGGTCGTGGGCCTGGAAGGCACCTCCAAGTAAGCGCCGGCGGCCCCGCGATGGAAGCCGACATCCTGCTGCACGCGATCCTGGCGCCGCTGGCGCTGGCGGCGGCGCTGCTCGCCTTGCCGCTGGCGGCATGGCGCGTGCTCGATCATCGCCGGCGCCGGCATGCGCCAGGCGGCGTGCCACGGGATGCCGTCCTGGACACGCGCTTCTCGATCGGCCCACTGGTGCTCGTGCCGCTTGCGGCCTTTGCACACCAACAGGGGATCATCGGCGAGGACTGGCGGCAGGCGTTCGAGCGGCCCGGCACGTCGTTCGGGTGGCTGCCTGTCGCCCTCCTGGTGGCTGCGGTGGTGGCGACGGCGCTGGACCGTGTGGCCCGCGCGTGCGGCGTGGCCGGAACGGCGATCGCGTCGTGCGTCGTCGCCCTCTCGGCGATGTCGCTGGTCGGTCCGCCTGGTTTCAGCGGTGCGGGCTGGCGCCTCGGCGCGGCGGTGATCGTGGTCCTGGCCTCGGTGGGAAGCAGCGCCGCCGCCCGCGGCACGACGCGCGCGACGTTCATCGCGTGGTGGGGCACGCTCGCGGCGGCATCAGGGGCCTGCCTACTCTCGGGGTTCGCGAAGCTGGCGGTGGTCCTGGGTGCCGGCAGCGCGGCGGCGGCGCTGGGCGCCGTCCTGTGCAGCGCGTTCCCGTGGGTGCGCGCGGACGCCGGGGTCGGCGCCACCTTCGCCGTGCTGCTCGGGGCAGGGGCGTTCCTCGGCATGGGGTATGACGAACGCGGCATCCCGGTCGCGTGCTGGGCCGTGATCGCGGCTGCGCCCTCGGCCGCCGCGGCCGCGCTCCTCGTCCGTGGCCGGCCATCGGTCGCCGCGGCGCTGCGCGCAGGCCTGCCGATCGCGGTCGCGCTGGGCGCCGTCGCAGCGGCCGCCGCCCTCACGGCCTCCGCCGCCCCGGACGCCAGCGGCTACTAGGATGGCCCGCATGCTTGCGTGGACCCCGTTCCTCCAGCCCGCGCCCCATGCATCGCAGTGGTGGTGGCTTCTGGTGCTGCCCCTCTCGGTCTTCATGTCGATCGCGTGGAAGGCGATCCGGACCGAGGACTTCAAGGGCTACTGGCCGTCCGTCGCGCGCATGTCGGCGCAGATGGTGCTCGGCATGGTGGCCCTGTTCGCCGTGCTGGCGATCGTCGTTCGCGTCGTGGTGCCGCTCATCCCGGCCGAGTGACGCCGCGGCGCAGGCGCCGACGCAGCGCTGCCCCCACCTCCAGCACGCAGGCCCAGGCGACCGACGCAGACAGCGCGTCGATCAGCAGCCCTTCGCGCAGCAGCAGGCGCTCGCCGGCCGGATCCCCGTTCACCATCCGCCGCACCGCGTCCTTCGGCGCCCAGCCGCTTTCGTCGTTCGTCGCGGGCGGCGGGAAGTTCATGTCGTTGCGCACGGTGCGCCACCGGAAGCCGACCGCGGGCATCGGCCAGCCGACGGCCAGCGTGGCCTCGCGCGTCAGGCGATCGTCGGTGCGGGGCAGAGGCTCGGCCCATGCGGGAAGCGCGCCGTCGTCGGGCGCGGGGTTCACCAGGCGCTCGTCGCTCTCCAGGTTCACCCAGTGAACCAGTCCGCCGCGCCGCTCCACGGCGTGCCACACGGTGCCGCCGCGGATGACCGTGCCTTCACGCGCCAGCGGCACCGTGGCCATGGTCCACAGCGCCATCGCGGGCATCGTCACCACGGTGACGCAGCCCAGGAACAGCGCCGCGACCACGATCACGATGCGCCGCATGTCACGCCCCCGGCCGCCGGACGCCGCCGCCCGGGCGCTGGCCCTTGGGGATCGCGCGGCCGCGGTCGGAGCCGCGCATCGCCATCCCATCCTGCGACCGGCGCTTCTTCTTCTTCTTTCCCGTGGCGCGCATGGCCGCCGCGTTGCCCATGCGGATGAGTGCGGCGGCCGACGGTGCACCCGACGCACGCTCCGACGCGGCCGGCGAACCCTTCGGCGCGGGCCGCGCCTTCGAAGGCCTCGCCTTGCCGCCCGTGCGCGCAGCCGGGGCGCTGGTGGCACGCACCACGACCATCCGGGCACCGTGCTTGCCGCCGCGGGCGGGCACCGCACGTTCGGCGTCGGGCGCCACACCGACCTTCACGCGGCCGTACGCGGCAAACCCCGGCGCCGGCGTCGGCGCGATGTCCACGCGCATCGTGCGCGCGACCGCATGCCAGCGCTCGGCGTCGGCCGGGCCGCGCAGCGTGATCGCCTCGGCGCTGCCGCCGCCGTGGCCGGCGCGGCCCACGCGGTGGACGTACTCCTCGGGCAGCAGGGGGACGTCGTAGTTGATCACCGTCCGCACCGCCGGCACGTGCAGGCCGCGCGCGGCGACGTCGGTGGCCACCAGCACGTCGGCCTTGCCGGCGGCAAAGGCCGCCAGCGACTCCTGCCGCTGCCGCTGGCTGCGGTCACCGTGCACGACGACCGTCCGGATGTCGTGCCGGCGCAGCGCTTCGGCCACCCAGCCCGCGCGACGCCGCGTGCGCACGAAGACCATCACGCCCTTGCGCTTGCCGTCCTTCACCAGTGCCACGGTCAGCGCGGCCTTGTCCTCGTCGGCCACGTCGTGCAGGTGCTGGCCCTTGTCGGTGCGCGGCGCGGGCGTGCCGGTCACCGCCGACCGCTCCTTGCCCACCAGGTCGATGCGCGCCGGCGACTTCAGCATCTCCTCGACCACCGTCTCGACCGGCCGCGGCATGGTCGCGGTCAGGAAGAGCAGCTGCCGAGATTCCGGCGCGCGCGACAGGATCTCCTTCGCCTGCGGCAGGAAGCCCATGTCGAGCATGCGGTCGGCCTCGTCCAGCACCACCTGCTTCACGAACGCAAGCGAGAGCGCGTCGGCCTCGCAGAGCTCCTTCACGCGCCCGGGCGTGCCGACCAGCAGGTCCAGCCCCTCGCGCACCATGTCCCGCTGCGGCGCAAGCGCGCTCTTGCCGTACACCGCGCCGGCGCGCAGCACCGTGCCTCGGAACAGGCGCTGCGCGTCCTTCGCCACCTGCTGCGCCAGCTCACGCGTGGGGCAGAGCACCAGCGCGCGCAGGCGGCGGCGCGGGTCGACGGGGCGCCCGCGCACCTTCGGCGGGGCCTCTGCCAGCAGCCGTGCGGCCAGGGGAAGCAGGTAGGCCAGCGTCTTGCCGGTGCCGGTGGATGCCACCACCGCGACGTCACGCCCCTCCATCGAGGGCGGCAGCGCGCGCCGCTGCGCGCGCGTCGGCTCCGTCACGTCCATCGCCGCCAGCGACCGCACCAGCACCGGCGGCACGCCCAGGGCTTCGAATCCCAGGTCGGCGGCGTCGGTGGATGCGTCGTGTCGGCGTTCGCTCATCCGCGTCAAGGTACAGGCGCCGCGGGCGCGGCCTGCGGCGCGGGGGGCTGCGTCGGCTTCCGCTGCAGTTCCTTCTCGCCGTACTTCAGCCGCATGCGCTTCTGGCGGTCGCTCAGGTCCAGTTCCCCACCGTCGATCCACGCGCGGCGCACCGTCGAGGTCAGCTCGAAGGGGTCGCCCGTAAACAGCACCAGCGTCGCGCTCTTGCCCACCTCCAGCGTGCCGTACCGGTCGGCGCAGCCGGCCAGCTCGGCGGCGACGCGCGTCACCGCCTCCAGTGCGCGCCCGCGGTCCAGCCCGTATGCCACGGCGGTGCCGCACTGTGCCGGCAGATGCCGCACGTGCGCCGGCTCGCCGCCCGTGCAGATCGAGAAGCGCACGCCAGCCGCCGCCAGCCGCGCGGGCAGCGTGAACGGCGCGTCGACGGCGTCGCGTTCGCGCAGCGGCAGCCGGTGGATGCCGGTGACGATCACGGGCACGTCGCGCTCCTTCAGCATCGGCGCCAGGTCGGCGGCCGCAGTGCCACCCACCAGGGTCATGCGGTAGCCGCGGCGCGTGCACCACTGCAGCGCGGCCTGGGCCTGCGAAGGCCACGCGGCCTCCACCAGCAGCGGCTCGGTGCCGGCCAGGACGCCGCGCATCGACTCGAAGCGCGTGTCGACCGGGAGCGACGCATCCGTCGCACGGGCACGGACGTAGGCCTCGGCCTGGTCGAAGATGCGGTCGATGGAGGCCAGCACGCGGTCGCGTGCCTTGCGCTGCTCGTCGGCGGGCTTCTGCGTCGCCGACGGAGGCAGGACGTCCATCATCGGCCAGCGCAGCACCATGCCCGCGTCCGGTCGCACCGTGCGGTCGGCGATCGTCCAGCCGTCCAGGCGCATGGCGCTGGCGTGCCCGGACAGCACGCCGCCCTCGGGGAAGGTGTGCACCATCAGGACGCCGGCGTTGCGTGCCACGGGCGGCAGGTCGCTGTCGGGGTTGGTCGCGGTGGCCGCGCGGATCTCGGGGTGGAAGTCACCGAACTCGCGCGTGTCGTCGGTCGCCTCCACCTGCGTCGTCTCGATCAGGCCGAGCGTCGTCGCCGATTCCCACAGCCCCGGGGTCGCCACGAGCCCCTTCGCGTCGATGACCTGCGCGTCCTGGGGAATCAGCTTCGCGTCGGCCGGTTCCGCACCCAGCCCAAGGACCTGCCCCCGGTCGAACACGATCCAACCGTCGGTGATGGGCTGCGCGCCCGCCACGCAGGTGCGCAGGTCCACGTGGCGCAGCACCACGGCGGTCTGCTGCCGCGGTGCGGGAATCACGATCGACTGTGCATGTGCCACGGCGGGAAGCAGCAGTGCGACGGTGGCGAGCAGTGCGTGCATTCGGTTCATCGGTTTCCTCCCGCACCGGCGGTTTCCTCGAAGATCGCGGCCCAGATGTCCGCATCGGAGCAGCCGCACTCTCCCTGCCGCGCCTGCGCCGGGTCCAGGCCGGAGCGTATGCGGGCGATCACGGCGTCCTCGCGCAGCGCGCGCATGCGCGCCAGCAGCGTGCCGGCGCGTGCGTCCGTCGGCGGGCCGTCCGGCGACGGCTTCTCCTCGCCGGGACCGCCGCGGCCCTTGCCGTCGGATCCGGCACGGCCCGGGTCCGCGAGCACCATCGCCACCAGCGATCGCCGCGTCGCCTCGTCGCGCGTGCGCATCGCGGCGTCGGACGCCAGGTCGAACATCCGCTCGCCGTCGATCCACGTCTGCTCGCAGCGCGCGTAGACGCTCAGCGGATCCGCGCTCCACACCACGAAATCGGCGTCCTTGCCGGACTCGAGCGACCCGACGCGGTCGTCGATCCGGAGCTGGCGTGCCGGGTTCAGCGTGACGAACTTGATCGCCTCCTCGCGGGGCAGGCCACCGTAGCGCATCGCCTTCGCGGCCTCGGTGTTCATGCGCCGCGCCAGCTCGTCGCTGTCGCTGTTGAAGCTGGTGACCACGCCGGCGTCGTGCAGCATCTGGCCATTCCAGGGGATGGCGTCCATCACCTCGACCTTGTACGCCCACCAGTCGCTGAAGCTGGAAGCCCCGGCGCCGTGCGCGGCGATCTCGGCCGCCACCTTGTAGCCCTCCAGGACATGCTGCAGGGTTGCCACGCGGAACCCGAAGTCCTGCGCCACGCGCAGCAGCATCATGATCTCGTCCTGGCGGTAGCTGTGGCAGTGCACCAGCCGCGCGCCGGCCAGGATCTCGGCCAGCGCCTGCAGCTCCAGGTCGGGGCGCGGCGGCATGGTGCGCGCGCGTTCCTCGGCGGAGAGCTTGGCGTGGCGTTCCAGGGCGGCGGCGTGTTCGCGCGCAGACTGGAACCGGTCGCGCAGCAGCTGCTCGACGCCCAGGCGCGACGACGGGTAGCGCTTCTTGCTGCGCGTGACGTTCTCTCCCAGCGCGAACTTGATGCCGCCCGGGGCTCCGGCGATCGGGAAGTCCGCTGCCGGGTGGCCCCACTTCAGCTTGACCACGCTGTTCTGTCCGCCGATCGGGTTCGCGCTGCCGTGCAGCTGGTTCGCGGCGGTGAGGCCGCCCGCCAGCTGGCGGTACCAGCCCACGTCGTCGGGGTCGATTGCGTCGGCGATGCGCACCTCGGAGGTGACGTTCTGCGTCCACTCGTTGACGCCCCCGTCGATGCCCGTGTGGCTGTGGCAGTCGATCAGGCCGGGCGTGACGTGCTTGCCGGCCGCCTCGATGACGTGGACATCGGCCGGCACGGTGCCTGCAGGCAGCGTGGCGCGCAGGTCCTTGCCGACCGCGACGACCTTGCCGTCCACGGCCAGCACGTCGGCGTGCTCCAGGATGCCATCCTTCGCCACCGTCCAGACGGTGGCGTCGTGCACCAGCACCGCGCGCGGCCTGAAGCGATCGCCCACGCCGAAGTCACCGAGCGGCAGGGTGCGCGGGATCGCGGCCAGCGTGGGCTTCGGGTCGAACGGCGCCTTCTTGGACGCGGCGGCCTCGGTGGAGGCGGGCGTGGCGCCATCCGGCTTCGCCCCGTCGCCACCGTCGTCTTCGTCCGCCTTGGGCGCATCGCCCGTGCGTGCCGAGGCCTTCACCGGCCACGTGGCACGGCGTCCGTCCGGCGCCACCAGCGCCAGCTGTGCCCCATCGCCCGACGCGATCCACGCGCCGCGCAGCGTCCCCTCGACGCCGAACGCCCGGCCATCAACCGTGAAGCCGCCGCGTGCGTCCTCGAAGGTGGTGGCCTTCGCGCGCGCCTTCCTCGCGGCGTCGCGTGCGCCGGCGCCGGCCGCGGCGCCATCCGCCGCCGGGGCGAACGCGAACTCCACGCGGCCGGAATCCGGGTCCACCGTCACCGCGACCGGTGCGTTCGCCAGCACCCCGCCGCCCTCGCCGGGAGCGGCCAGTGCGTACGTCCCGCGCAGCGGGAACCTGCTGCGCGGGTCGACGTCGTGCCGGACGCCGCCCACCCACACGCCGCGGACCTTGAAGTCCTTGCCGAACAGCGGGCCTTCGGCGATCACCAGGTTCGCCAGGCGTCCGGGCTCAACGGTGCCGGCGATCGCGCCGATCCCAAGCGCCTTGGCCGGGTTGACGGTCAGCGCGGCAAGCAGCTCGTCCTCGGTGGTGCCGCACTGCACGGTGCGTTCGGCCGCCTTGGCGAACGCGGCCTTGTCCTTCAGCCGCACGGTGCTGGCCGCGGCCGGCACGCCCGCGCGCAGCAGCTGCGCCAGGTTGGTGGGCGCCAGCGCCCAGTGCTCGAGGTCGCGCAGGGGCAGGTCATCGGCGGCCCAGGGCGTCGCCACGTCGGGTGCCTTCGGGAAGTCGAACGGCACCACGACGGGTCGGCCAAGGGCGCGCACGTCGTCCAGGCGCCGGTACTCGCGCCCGCTGCCGACGTAGCCGGCGTCCAGGCGGAACTCCGCGGCCACGGCGGCGGCGCGGCCGAGCATCTTCTCGTCGCCGGCATCGAACCACGCGCGCTGCGCGCCGCGCGTGGCACCCGCCAGCGCGTCCAGCGCGGTGGCGGTCTCGGGCGGCCGGTTGCCCTCGGGGTGCGCGCGCCAGACTTCCGTGCACGCAGCGTGCCACGCGGCGTCGGCGAACGTCTGCCGCACCAGCGCGATCGCGCCGATCAGCGCGCCCGGATAGGTCGCGCGGTCCCAGTCGCCCTCGCCCGCGTGCTCGAACGCGACCGCCGTCCCCGCATCGGCCAGGATGGTGCGCGCGGTGCGCGGCTCGTCGCCCAGCAGCGCCACGTGCCCGCTGCCGCGGAAGATCCCCGCCGACGGGAAGAACGCGGCCGTGGTGAAGCCCAGCGCGCGCAGCTCCTTGCGCAGCTCGGGCGCGGGCGTCGCCAGGTCCGCCGCGCGGACCTGCGGCGTCACGCGACCGTTCCAGTGCGCGCCGGCCTGCGCGGCAGCGCCGCGCGCGGCGGTGGCGCTGTCCAGCCGCACGCACGCGTCGATGAACCCCGGGTACGCGACCATGCCCCTGCCATCGTGCACGGTGGTGCCTTCGGGCACCTTCACCGCGTCCTTCGGGCCCGCGGCCTCGATCCAGCCGTCGCGCATCACGACGGTCGCGTGCTCCACGCGTACGCCGGGGCGCGGCACCAGCGTCACGTCGACGATCGCATCGCGGCGCACGTCGGATTCGCGCATGGCCACGGGCGGCGGCTCCTGCGCGCACACCGCGGCGGTCACTGCGCCGGCGGTGGCGATCGTTGCCGTCAAACGACACGCCGCGAGCACGTGGCTCGCGGCGCGGGGGATTCGGATTCGCTGGCGGTTGCTGGCCATGCGTGCATTTCACACGCAAACGGCCGGCAGTGGGCGGTCTCAGGCGCGCAGGTCGCGCAGAAGGCCGTCGATGGCGCCCTGCAGCTTCTCGGGCGACTCGTACGTGCCGCTCGCGATGGCCTGCTTGATCGCCTCGATGCGCGCGGCACGCACGTCGGGCATCGCGCGGATGGCGTCCAGGTGGCGGGCGTGCTCAGAGAGTTCCACGCGGTCGCGGCCCTCGGCCCAGCGCGGCGCCGACGCGGCGACCTCGGACTGGGCGTTGGCGCGATATGCGGCGGCGGCTTCCTGCACGCGCTGCGCCGCGTTCATCGCGCCGAGCCCGTGGGTGAGTCCAACCTGTCCGATGTCGTTCATACGCTGCTCCTACGGGAGTCACGGTCCAGTCCGTTCGACCGAGCCTCCGCTTGTGGCCACCCGTGGTTCCGTCCAGGGGCCGTCCGTCCGGCGAACGTCGCCGTCGCAGCCTGTGGTATCGTCGAAACCGCCGGAAAACCTTGAGGACTTCGAAAGCGTACCTCACCTGCCGTGAAGACCAATAAGAGAAATTCCGACGCCGTCAGCCGCGCCGTGGCGCGGGCGTTCCGCCTGCTCAAGGACCGCCGCGCCCCCGGACGCGGGGTCGGGACCGCCCTCCTGGCGCTGGCGGCGCTCTCGCTGCAGGGGTGCGAGAGCCAGCCCACGGCCCCGGCGGGCCAGGAGTCGAAGTCCAAGCTCGCGGGTGGCCAAGGCGGCCCTGGGGCGCAGGCCCAGACCCAGCCGCGCGCCACCCCCCAGCGCCTGCAGGCCGGCAAGCCGCCGGTCGCCGCGGGCAGTGCCGCTGCAGCCGCGTCAGCCCCCGTGGCCAAGGACGACGGCACGTCAGGCCTGATGAACCCCGGCGACGAGGTCGACGGAAACGTTGGCGCCGAACGCGTGCCCAGCCGCGTGCGTGCCCGGGCCGAGGCCAGCGGCAGCGCCCCGAGCCAGGCCGCCGCGGAACGCGTGCCCGGCTCGCGCGCCGCGCAGCGTGCCGCCGCGCCCGACGACGCGAAACCCACCTGGTCCGTGCTGCTGGCCACGTTCAGCGGCGAGGATGCCCGCGCCAACGCGATGGGTGCGCGCGACCAGATCGCCCGCCGCTACCCGATGCTGAAGGACGCGTTCGTGCGGCCCACCACGCGCGGCAGCGTCGTCCTGTACGGTCGCTTCGAGGGCACCCGCGACAAGGACCCCGCCGCGAAGGCCGCGCTGGACATGGTGCACGGCATCCAGCAGGACGGTCAGCGCGTCTTCGGCCGCGCGATGCTGACGCGCGTGGGCGCCGCGCCCGACAACGCGCCGCCCGGGCCGCACGACCTGCGCACCGTGCGCGCGCAGGCCCCGAGGGCGGTCCTGTACTCGCTGCAGGTGGCCGCGTGGATCGGCTCCGACATGAAGGAGCAGGAGATGCCGATGCGCGAGGTCAAGCGCGCCGCCGAGGCGTACTGCGCGCAGCTCCGCGCGCAGGGCAACGAGGCGTACTACTTCCACGACTACGACACGCTCACCAGCGTGGTCACCGTCGGCGTGTTCGGCAAGGACGCGTACGACTCGCGCAGCACGCTGTATTCGCCCGAGGTCGAGTCCGTGGCCCGCAAGTTCCCCAAGAGCCTGGTGAACGGCGAGGAAGTGCTGATCCCCGTCGACCCCAAGAACCCCAAGGGCAAGACGATCCCGCAGGCGCCACGCCTGGTCGAGGTGCCGAAGGCTTGATCGCCCCGGCGGCCTCGTACACTTGACGCGCGGTGCACGCGTCATCGGACATCCTCGGCCAGCCGCTTGCCGTCGCCGCGCTTTCCCGCGCGCTCGCCAGCGGCCACGTGCACCACGCGTGGATCTTCCACGGCCCCGTGGGCGTGGGCAAGTTCCGCGCGGCCAAGGCCTTCGCGCAGCTGCTGCTGGACCCCGAGGCCGGCGCCGACGCGCGCGCGCGCCTGGCACCGCCCAAAGGCACGCGCGTGGCGGGGCTCATCGAGGCCGGCACGCACCCCGACTTCCACGTCATCCGCAAGGAACTGGCCGCGTTCAGCGAGAGCCGCGAACTGCGCGACCGCAAGCAGATGAACATCCCGCTGGACCTGCTGCGCGAACGCATGCTGGGCGGCATCGCGGGCGACGGCCGCCACCACGAGAGCGCGGTCTTCCGCACCGCGGCGCTGGGGCACGGCAAGGTCTTCATCGTCGACGAGGCCGAGCTGCTGGACGCCGACGGCCAGAACGCGATGCTGAAGACGCTGGAGGAGCCGCCCGCCGGCACCACCATCGTG
>JBIKJV010000019.1:0-26730 GCA_044360755.1 Phycisphaerales bacterium
ACCGCCTGCTGCCGACCATCCGCAGCCGCTGCCAGCGCGTGGCGTTCGGCCCGTTGGGTGCCGACGCGATGCGCACGTGGTGGGAGCGCGAGGGCCCGAAGGTGGACGCCGCCGACCGGGCTTTCCTCGAGGCCTTCGCCGCGGGTTCGCCCGGCATGGCGCTGATGGCGGCGGAGAACGGCATCGCCGACTGGAACCGCGAACTGGCGCCCGCGCTCGACCAGCTGGAGTCCGGCGGCTATCCGGCAGGCCTGGGCGACCGCATGGCCGAGATGGCCGACGCGTTCGCGAAGGGCGTGGTCGACAAGGACGACAGCGCCTCGAAGGAAGCCGCCAACCGCCTGGCCACGCGCCTGCTGGCGCAGCTCCTGGGCCTGCGCATCCGCGCCGCGCTGGCACGCCACGCCGACGACCCGGCCGCCGCCGAGCGCTGGCTGGCGGTCACCGACGCGCTGCGCGACTTCGAGCAGCAGGTGCGCTCGAACGTCAGCCTGAAGTTCGCCTACCCCAACCTGGTGGCGCAGTGGGCCGAGCGCCTGGCCGTGCCCCAGGGCGCGCCGGGGGCGACGCGTGCCCACTGAGATCGAGCGCGTCTTCCTGCTGCGCGCATTGCCGCAGCCGCTGCCGGCCGGCGAGGTCTGGCGGATCGAGCAGGGCTACCTGCCGCCCACGGACGGTGCCGACCCCACGCAGCTGGAGGGCCGCCTGCGCCGCGTCGAGCACGCCGACGGCCGCGTCGAGCACGTCCACACGCTGAAGCGCGGCGTGGGCCTGGTGCGCGAGGAAGTCGAGCGCACGATCGACGCCGCGACCTTCGCGCGCGAGTGGCCGCGCACCGCCGGGCGGCGGCTCTCGAAGGTGCGCACGCGCATCGTGGAAGGCGACCGCACGTGGGAGGTCGACCGCTTCCTGACGCTGCCGGTGGTGATGGCCGAATGCGAGCTGCCCAGCCCCGACGCGCCGCTGTCGATCCCCGCCTGGCTGGCGCCGTTCATCGAGCGCGAGGTGACCGAGGAGCCCGCCTTCCGCAACTCGGAGCTGGCCCGCCGTGCCGGCCTGCTGGGCGGGGCGCGATAAACCCCGCGATGGTGCGCGGCGCGCAGCGGACCGGGCCCGGGTGCCGCGCCGCGCCGCCGCTGCCCGCCCGCCGCGCAACCCTGTCCGGCCTGCTCCGCCCGGGTTCCGCTACCATTCCCTCCCTTCGAAGGAGATCCCGATGCCCTTCCAGTGCGCCATCGTCACCCCGTCCGACGCCGTCCTCGACACCCCGGCCACCTATGCCTCGTTCGAGGCATGGGACGGGCAGCGCGGCGTCGCCCCCGGCGCGTCGGCGTTCCTGACCAAGCTGGGCACCGGCCTGGTGACCATCACGCCGGCCGACGGCACCCAGCGCACCTTCGTGCTGGACGGCGGCTTCGCGCAGATGGAGGGCGAGCGCCTGACGCTGCTCTCGGAGCGCGCGATGGAAGGCACCGGCATCGATGCCGCCGCCGCGGCCCGCGAGCTGGCCGAGGTGAACGCCAAGGTCACCGCGTCGAACGAGACGCCGCTCTCGCTGGACCAGCGCGCCGCCCTCGAGCGCGCCCAGCGCCTGGCGCGCGCCAAGATCGCCGCCGCCGAGCAGTCGAGGAAGTGAGCCAGGGCGGCCCTGCGCCGCGCCGCGCGAACCCCCTCCGTACGTCACCGGACCGCGCCCCCACGGGGCGCGTTTCGCGTTTTCCGGCGGTTTGTGGCACACTGCGCGCATGACCTCCACCGGTGAGTCGCCCTCCACCTTCGCCGTGATGGCCGAGTCGGCCGAGGCCGCGCACCCCTGCGCGGACCTGCCGCTCGAGGCCCGCGTCGAGGCGCTCCTGATGGTGGCCGACCGCCCCATGTCGGAAGGGAAGATCGCCGAGCTCCTGGGCATCATCGACGCCGCGCCCGCGCCGCGCCGCCGCCGAAAGGCCGCCGCCGCGGAAGGCGCCGAGGGCACCGCGCCCGAGGCTGCGCCGGAGCCCGTCGAGGAAACCCCGCAGCAGAAGCGCGCCGGCGCGCAGGTGCGCGACGCGATCGCGTCGCTGAACGCGCGCTACGAGTCGGACGGCCGCACGTTCCGCATCGAGAGCGTTGCCGGCGGCCGCCAGGTGATGACGCTGCCGCAGTACGCGCCCATCGTCCAGCGCGTGAAGGGCGTGCGCGAGCAGGGCCGCCTGACGCAGGCCGCGCTCGAGACGCTGGCCATCATCGCGTACCGCCAGCCGATCCTGCGCGCCGACCTGGAAGCCATCCGCGGCGTGGCGTGCGGCGAGGTGCTGCGCAGCCTGATGGAGCGCCGCTACGTCAAGATCGTGGGCCGCGCCGACGAGGTGGGCCGCCCCATGCTCTACGGCACCACCACCGAGTTCCTGAAGCAGTTCGGCATCGGCAAGCTGGACGAGCTGCCGAACGCGAAGGACCTGCGCTGAACATCGTGTCGCGTGCGGCGCCGCGCGAGTGCCGCCCCCGGAATACAAACGACCCGCGCTGGGAAAGCGCGGGTCGTTCGCTAGAGGGGGGGGGAAAGAAACCGATCTCGGTGCAGGGCTGCCCCGCGCATCAGGCGCGGCGGCGGCGCCCCTTCCCGAGGATTGCTGCGATGCCCAGCATGGCGCCCGCACCCGGGGCGGGGACGGCCTGCAGGACGAAGCTGGTGCCGAACTCCACGCGATCGCCGGCGCCGAGCTGGAAGACCAGGCGCAGGCCCATGGCGTCGCCGATGCCAACCGTCGGCATCGACGGGATGGGTGCACCGAACGACTGGCCGGGGATCGCCGCGATGCCGAACGGCGTCGCCGTGACGCTGTACGGCGAGTTGATCAGGCTGGCGATCGTCGTGTCCGCCTGCGAGCCCGCTGCGCGCACGAAGTAGTTCCACGCCGACGTGCCGGCCGTCGAGAAGATCCCGCCGTCGCCGTCGGCCGTCAGCAGGCCGCCGACCGAACCGCCCGCCAGGCCGCTGGGGCCCTGTGCAACGGTCGGCAGGAAGATCTCGATGGTGAAGGTCTGGAGCGACGCCGTGTTGTTCGTCAGGCCGAAGCTGCCGGCGATCAGCCCGCGATCCAGCACGGACGTGTCGTTGCACGTCAGGTCGAACGAGGCGTTGAAGCCGACGTAGCGCCTTTCGTCAGCGAACTGGTACTGGCCGGCGGTCCCGGTGGCGGTACCCGTGCTGCTCCACGCGCCCGATCCGGCGCTGGTCGACGACACGGTGAACTGCAGGCTGGACATCGCCGCCGATGCGCTGCCCACCAAGGCCAGCGCTGCGACGGAGGTCAGGATTGCGAACTGCATGGCGGACCCTTTCCCTTCCCGCGCGCGTTGCCTCCCGCGCGCAGGACCTTTCCCTTCCAAGTTCCGCGCAGGGCCCCGTGGCCGGTGCGCACGTCAACGCCGGTCAGGCGCGGCGGCGACGGCCGCGGCACCCGACGCCGGCCAGCGCGGCAAGCCCCAGGGCTCCCGGCGCAGGCACGGCCTGGACGACGAAGTTGCTCGAGAACGACACCTTGTCGCCGGCCGACAGCGTGAACTGCAGGCGGATCGACATCGTGCCGCTGGCGCTGCCCGAGGGCAGCACGACGTTCGAGAACGACGCGGGCGTGGACGCGTCGCTCATGAACGGATTGACCTGGAACGCCCAGTCGCCCGGAAGGAGCGTCTGCACGGCCGTGTTCTGGATCAGCGCGGTGTAGATCGCCGTGGTGCCCAGCGAGCTCAGCGTCGCGCCGTCGCCGTTCATGTCGATCAGGATCGCGGCGACGCTGCCGCTCATGGTCGGGTCGAGGACCGCCCCGGCCAAGTCGATCGACTGCATCACGTCGTAGGTCCTCGCCTGCGCCGTGTTGTTGGTGAACGTCCTGTTGAACGTCACGAGCGTCGCGTTGGCCGCTCCCGCGATACCCATCGTGGCCGCCGCAGCGGCGATGAAATGGCGATAGAACACGTGCCCTCCCTCTCTCGGGGACACGGTCGAACCCTTTCCCTCAGGCCGACCGATCTCCTGGTTGTGCGTCGCGACGCGGAAGCGTCATGACCGGTGGAAAGTATCACCAACCCGCCGCGCAGCAAGCATTTGCCCGCGCTTTTGCAGGTCAGGAACTTATGAGGCTTCCGTGTGCGCGGACGTTTCCCGGGGTCGGCGGTGCGCCTCCGGGGCGGCGTCGCGGCCCCAGGCCCGGGAGTATCCATCGCCTTCCGGGCGGATCCACTCCTGGACGGCGTCCCGCATCTCCTTGAAGGTCCGGGAATTACGGATCACGTCCTTCAGCCGGCCGACGTGCCCCATGGTCTTCCCGTACCAGCTGATCCTGGCGCGCATGCAGTGCAGGGCGTGCTCCAGCGAGTGGTGCTGTTCCAGCAAGTCGATGTGCCGGCCGATGCACGCCAGCTTCTGGTTGAGCGTGGGTTCGGGCGGGATGGTGCCCGTGCGCAGGCCTTCCCAAGCACGGCGGAACACCCAGGGCGTGCGCAGCGCGCCGCGGCCGACCATCACGCCGTGGCAGCCTGAGACCGCCATCAGTTGCTGCACGTGCTCGGGCTCGGTGACGTCGCCGTTGCCGAAGACGGGGATGCGGTCCACCGCGCGGACCACTTCGCCGATGCGTGCCCAGTCGGCGGTGCCGCTGAAGAACTGCACCGTCCAGCGTCCGTGCACCGTCACGGCCTGGATGCCCGCGCGCTCCAGGTCGCGCGCCAGCTGTGGGGCCACGAACCGCTCGGGGTCCCATCCCAGCCGCATCTTCGCGGTCACCGGCACGCGGCCGCCGGAGTGCTTCTCCACGGCCCTCACGATGCGCTCCGCCAGCCGCATCGTGTTCACCGCGTCGCACAGCAGCAGCGAGCCGCCGTTCTTCTTCGCCACCTTGTCGACGGGGCAGCCCATGTTGATGTCGATCACCGCGGCGCCGTTGTCCACGGCCCAGCATGCGGCCTCGGGCAGCGGGTCGTCCCAGTTGCCGTAGAGCTGCATGCCGCAGGGGGCGTCGGCGGGGTCGGTGGCCGCCAGCTGCAGGCTCTTGGGCGTGCCGCGCAGCAGGGCACGGCTGTTCAGGAGGTCCGTGTACGCGATGCCCACGCCACCCTGCTCGCGGCACAGGATCCGGAACGCCAGGTCCGTGTGGCCCGCGATGGGCGCCAGCAGGAGCGGCGCCCCAAGCTCCACGGGGCCGATACGCACGGGCTGGACGGGGGCCGCGCTCACGACGACTGCTCCAGCACCGCGTCGGTCAGGCGGTAGAGGCCCAGCAGGAAGCCGCCCGCCGCGAACGGCTCGACCGTCAGCCGGCCGCGGATCGCCCCGTAGCGGAAGAGGTGCTGCCCCTGCACGGGCACGGCGCGTGCCAGCGAGACCTCGATCGAGTCGAACGGCGTGGGCGGCAGCCCGACGCAGCAGCCGTCCCACTTGTTGAGCATCACCATCAGGTCCTTCGTCTCGAACACCTGGAGCGGCGGCGCCCAGTAGCCGCTGATGCGCACCCACGCGCCGCGCAGGTCGGACACGCGGCCCGGCACCACGAAGCGGCCGGCCGCCGCGTCCACCGTGTCGCGCACGCTGCCCAGCAGGTCCCAGGTGATGTCGTAGGGGTCGGACTCGGTGCCCGCGCCACGCACGGTGAAGCGGCCGTCCAGGCGCACGGTGCGGTCGTCCAGGCGCTCGATGCGCGCAGCGGCGCCGGCGGAGATCTCGGGGGTGGCGGTGGGCGCGGGTGATGCCGGCGGGGTCGTGGCCGGCGCAGGCGCGGACGGTGCGGCAGGGGCCTCGGCGGCCGGCGGGGCCGTGGTCACGGGCGCGGGTGCAGCAGCAGGCTCGGATGCAGACGCCGGCACGGCCACCGGTACCGCCGCGTCCTGCCCACTGGGCCACAGCGCCGCCGTAAGGGCGGCAAGCAACACGGCAGCGGCGATGGCCCAGACCCAGCGCATGGCGTCATCCTAGGGGGACGTGCAGCCAGGGCCCTCAGCGGCGCGGGACGTCCTGCTCCACCAGCCGCACGATCGCGTCGTGCACGGCGGTCACGTGCAGCGTGCCGTCGGGCAGGTGGTCCAGGCCGTCGGCGATCAGCACGGGCGAGTAGGGCGACCCCGTCTCGATGCGCCCGTGGCTGCCGCGCACCAGCCGCGTGTCCAGCGGCACCGTCTCGAGCAGCGCGCGGAAGCCCAGCTTCCGCATCGCCAGCGTGCGTGCGACGTACGCCGCGGGTGCGCGGATCGCCGGATCCATGAAGAGCTCCAGCGGGTCGTAGCCGGGCTTGCGGTGGATGTCGACGGTGCGCGCGAAGTCCGGCGCGCGGCGGTCGTCCATCCACCACGGGTATGCGAACCACGCGCCGGGCGCGGCCACGGCCATCAGTTCGCCGCTGCGCGCGTGCAGGATGCCGGCGGCGCGCTGGGCGTCGGCGTCCAGGACGCGTTCGACCGAGCCGTCCGACTCCAGCACCGCGCGCACCGCGGACACGTCGTCGGCGCGCTTCACGTAGACGTGCGCCACCTGGTGGTCGCAGACCGCGAACGCACGGCTCTCGCCGGCATCCAGGTATTCGCGCCCGTCCTCGGTGCGCAGCGCCAGGAAGCCGGCCTCGCGCAGCAGCCGGTTGGGCGCCACGGCGCGGTCGACGGGCGCGATGCCGTACTCGCTGACCACCATCACGCGGACGCCGTGCGACTCGAAGAACTTCAGCAGCGCGCCGAAGATGCGGTCGATCTCGCGGATCTCGCGGTCGGTGCGCGGGTCGTCGGGGCCGAACTTCTGCAGGCAGTAGTCCAGGTGCGGCAGGTAGACCAGGCTCAGCGTGGGTTCATAGCGGCGCTCGACCTCCATGGCCGCGTTCGCGATCCAGTCGCTGCTGCGCGCGTCCGACGCCGGGCCCCAGAAGTGGAAGAGCGGGAACGGCCCGAACGTGGCCTGCAGCTCGTCGCGCAGCTGCGCGGGGTGTGTCCAGCAGTCGGGCACCTTGCGCCCGTCGGCGCGGTACTGCGGGCGCGGCGTCACGGCCACGTCCACCGAGGAATGCATGTTGAACCACCAGAAGCAGTTGGCAACGGTCGGCGCCGGGCGCCCCGCGGCGCGCGCGCGTTCGCGCAGCGTGTCCCACACCTTGGGTGCCTGCACCAGGTGGTTCGACTGCTTCCAGAAGTGCACCTCCTGCAGGCTGCGGTCGAACCATCCGTTGCCCACGACGCCGTGCTCGCCGGCGCGGCGGCCGGTCAGCATCGAGGCCTGCACGCTGCACGTGACGGCCGGCAGGTCGGGCGCCAGGGTGCGGATGCCGCCGGCCTTCTGCGCGAACGCCTGCAATGCCGGGCACTTCCGCCGCGCGAACACGGACGGCGAGAGCCCGACGATGTTGAGGACGGCGACGCGCACGCAGGCAGGATAGGGGCGCGGCCGCACCGATCAGCGCGTGCGACGCGCGGCGAATTCGACGCCCGCCTTCGCCAGCTGCGCGTCCACCTGCGGCGCCCAGCCGCGGTTGGCGGCGGGGCTGGCGGGGCTGGGGTGCAGCACCTGGTGGACGGGCGGCAGCGTGCGCGCGTCGGCGCCGCCGGCGCGCAGGCCGTCAAGCACCGCGGTGGCGCGCTCGGCGGCAAAGGCACCGAAGCCAACCACGTGGCGCGGCTGCAGCGCGGCGATCGCCTGGCCCAGCGCCGTGTCGCACGCAACCTCCAGGGCGCGCACGGCGGTGGCACCGCGGCCGGTGCGCGGCAGCTTGTCGGGCGTCAGGTTGGCGCCTGAATCCGCCATGAAGGCCAGCGGGCACCAGTTCCACACGAACGCCTGTCGGAAGAACGCGTCGGCCGTGCCGAAGCGCGCCGCGGCCCACGTCCACACGCGCGCGCCGCTCACCTCGCTGCGCGCGCAGGCAAAGCCCTCGACCGGGCGCTTGGGGTGCATGCGGGCTGGCGCGCCGATGCGCGCGGTGCGTTCGTCGATCCCCAGGAACCCGCGCACCGAGGCCACCTCGCCGAACGGCACGCCGGTCTGCGCCATGCCGAATGGCCCCGGGTTCAGGCCCACGAAGAGCGCGGTCGGCCGGTGCCGCGCGCGGGCGATGAAGGCGCGGTGCGCCTCCCACGCGTAGTCCAGCGGGTTGTAGGTGAACGCCACGGGCGCGCCGAACCGCAGCGCGGCGCAGGCGTCGCGGAGGGCGGCGGCGGTGGATTCGAGCTGGGCAGGGGTTGGCGCGGGCTTCGGGGGGCGCGGCATCGCAATTCCGGGAATCGGCAGAATCTAGTGGACACCGGCACCCGTATGGTGTACTACGACACTCATACACATGCCGCTGCCGTTCCTCGTCAACCCCAGTGCACCCGTGCCGATCTTCCGGCAGATCGCCGACGGCCTGCGCGCCGCCATCGGGCGGGGCACGTTCCCGGCGGGCAGCCTGCTGCCCAGCGTGCGGGCGATCGCCGAGGAACTGGGCATCAACCCCAACACGGTCCACAAGGCGGTCGCCGAACTGGAACGTGAGGGGCTGGTCGAGCCCGAGCGCGGCCGCGGCATGGTGGTGCGGGCCGGGACCCGCACGCAGGCACGCGCTTCCGGGGATGACGCCGTGCTGGTGCACCTGGCCGAGGCGGTCCGTCTTGCCCAGGCTGCCGGCATGGGCGACGAGCGGTTCGAGCAACTGGTCCGGCGCGCCCAGCGCGCCCATGACGCCGCGCAGCGGCAGGGGGAACGGCCGTGAAGCACGCGCACTCGCAGGCAGGATCGGTCGACATGGCTGGAAGCGCGGCATCTGCCGCACCCGAGCCCGGCCCATCGCTCGCGCTCCATTGCCGTGGGCTGAAGCTGCGCTTCGGTCGTGTGCACGCGCTGGACGGGCTGGACCTGGACATCGCCAGCGGCGAATCCGTGGGCATCGTCGGCCGCAACGGCGCGGGCAAGAGCACGCTGTTCCGCTGCATCGTGGGCGCGGAGCTTCCCGACGCGGGCACCGTGACGACGAGACCCGCGCTGGATCGCCTGGAGTTCCTGTCCCGCACCGGTTTCGTGCCCGACACGCTCTCGGCCTACGACTGGATGACCGCCGGCGACGCGATCCGCTTCGTGGCCGCGCTGCAGCCGCGGTTCGACCCCGCGTGGAGCGCCGAGCTGCAACGGCTCCTGGGCATCGACCCCGCGGCCCCGGTGCGGTCGCTCTCGCGCGGCATGCAGGCGCGGCTGGCGTTCGTGCTGGGGCTTTCGCACCGCCCGGACCTGGTGCTGCTGGACGAACCGCTCCTGGGCGTCGACGCCGTGACGCACGACGCGGTGCTGGAGATGCTGGCCAGGCTGCGCGCGCAGTCCGGCTGCACGATGGTCGTCGCCTCGCACCAGCTGGGTGACCTGGCGCGGCTGACCGATCGCGTGGTGTTCGTGGACCGTGGGCGCGTGGTGGAGAGCGTGCCCACGGACGAGCTGGTCACCGGCACGCGGCGCATGATCGTGCACGGCGCGCCGGCCGACTGGCAGCCCGGCGACGCCGCGATCCTGGTGCGGCGCGAATCGGCGGCGACCGTCGTCACCATCCGTGGTGACGGTGCCGCGTTGGCCGCCGCGCTTGCGGCCGCGCATCCCGGCGCGCGCGTGGAGTTCGTCGACCTCTCGATCAACGAGGCCTGCGCGGACCGCCTGCGTGCGATGGAGGGCGTGCGATGAACGGGTCACCGTCGATTCCCATGCTCGTGGCGAATCCTGCCCGCTCCTCGGGCTGGCGGGGAATCGGCACCGTCATCGCCAAGGACGCGCGGCTTGGATTCGTCGTGATGCTGGTCGCGGCGGCAGCGGTCGTCGCATTGGCGATCATCGAGTCCACCTTCGGCGACCGCCAGTCCCGCCAGCAGCTTCCCATGGTTGGATTGCTGATGGCCGTGACGCTCATGCTGGTGCCGGCGTGGACGTGCATCGCGATGATCGTCGGCGATGCCAACCGTCGCGGGGCGCTGCTCGCGGCGACGCTCCCGCTGCCCGGTGCGGTGAAGTGGTGCTCGAAGGCCGGCATCGCGCTGGCCTGCATGGCCGTGCTGGCCGTGGCGCACCTCATGTTCATGCGGTGGGCCGCACCGAGCGGCACGGCCTGGGACCATTCCTACGACGCGAAGGCCGAGTGGATCACCCTTGGCGGCGCGCGGGTCATCACCATGTCCCAGTTTCACGCGGAGCTCATCCCGCTCTCCCTGTCGATGGTGCTGCTGGCGTGGTCGTTCGCGGCTTCTGCGATCGCACGCGGCATGCTGCCGTGCATGGTGCTCGGCCTGGCGCTGCCGATGGCCGCCGGGGCGGTCGTGTACGTCGGAGCGTCCTGGCTCGCGGGGCCGTGCCGGTCGCTGTCGTGGTGGCTCACCGGCTTCGATCCCTTGCTCGACGGCAGTGAGCCGGCGCTCCGCTTCGACGAAATCGCCCAACGCGCCGGGGTGCCCGTCGCGATCGGGACGGTGTTCGCTGTGGGGTCCGCGCTGGCGTGGATGGCCCGCGCCCGGATCACCACCGTCGCCGCGCTGACTCGCATGGCCGGACGGATGCTTGCCACGGGAATGGCGCTGTGCGTGGCTGGCGCGGCGGTTGCCGGCGCCGTCGCCGCGGGCGTCGCGACGTCGGATGGTGCGTGGCAGGCCCGGATCTGGTCGAACCGCGCCACGATCGCCGGGGTTGCGCACGCGATGGAACTGCCGACGCCGGACCTGCTTCGCGAGCTGCTCGCCGGCATGCAGATGAGGCCCGACTCCGGGGCGATCGCCTGGAAGCGCCTCACGCAGCCGCCCTGCGCATGGGAGCCGGGCGCGCGTGCCGAGGCCGAACGCGGCATGGGTAGCTTCGTCGTGGACGACCCCGCGCTCATCGCGTGGGCGGCGCGCATGCGCGAGCGTCCGGACGAGTGCCGCGCGGCGATCGCCGCTGCGACCGACCGGCTGGACGCGATGTCGGCATCGGAACGGATCGCGCTTGCGAGCCTGGTCGGCCCCGAGGCAGTCGGCGTGCAGGCGATGCGGGCACTCGCGGCCGCCACGGACGAGGGTCAGCGGCTGCAGGCCACGTACCCGCTCGGCTGCCAGTGGATGGTCGCGGGCGAGCACATGCGCGGCAATCGGTCGACGGGCTGCATCGAGAGCGAACCGGCGCAGCAGTACGTGGCACTGGTTCGCGGCAGCGCCGTCCTCATGAGCCGGATGCTGCGGCCCGACATGCCACGCACCTGGGAGCAGCCCCTGGTGGGCGACCTGCGCCTGGTCGCGATCGACACCGCGACGGCGGACGCGGCGCGCCGGGCCCTGGAACTGCCGTTCCCCGAGGTCCGTGCACGCGTCCTCTCCGGCGCGCAGGACGGCATCGGATGGGTGGCACCGGTGCGGGGCTCGATGCCGAACATCGAGGATCTGGCGAAGCCAGCCTCCGCGTTCTTTACCGTCACGGGCCCGGACCCATGGTGCGCACTGCCCGTGGCGGGCGAAGGAGCACGGCGATGAGCCAGTCGATCGCACCGGGCAACCACCGTCCGTCCCGCCAGTTCCGCGCGCTCCTGCGCCGCGACCTCGGCGTGGCTGCGCCGATCGCCCTGACGGCCGCGGCGCTGCTCGCGGTCGCGGCTTCCGCGCTGGCGGCACTTCCGCTCCTTGGGCGGGCGGCCATGGACGCACTGGCGGTCCCGCCCGCCGCCGGGCTCGCCGAGCGTCTCTCGCTGCTCCCGGAACTCGTGCGCATCGTGCTGCTGTTGATCCCCGGGTGGTGCGCGGCCGCGATGGCGATCGCCGACCGCACGCACCGCTCCGGGGCTCTGGGCGCGGCACTGCCCATGGACCCGCGGCAGGCGCGGCGGGCGCGGGCGGTCGCGCTGCTGGCCATCGTCGCCCTGCTCGCGCTGTGGCTCGCGGTACTGCCGGGCGACGCGACGGCTGCCGATCGGACGGATCGGCATGCGCCGTGGCGGGACCCCGCGCTGCGGACCTGCTACGCGCTGCTCGGCTCGCTTGCGTGCATCGCGTGGGCCACCGCGGTCACGCGCCGCATGCGGTCGCTTCCGCTCGCGTGCGGTGCCGGCGTCGTGGCCGCTGCTGCAGCGTTCGTCGCGGGGTTGCTGCTGGTGCCGACGGTGGACCGCCTGATCGGGCTGGCAGCCGACATCCTGACCGGGCTGCACGACGTGCCGCCTTCGCTGTACGTGGACAAGCCGTCGCAGATCCTGGCACGGGGGTATGTCTGGAACGAAATCGAACTCCAAATGTCGTCCGAGGCTCTGCAGGGGTTCGCTGCGATCGCCGCCAGCGCGGCTGCCGGATGGATGCTCGGCCGACGCGCGGGCCCTGCGGGCTTCAGTCGCGCCGGCATGGCGTTCATCGGCGTGCTGCTGGCGGTGTCCATTGCCGGCACCACGTGGGTGCTCGACCACCGGAGCGCCGACATCAGTGAATCGCGAGCCACGGTCGCCACGTTCCACGAGCTCCGCTCGCGCCCCGCGGCGGACCTGCTCGAACAGTGGGTGTCGCCGTCCACGCAACGGATCACCATGTCGACCGTCGCGCAGGACACCGAGTCGACCGGCATGGACACGCGGCTTCGGATCGATCCGCGCGGATTGTTCGCCGGATCCGGGACGCCCTACACGGCCCATCCGCTGGGTGCGGCGCTCTTCGAGAGGGCCTCGGACCAGCCCGAGGACGTCCGCCGCGCCGCCACCGCGATCGCGGGCGATGCGTCACGGCCGCTGCAGCAGCGGGTGATGGCCGTCACGTGGCTGGGTCCTGCGGCTGCTGCCGAGTTCGCCGCACGCGAGCTCCCGCGTGCCACCGACGACCTGCAGCGGTTGCTGCTCATCGACCTCCTGCAGGCGTGCCTCAAGGTTGGCGCCCGGGACGGCTGGACATTGGTCGCCAGTGGCTCTGCGAAGCTGCCACGGCTTGCGTACCGTCCCGATCCGGACGACCCGCGCGTGGGTGGCTACGTGGATCCCTGCACCGCCCGCGTCCACGCGTTGATCATGCTGCAGCTCCTGCGCTGGCAGGCCGACGGCACGCATCCTGGACTGGTCGACCGACAATCGCTGCGGTCCGAGTACGCGCTCACGCTGACCAGCGCCGAGGGCGACGCCGCGCGCCGCGCGCTGGAGGCGCCGATGACCGCGCTGGCGGCCGCGTGGCGCGCGGGATACGCCGGCTACGCGGCGCGCGCCGCGCGTCTCGAGGCGGAACAGCGGGTGACGATGGACCTGAACGACCCCAACCCGGCACCGCCCCAATCTGCCCCCTGGATCGACTGCATGGACCAGCCGCTCTCCGAGCTGTTCGACTCGGCGCAATCCGACCCCGCCTGGCTCGTGCCCCCCGCCAAATGAAACCGGCGGCCGCGCGTGGCGGCCGCCGGTGTGTGCATGTCGTGCATGGCGCGCGCCCCATGGCCCGCGCTTGGGCCCGGCTCAGATCTCCAGCCGCAATCCCGCGTAGATACGGAAGTCGCTGCCGTTGTCGCCCGGGGGCACCTGCGTCTGATACTGCCAGCGCAGGCCACCCAGCAGCTTCAGGCCGGCGAAGTCGGGAATCTTCATCGTCCACTCCAAGCGGCCCAGCATCAGCGCGTCGGTGAAGTCGGAGAAGTCCGGCGTGATCCAGAAGCTGGCCATCAGCGCCTGGTTCTCGGAGATGTCCCAGTCGCCCGCCAGTTCGGCGTACAGCTGGGGGTAGCCCTGGTTGATGTTGCCGAACTCGTAGCTGTAGCCGGCACCGATCTTGCCGATCAGGTCGATCGGCTTCTTCTTCATGAACTCGTAGCCGATTCCACCCCACGCCGAGAGGCGCTCGTCGAACGACTCGAGCGGCGCATACTGGCCCTGGCCCTTCACGAACCACAGGAAGCGCGGGTTCGACTCCAGGCGGCGGTCGTAGGTGCTGGTGACCAGCAGGTTGTTGTCGGTGTTGTCGCTGTCGACGACCTTGTAGAAGAACTCGGCGCTGGTCGACCACTTGTCGACGTCCTTCACCTCGTACACCGCGCTGGCGGCCACGCGGAAGTCCAGCTGCTGGTTGGCCGCGTCCACGTAGTTCGCGTTGGCGTCGATGATGATCTTCCAGGGCGACGGCGGAGCCTTCGGCACGTCCGGCGCGGCGGGCGCGCCGGCGGGACCGGTCGTCACCTTCGCGGCGTCGTTGCCGGGGTTGACCGGGCCCTCGGGCTTCGGCGCATCGGCGGCGCCGCTCGCGGCGGGGCTGAGGTCGATCTTGGACGTCTGGTCGACCTGCGCGGGCGCGGCGGCCGCGGCATCGGCCGGGACCGCGGCCACCGACGCCACCGAGGCGCGCGGCAGCGTCAGTTCGCCCAGTGCCGGGTGCTTGATGGTGACGCTGTCGGGCTTCTCGGCCACCAGCGTGGCCTTGATCACGTCGCCGTTGGACAGCTTGACGGTGACCACCTGGCCCGGAGCCGGCGCGGGGGCCGGTGCGGGGGCGGCGGCCTGCGCCAGCGTGGTTGCGGTGATGGCGGCCGACAGCAGTGCTGCGGCGCCCGACACGTGGAACGGTTGCGTCCGGTTGCGGTTCATGGCTTCTTGGGTGCCGGCGCGACCGGCGGTTCGGGCTTGGTGGCGTTGGGGGAGTTCGGCATCGTGATGCCCACGGCGGCGTAGGCGTCGACGGTCATCTCGCGGGACACGGGGTAGTCGCCGCGCTCGGCGGAGTCCTGCTGTCCCTCGTAGCTCATGCAGTAGCGCACGAAGTCCTGGATCAGCGGCGAGGGCTTCTTGCCGGGCGGGACGTTGATGACGAAGCAGAGCGGCCGCGCCAGCGGGTACGTGCCGGTCAGGCACGCGATGCGGCTGGGCAGCACCGGCGGCGCGTCGGCGCGCGGCGCCAGCGGCACCATGCGCGTGCGGCGCGTGGCCAGGAAGCGGCTGGCGAAGCCGATCGAGTCGACATCCGAGCCGACCGCGTTCACGATCGACTGGTCGACCACCTGCACGTCCATGCTGGTTCGGTAGGGCAGGCCGCGCAACACCAGGGAGCGGAAGACGTCGTAGCTGCCGATGCCCGGGCGCGGGCCCACGACGTTGATCCAGCGGCCCTTCCACTCGCCGTCCAGGCCCAGCTCGTCCCAGCTCTCGATCGGCAGCGCGCCGACGGGCTCGCGGCCGAAGATGCGCTCGGTCTGGTCGATGGTGAGCGACTTCAGCGGGTTCTTGCGGTTGACGTAGATCGCGATCGCGTCGGCGCCGACGCGGAACTCGGTGGGCTCGTAGCCGAACTTCGCCTTGAAATCGGCGCGCTCGGCGTCGGTGATGCGCCGCGAGAGCATGGCCACGTCGGTGGTGCCGGCCAGCATCGCCGGCATCGCCATCGCGCTGGAGCCGCCCTCGATCTCGACCTTCACCTCGGGCTGCAGCGACGCGTACTTCTGGATCCACGTCTGCATCACGATGGTCAGGGTCGAAGACCCCGTGAACCGGACCACGCCCTTCAGGCCGGCCGCCCCGGCGTAGCGGGGCAGGTTCTCGGGGATCCTGAAGTCCGGATCCATCGAGTAGTCGGTGGCCGAGAGCGGCGTCGTCAGGCCCTTGCCGGCCTGCTGGCGCAGCGCCTCGGCAAGGTCCTTCGGCAGTTGCTCGGCGGGCGCAGCGGGTGCCGTGGTTCCCGACGCACCGGCGGGCGCAGCGGGGGTGTTGCGCGGGTCGGCGCCGTGGTTCGCGGTGGCCGCCGACTCCGCGGGCTTCGCGGCCTTCTCGGCCGGCTTCGCATCGCATGCCGCCAGTGCCACCAGCGCGCCCGCGGCGCACGCGATCAGTCGGATGGGAGCGTTCATCGGTTGCCCTCCGCACGGCCGCGCGACTGCAGGCGATGCACGTAGGTGCGGTACGCGGCCAGCGCCGCGATCCAGAACCCGATCACCGCGATCGCGGCACCCGCCAGCTGCCAGATGAGCGCACGCGGCAGGTCCAGCGCCACGTCGCCGCGCCGAGCCAGGTCGTCGATCTTGGCCGGGATCTGCTCGACCACGGCGATCGCGCGGTCGGCGCTCTTCGCCAGGTCGTCCTTCGTCTTGATCGTGCCCTGGATCTCGGGCAACGCCGCGGCGCCGGCGAACACCGACTCCAGCTGCCAGCTGGCCAGGATCGGGGCGCGCTTGGCCACGTAGAAGATGCGCTCGGAGAGCACCAACGCCTGGTCGACCTTGGCGTTCGTGTCGTCCAGCGATGCCAGCAGGCCGCCGTTGTTCTTCGCGTCCACCAGTGCCTGCTTGGCGCGGCCCTCGGCGAAGTCACCGAACCGCACGAACGCCACGGTGTCGATGTTCGGGTTCTGCCGGCGCCAGTCCCAGATCAGGTTGGCCAGCTCGTCCAGCTGCTTCTGCGTCATGGCCTTGGCGGCGATGTTCCAGATGTCCACGCGCAGCGCGCGTAGCGCGCTGACCAGCTGGTCCGCCTGGTCGCCGAACACCAGGTCGGCGCGGCCCTCGTCGATCCACACCATGCTCTGCAGCGTCACCACCACGGTGGCGTCGAGCAGCTGCGAATACGGGTCGGCCTCGGTCACGATGTCGTACATCGCGGTGGCGCCGATCAGCTTGAAGTCCGCCGCCGCCTTGCGTGCGATGGGCGACGGGTTCTGCACCGTGATCCGCGTGCATGCGCTGCCGACCGTGGTGGCGTAGCGGTCGGCGAACGCGTTGGTCAGCTGGTCGATCTCCTTCATGGAGATCTCCTTGCCGCCACGATCGGCCGCGGTCGCGGTCTTGAACTGAAGCGAGGCACAGCCCGTGGACAGCAGCGCGTGCAGGGCAAGCAGCGCCGCCACCACGGAAGTTGCCCTGAATCGGGAATTCAGAATCGGCATGCGGGTCGGAAGTGTACGGAATCCGATGGATCCGTCACGTTCCGCCGCCGCGCCGTGCCGCTGGCGCTCACTTCGCCGTGAACGTGTGCACCATCTCGTGGCGGTACGCGTTGCCGGGGCGCAGGATCACGCTGGGCCAGCCGGGCTTGCCCTGCTTGTTGATGCTGTCGGGGAATGCCTGCGTTTCAAGGCAAAGCCCGTCGTTCTTGGCGTAGACGGCGCCGTTCTTGCCGGGGATGCCGTCCAGGAAGTTGCCGGAGTAGAACTGGATGCCGGGCTGGTCGCTCGAGACGGTCATCGTGATGCCCGTGCGCGGACTGGTCACGCGGGCGCACTCGTGGACCGTGCCGGGCGCGCCGTTCACCACGAAGTTGTGGTCGTAGCCACCCGGGTCATCCTTGGTGGCCGGCAGCTTGGCGAAGTCCTGGCCGATGGGCTTGGCCGCCCGGAAGTCCAGCGGCGTGCCTGCGACGGGCGCGATCTCGCCGGTGGTGATCAGCGTCGCGTCGACCGGCGTGTAGCGGTCGGCTTCCAGCTTCAGGACGTGGTCCAGGATGCTGCCCGAGCCCTGGCCGCCCAGGTTCCAGTACGTGTGGTGCGCCAGGTTCACCACGGTGGGCGCGTCCGTCGTGGCCTCCATGACCACCTTCAGCTCGTTCTTCGGGGTCAGCGTGTACGTGACCTTGGACGTGCACGTGCCGGGGTAGCCCTCCTCGCCGTCGGCGCTGACGTAGGTGAACGTCACGCTGGCCACGTTGTCCACCACGCGGGCCTCGCCGGTCCACAGGCGCTTGTCGAAGCCCTTGGTGCCGCCATGCAGCGAATTCGCGCCGTTGTTGCACGGCACGTGGAACTCCTTGCCGTCGATCGTGAACGTGCCCTTGGCGATGCGGTTCGCGCAGCGGCCGGCGGTGCAGCCGAAGTACTGCGTGCGGTCGACGTACGCCTGCAGCGAGGGCCGGCCCAGCACCACGTCGACGGGCTTGCCGGCGCGGTCCGGCACCCACAGTTCCGTGATGATCGTGCCCCAGTCGGTGACCTTCATGGTCATGCCGTGGCCGTTCGTCAGCGTCCACAGGTGCGCTTCCTTGCCGTCCACCGTGCCCCAGGGCTCCCTTGTCGCGGTGGCGCGGTCGGCGGCGGGCGGCGCCTCGGGCGCGGGCATCGAGTACGCCAGCATGGCGGCGCCGATGACCAGGGGTGCGACGGTGCATGCGATGGGGACGATCATCATGGCGGGTCTCCGAGGTCGGTGGTTGCGGTTGTCGGTGCGTTCGTGGCGTGGCGTCACCCGCGCGCGGCGCGCTCCTGGCGCCGCTGGCGGAAGCGTCGGATCAGTTCGTCGGCCGAGACCCCGACCAGCAGCACGGCGCCGATGACGGCGAACTCAAGCTGCGAGCTCAGGCCCAGCAGGATGATGGCGGTGCGCAGCACCTGCAGCGTGGCGGCGCCCAGCACGATGCCCAGCACGCTGACCTCGCCGCCGCGCAGGCTGCAGCCGCCCAGCACGGCCGCGGCGATGGCGTACAGCTCGTAGAAGTTGCCGAAGTCGCTTGGCTGCGCGCTGCCGATGTCGAAGATGAAGAGCATGCCGCCGAAGCCTGCCAGCAGGCTGCAGCCGACGTACGCCAGCGTGGTCAGGCGCTCGGTGGGGATGCCCGAATAGCGCGCGGCCGGCTCGCTGCGGCCCGTGGCCAGCAGCCAGCGGCCCCACACGGTGCGGTGCAGCACGAACGCCATCGCCAGCGAGAGCACCACCAGCGGGATGACCGTCGCCGGCAGGCGGTAGTTCTCCAGGCCCACGGGGAAGCGCGCCAGCGCCATCGCGCGCACGTCGTCGAATTCGCCCTGGAAGCCCTGCGACTGGTCGCCCGTCATCCACCGCGCGATGCCGCGGTAGAGGAGCAGCCCGCACAGCGTGACCAGGAACGGCTGCAGCCGCAGGCGCGTGATCAGCAGCCCGTGCGCCAGGCCGATCAGCGCGCTGCCCGCCAGCACCGTTGGGATGACGAGCCACGGCGACCACTCGTGCTCGACCAGCAGCCACGGCACCGCGATGCCGCTCAGGCACACCACCGACCCGATCGAGAGGTCGATGCCGCCCGTCACGATGACCAGCCCCGCGCCCAGCGCCAGGATGGCGAACAGCGCGCTGCGCTGCGTCAGGTTCTGCAGGTTGTAGCCGGTCAGGAAGTTCTCGCCGAAGAGCGCCGCCACCAGGCAGATGGCCAGGAAGATGCCGAGGATGCCGACGCTCTTCTTCACGGTGCGGTCCCTTCGTCGTGCGTGGGCCCGCCGCCCGTCGCCAGGCGCATGATCGCAAGTTCGTCGGCCGCGTGCGCGGGCAGCTCGCCGGCCACGCGGCCGTCGTGCATCACCACCACGCGGTCGGCCAGCAGCAGGATCTCCTCCAGCTCGCTGCTGGCGAAGACCACCGCCGCGCCAGCGTCGGCCAGGCGGCGGATCTCGGCGTGGATCTCGGCGCGCGCGCCCACGTCGACGCCGCGCGTGGGCTCGTCCAGCAGCAGGACGGCCGGGTCGACCGCCATCCAGCGGCCGATGACGGTCTTCTGCTGGTTGCCGCCCGAGAGCGTCCCCACCCGCCGCGCCGGGTCGGCCGGCCGCAGCTGCATGCGATCGATGGTGCGGCGCACCGTCGCGGTCTCGCCGGCGCGGTCCACGACGCCCGCGTGCGCGTGGCGCCCGATCCAGGCCAGGCTGACGTTCGCCGCCACCGGGTCGGCGGCGAAGATGCCGTTGCGCGCGCGGTCCTCGGGCACGATCGCCAGCCCGCGCGCCACGCGCACCGAGGCCGGGCCTTCGAGCGGCGTGCCGTCCAGCTGCACGCTGCCGCCGTGCGCGTCCAGGCCCGCGATCGCCTCCAGCAGCTCGGTGCGCCCCGCGCCCACCAGGCCCGCCAGGCCGACGATCTCGCCGGCCCGCACGTCCAGGTCCGCCGGGAGGCTGCGCGGGTGCGCCGTCGTGACGCCGCGCGCCCGCAGCCGCACGCGCGCGTCCGCGCCCGGCGCGCGCCGCGCCGCGGGCGCGATGTCGCGCCCCACCATCAGCCGCTCGATCGCCGCGCGGTCGCATTCGCCGCGCCGCAGCTCGCCCGTCCGGCGCCCGTCGCGCAGCACCACGATTCGGTCGGCGATCCACAGCACCTCGTCCAGGTGGTGGCTGACGAACACCACCGCGGTGCCGGCGGCGCGCAGCTCGTCCAGGATGCCGAGCAGCCGCTCGGTCTCGCGCGCGCTCAGGCTGCTGGTGGGCTCGTCCAGCACCAGCACGCGCGCGCGGCACGAGAGCGCCTTCGCGATCTCCACCAGCTGCCGCTGCGCGATCGGCAGCGCGCCGCACGGCGTGGCGGGGTCGACGTCCAGGCCCACGCGCGCCATCCAGGTGCGCGCCTCGGCGTGCATGGCGCGCAGGTCCAGCACGCCGAACCGCGCGGGTTCGCGGCCCAGGAAGATGTTGCCCGCGCAGTCCAGGTTCTCCGCCAGGTTCAGCTCCTGGTGGACGAACGCGATGCCCGCCTCGGTGGCGCCGCGCACGCCGTCCAGCGTCGCGGGGCGTGGCACGCCGTCCGCGCCCGCCACCTCCAGCGTGCCCTCGCTGGGCTGGATCACGCCCGAGAGGATCTTCAGCAGCGTGCTCTTGCCCGCGCCGTTCTCGCCGACGATCGCCAGCACCTGGCCGCCGAAGACGTCGATGTCGACGCCCGACAGCGCGGGCACGCCGGCGTAGCGGCGCCCCACGCCGCGCACGCGCAGCAGCGGCGCGGGCCCGGTCATGCGCGGCGGCCCCGGTTCATCAGGCCTTTCCGCCCGCTTCCTTGCCGGCCTTGATGCGCGCCTTCAGTTCCTTCCAGAACGCCTCGGCGTCCGCCTTGCGGATCACGCGCGCGGGGATGGAGACGATCCCGTTGGCCGGGATCATCGACGAATCGCCCTTGTTCAGGGCGTTCAGCACCTTCACGCTCTGGAAGCCGTAGCCGTAGGGGTCCTGCACCACGGTGCCCAGCACGGTGCCGTCCTTGATGGCGGTGATGACGTCGGCGCCCTCGTCGAAGGCCGCCAGCTGCACCTTGCCCAGCTTGCCGGTCTGCTTCAGCACCTCGACGGCCAGCGTCGAGTTGTATTCGAACAGGCCCGTCATCAGCGCCAGCTTGGGGTGCTTGATCATGACGTCCTCGATGTTCGCCTTCGCCTTCGCGCGGTCGAAGCTGTCGGTCCACGTGCCGACGATCACGTAGCCCGCCTCCTCGATGACCTTGGACGGCTCGTCGAAGCGCGTGGCGTCGGGCGTGCGGCCCAGCAGGCCGTCGATGAAGCCCTGGCGGCGGCGCTTGGCGTTGTCCTGCTCCAGGCGGCCGATGAAGATCGCCACCTCGCCGCCCTTGCAGCCCTCGCGCGCCAGCGTGCCGCACATCAGGCCTGCGTCATAGTTGTCCATGCCGATGTAGCACAGGCGCGGCGACTTCGGTGCGTCGCTGTCGTTGGTGATCAGCAGCGACTTCTCCGCCACCAGGTTCAGCACGTCGGCCTGGTTGGTCGGGTCGATCGGGCTGACGCTGATGCCGTCGATGCCGCGCGTGACCAGGTCCTCGAGCATGCGCTTCTGGTCGCCCAGGCCGCCGCCGGGGAACTCGACCGTCACGTCGCAGCCCAGCTCCTTGCCGGCCGCGATCGCGCCGGCCTTGGCGATGGTCCAGAAGTCGGCCACGCCGTTCGAGACGAACGCCACGTGCGGGCGCTTCTTCGGCGCGGCCTTCATCGCCGCGATGCGCTCCTTCTGCGCGGCCAGCAGGTCGGCGAAGGGCGACGCAGCGGCCAGGCCCAGCGTCAGGGATGCGAGTGCGGCGGCGGCGATCAGCTTCTTCATGCGTGTCTCCGGGGTGCGTGGTGCAGGGGGCGCCTCAACCGACGGTCATGCCGCCGTTGACGGGGATGTCGGCGCCGGTCACGAATCGCGCGGCGTCGGAGGCCAGGAACGTCACCGCGCCCGCCACGTCGGCGGGCACCCCGAAGCGGCCGCCCGGCAGCAGCTGCCGGTAGCCCTCCTTCAGCTCCTCGGGGTCGTTGGCGTGGCGCTCCACCGGGATCCACCCCGGCGCGATGCAGTTGACCGTGATGTTCCAGGGCGCCAGCTCCCTGGCCATCGCCCGCGTCCAGCCGGTCTGCCCGCCCTTGGCGGCCACGTACGCGCTGAACGGGTGCGTTCCGCGGCGGAAGACCTCGCTGGTGATGTTGATGATGCGGCCCCACTTCTGCCGCTTCATGTGCGGCAGCGTGCGGCGCGTGATCAGGAACGGGCTCTTCACGAAGAAGTCGTACATCTCCTGGTAGAAGGCCCAGTCGTACTCCTCGATCGGCTTCAGCGGCTGGTCGCCCGTCGCGTTGTAGACGGCGATGTCGATCGGGCCGAGCTTCGCCTCGACCTCGGTGCACATGCGCGCGACGTCGGCCTCGTCGATCACGTTGGCGCGCACCAGCATTCCCTGCAGGCCGGCGGACTCGAACTCGGCGAACGTGCGCTGCGCGTGCTCGTGCGAATTGGCGTAGTTCAGCACCACCTTCGCGCCGGCCTTCGCCAGCCCGAACGCCATCGCCTTGCCAAGCCCGCGGGACGCGCCCGTCACGAGCGCCACACGTCCGTCCAGGCGGAAGTCGGGGATCTGCATGGCGGCGCAGGGTAGCTCAGGCCATCACGCCGCGGATCGGATCGACGTGCTCGACGCCCACCAGCTTCTGGTCCAGGCCGCCGTAGAAGTAGGTGAGCGCGTTGGGGTCCATGCCCATCAGCTGCAGGATGGTGGCGTGCAGGTTCTTCACGTGGAACCGGTCGCCGACGCCGATGCTGCCGAGCTCGTCGGTCTGGCCGACCGTGGTGCCGCCCTTGATGCCGCCGCCCGCCATCCACATGGTGAAGCCGAACGAGTTGTGGTCGCGGCCGGTGCCCACGGCATACTCGGCCGTCGGCTGGCGGCCGAACTCACCGCCCCACACGACCAGCGTCTCGTCCAGCAGGCCGCGCTGCTTCAGGTCCTTCAGCAGGCCCGCGATCGGCTTGTCCGTGCGGCCCGCGTGGTAGTCGTGGTTCTTCTTCAGGTCGTCGTGCGCGTCCCAGTTGGCGTCGTTGTGGCTGCCGCCGGAATAGACCTGCACGAAGCGCACGCCGCGCTCCACCAGCCGCCGCGCCAGGATGCACTTTCGCGCGAAATCCTGCGTGCGCTCGTCGTCGGCGCCGTAGAGCTCCAGCGTCTTCGGGTCCTCCTGCGCAAGGTCCACGGCCTCGGGCGCGGTGCTCTGCATCCGGTAGGCCAGCTCGTAGCTCTCGATGCGGCTCTCCAGGTCCGGGTTGCCGCTCCGCAGCAGCGCATGGCGCGTGTTCCAGGTCTTCATGCGGTCCAGCAGTCGGCGCTGCAGGTCGTCGCTGCGTCCGGGGGGGTTCGCCAGGTCCAGGATCGGCGGGCCCTCGCCGCGCAGCACGGTGCCTTGGTAGATCGCGGGCATGTAGCCGGCGCTCCAGTTCTTGGCGCCGCTGATCGGGCCGCCGGTCTTGTCCAGCATGACCACGAAGCCGGGCAGGTTCTGGTTCACCGTGCCCAGGCCGTAGTTCACCCAGCTGCCCAGCGCGGGCGATCCGCCCAGCAGCTTGCCGCTATTCATCATCAGCATCGCGCTGCCGTGGATCGGGCTGTCGGCGTACATGCTCTTCACGAACGCGATGTCGTCGACGCACGTGGCCAGGTGCGGGAACAGGTCGCTGACCCATGCACCGCACTGCCCGTGCTGCCGGAAGTTCCACTTCGGGCCCACCACGCGGCCCTCGTTCTTGTCGCCGCCGCGGCCCTTGGTCTTGACCTTGATGGTCTTGCCGTCGAACTTGAAGAGCTCGGGCTTGTAGTCGAACGTGTCGATGTGGCTGGGCCCGCCGTACATGAAGAGGAAGATGACGCTCTTCGCCTTGCCGGGCAGCATCGCGGGCTTGGGCGCCAGCGGGTTGGGCGTGGGCGCCGGCATGGGCGTGGTGCCGTCGGCCGCGAAGGCCGCGCGCCGCAGGAAGCCCTCCTGCGCCAGCATCCCGGCCAGGGCGACCCCGGTGAACCCGCCGCCGGCCTGCCACATGAACTCGCGGCGCGTGCGTCCGCAGAAGCTGCCGTGTGGTTGTGGGTCGCCCATGGTCCGTGTCCTCAGTCGATCGCCAGGAATTCGTTCAGGTTGAAGAGCACCAGGCAGTAGCCGGCCAGCGCCTGCCGATCGTCCATTCCGTCCTTCGTGCGCAACTCGTGGATGAACGCCTCGGCCTCGTCCAGCTCCTGCGCGGTGGGCGCGCGGCCGCTGGTCAGCACGCGGCCCAGCTGCAGCTGCGCGCGCAGGTCGCTGGGGCGTTCGCGGAGCAGGCGGTCGGCGAAGTCCGCGGCCAGGTCGTTGGTCAGCGCACCGTTCAGCATGCTCAGCGCCTGCGTCGGCTGCACCGTCTGGAAGCGCACGGGGCACATGCCGTCGACGTCGGCCAGGTCGAAGACGCTGAGCAGCGGGTGCTGCAGCGAGCGCTTGAGCTGGATGTACAGGCTGCGGCGCGTCCACGTCTCCTTGGGCGTGACGGGCCAGACCTCCTCGGGGCGGCTGCTGGTGGCCAGCACCTCGTCGGGCATCGGCGGGCGCACGCCCGGGCCGCCTGCCTCCGGGTTCAGCGTGCCCGCGCAGGCCAGCATGCCGTCGCGCAGTTCCTCGGCGGTCAGGCGGCGCATGCGCTGGCGGCTGAGCAGCTGGTTGGGCGCGTCCTTCGCCAGCGCGTCGGGGCCGGCCACGCTGGACATGCGGTACGCGCTGCTGGTCATCAGCAGGCGGTGCATCTTCTTCAGGCTCCAGCCGTTCGCGGGCACCTGGCATGCCAGCCAGTCCAGCAGCTCCGGATGCGTGGCCGGCTCACCCAGCTTGCCCAGGTCGTTCGGCGTGGGGCACAGGCCCTGCGTGAAGTGCTGCTGCCACAGGCGGTTCGCCAGCGTGCGCAGCGTCAGGCCATTGCGCGGGTCGGTGATCCACTTCGCCAGCGCCAGGCGGCGGCCGCTGGATTCGCCGTGCGGGCGCGCGGTGGGGAGCTCGGGCTGGAACCACGCCGCGATCGTGGGCACGCCGGGCTCCACCGCCTCGGCCGGCGCGTGCGGGGATCCGCGCGTGAACACGCGGGTCTCGCGCGGCTTCGCTTCCTCGCGCACCACCAGCAGCGACTCGCCCTTGTCGTCGGGCGGCAGCATCGCGGCCAGGCGCTCGCGCTTGGTGCGCCACTCGGCGGCGCGCGCGGGCAGGCGCGATTCGACGGCCGTGCCCGCGGCCGTGCCGGGCGCCAGGCCCGTGGCCATCGCGCGGATCTCGTCATCGGAGAGCGGACGGTTCCAGATGCGCACCTCGTCGATCGTGCCCGCGAACGGGTGGATGTCGTTCTGCAGCGACCCCACCGCGATCCTCTTCGGCGTGTCCAGCGCACGACGGCTGCCTGTGGCCGTGGCCACGCGCATGCCGTCCACCCACAGCGCGATCTCGCCGGACTTGCGCACGCGCGTGAAGGCCACGTGGTGCCACGCGCCGTCGTTGTGCCCGGGCCCGCTGGCCACGAACGTCTCGGGCGCGCCCGTGCCCGCGGCCACCACGCCGTGGCCCACCAGGCTGATGCCCCAGTCATCCACGATGCCGGGCACCTCGCCGTCCACCAGGCCCTTGCCCAGGAACCAGCGCGTGTCGGTGTCGGTGCCGCCGCCGATGTCGGTGGTGCGGAACCAGAAGCCGACCGTGAAGTCGTCCTGCACCGGCCGGTCGAACTCGACGCGGTCGTCGCCGCCGTCGAACCCGAACGCCTTGCCGAAGCGGCCCGGCGCGCCGAAGCCGGCGTCGCGGACCTTCGCGCCGGCGGGCGCGGTGCCCGCGGGTGCGGGCGCGCCGTTCACCGCGGTGCCGGTCTTCGCGTCCTCGAACGCCAGGTGCATCACCAGGCCGTCCGCGGGCGCGCGGTCGGCGATCGCATCGCCTTCGGACGCAGGCTCCAGCCCGCACGCGCGCTCGATCGCGTGCAGGTCGCGCAGCAGCGTCGCGCGCTCGTCGCGGAAGGCGCGGCGCTCGGTCTCCGGGTCGGCGCGGCCGAAGTCGATGCGCGCGCTGCGCATCACGTTCTCGGCGGCGATGCTGTTGAACGGGCTCGTCTTGTAGTGCTTCACGCCCGCGAAGTACGCCGCGAAGCGGTAATAGTCGCGGTGCGCGATCGGGTCGCCCTTGTGGTCGTGGCAGCGCACGCAGCCCATGGGAACGCCAAGGAACGTGCGCGTGGTGACGTCCACGATGCCGTCCATGTCGTCGGCCTGCGCCTGCGCCAGGTCGGGCACCTCGTCGTCCCACATGCCCAGGCGGTAGTAGCCGGTGGCCACCAGCGTGCCGAAGTCGCGGTCGGGCAGTTCGTCGCCGGCCAGCTGCTCCTGCACGAAGCGGTCGTAGGGCTTGTCCGCGTTCAGCGCCTGCACCACCCAGTCGCGGTAGCGCCACGCGGCGGGCTTGTCGCTGTCGCGCTCGAAGCCGTTGGTGTCGGCGTAGCGCACCAGGTCCAGCCAGAAGCGGCCCCACTTCTCGCCGTAGTGCGGAGACTCCAGCAGGCGGTCGAGCAGCCGTTCGTACGCATCGGGGCGCGTGTCGGCCACGAACGCGGCCACGTCCTCCGGCGTCGGCGGCAGGCCGGTCAGGTCGAACGTCGCGCGGCGGATCAGCGCCACGCGGTCGGCCTCGGGCGCGGGCGCGATGCCCGCCGACTCAAGCTTCGCCAGCACGAAGCGGTCCAGCGGCGACCGGCACCACGCGGCGTTGCGCACGGACGGCGGCTCGGGCGCGGCCAGCGGCTTCCAGCTCCACCACGTCTGGCGCGCCTTCAGCGCCT
>JBIKJV010000211.1:0-3622 GCA_044360755.1 Phycisphaerales bacterium
CGGAACACCGCCATGATCAGCAGCATGCAGCACGCGATGCCCACCGCGGTCGACACGTTCATGTCGGCGTCGGTGGTGGCCATCTCGTCCGACTGCAGCACGGGCTTGCCGGTCAGGCCGATCTGCACGCCCGGCACCTCGGCGCGGACCTCGTCGATCGCCTTGCGGATGGCCCGCAGCGGCTCGTCGATCACGCCCAGGCTGCCGAAGTCCTTGCGCGGCATCACGCCCACGAAGAGCAGGCGCCCGCTGTCGCTGGCCAGGTACTCGTCCTCGCGCGGGCGCCCGATGAACTCGGGGGCCTCGGGCGCCGCGGCGGCGATTGCCTCCAGCTCCAGCACCGCGGCGGCACCGACGCGCTCGGCCTCCTCGCGCGGCATGAAGAGCGCCTCCAGGCCCAGGCGGTCCAGCCGGCGCTGGGCGTCGGCCAGCAGCACCCCGGTGCCCGCGTCGGCGGCGATCGAAGGCAGCGCGTCGCGCGCCTCGACCAGGCCCGAGAGGTCCGACGTGGGCATGTTCCACGTCGCCAATCGCATCTGCTCGGCGAAGCCCACGCGCGCGTTCACGCGTTCGATCGAGGGCTCCTCGCGCAGCTTCGCGGCCAGCAGGTCCGCGGCGCGCTGCGCCTCGCCCAGGCGGCGGTTGCCGTCGGTGCCGTCGGCATCGACCACCACCCACGCGTACTCCAGGTCGCCGAACTCCTGCAGGAAGCGCTTGTACTCGGCCACGTAGGGCCGGTCGTTCCCCATCAGCGAATCGGTGTTGGCGTCCAGGTGCACCCGGCCCCAGCTCCACAGGCCCGCCACCGCCGCCAGCAGCGCCGACGCCGCCAGGACCGCCCACGGGTGGCGGACGATCACGCTGGCAAGGGCGTCGAGGATGCGGTGTCGCAGGGCAGTGGCTCCGGTGGGGGCGGTGCGCGGGGGCGGGCGTCAGGCGGTGGCCAGCTCGGATTCGGCCAGGGCCTCTTCGTAGGATCGGCGCGTCACGGCGTTTGTCCCCAGCCTTCGCAGGATGTCGAAGGCGGGGCCGGGGAAGCGGTGTATCCCGTCCAGCACGCTGCGGAAGGCGCGCAGGAACGCGTCCACGTCGGCGTTCGAGGCGACCAGCGGGGGTATCAGCTTGATGGTGGGCTGGTTGTGGCCCGCCACCTGGCACAGGATGCGGTGGTCGGCGAAGAGCGGGACCACGGCCGCCTGCGCGAACAGGTTCGGATCCATCGCGTGGATCGCCTTCCACGCGGTGCGCAGCGGCAGGCTGCGCGGCTCGCCGAACTCCACGGCCACCATCAGCCCGCGGCCGCGGACGGCCTTCACGAATTCGTACCCGGGCGCCAGCGCCTGCAGCCCGTCCAGCAGCCGCTTGCCGGTGCGGGCGGCGTGCTCGCCGATGCGCTCGTCCTCGTAGACCGAGAGCACCGCCAGGCCCGCCGTCATGGCCAGCGCACCCATGTGGAACGTGCTGGAGTGCACGATCGCGCGGTCCATCGAGCTGTACACGCGCTGCCACGCATCGTGGCGCAGCAGCACCGCACCCACGGGCACGTAGCCGCCGGAGAGGCCCTTCGAGAGCACCACCATGTCGGGCTCGCAGCCGGGCTCCTGGTCGATGGCCAGGAACGTGCCGGTGCGGCCGACGCCGGTCTGCACCTCGTCGGCGATGAACAGCGCGCCGTGGCGGTGGCAGAGGCGCGCGGCCTCGGCCAGGTAGCCGGCGGGCGGGATGTGCACGCCCTTGCCCTGGATGGGTTCGACGACGAACGCCGCCACGTCGCCGGCGCGCAGCGCGCGCTCCAGGTCGCCAAGGTCGCCGAAGCGCACCATGCGGCATTCGGGCAGGAACGGCCCGAACCCCTGGCGGAAGCTCTGGCACCCGTTCAGGCTGACGGCGCCGCCCGTCAGTCCGTGGAAGGCGCGGTCGCAGAACAGGATCGCCGGCCGACCGGTGGCGCACTTGGCGAACTTGATCGCCGCCTCGACGCCCTCGGTGCCGCTGTTGGTGAAGTAGGCGTGGTCGAAGCGTCCGCCGGTCAGGCGCTTCAGCTCGCGCGCCAGCAGGCCGGCCAGGACGGGCGCGTCGAACTGCACCATCGATGCGAGGTCGGCGGCCAGGCAGTCCTGCAGCGCCTTCCGCACCACCGGGTGGTTCCGGCCCACGTTGAAGACGGCGTACCCGCCCAGGAAGTCCAGGTATCGGTTGCCGGCCTCGTCCCACAGGTACGCGCCCTGGCCACGGACGTAGAACCGGTCGAAGCCGATGGTCGTCAGCACCCGCGCCAGCTGCGGGTTCACGTGCTCGGCGAACAGCGCGTGCGCATCCGCACGATGGGCCTGCAGGGTGGTTCGGAGGTCGAAAGGCACGTCTGGGCGTCCGTTCTGAGCGGAAACCCCGAATTCTAGGGGAGGGGGCCACCTGGGGTTGCGTGGAAAACCTGTCGGTTGGGCGGTCCGCGGGGCGCCGCGGCCGGACACTTCCCTTCCCATGTCCTTCCGCTCCGGATCCGTGTCCTACTCCCGCTTCGGCGTCACCGGTGACCTGCCAGACGACGCATCCGAGGGCGCGCTGGCGCTGCTGGGCAAGCACGTCGTCAAGGCGCGCGCGCTCTCCGACGAAGGCACCGTGAGCGGCTGGTGCACCGGCCTGCACGTCTTCGATTCCGACTTCACGTGGGAGTCGTGCGGCTTCAGCGGCGGCATCCTGTGCGGCATGCGCGTCGACGTGGCCAAGGTGCCCGGCGAGATCAAGCGTGCGTACGTCGCGATGGCCGAGGGTGCGCATCGCCCGAAGGAAGGCGAAGCCGGCGCCGAGGTGCCCGGCCTGAGCCGCGCGCAGCGCCGCGAGGCGCGCGCCGACGCCGAGCGCCGCTGCAAGGAAGAGATCGCCGAGGGCAAGTACCGCCGCATCACGATGACGCCGGTGCTCTTCGACCTGGTGAAGCGCAGCGTGCTGGCGCCCGTCAGTTCGGATGCCGCGTTCAAGGAGCTGCGCAGCCTGGTCGAGTCCACCTACGGATGCAAGCTGGCGCGCCGCAGCGCGGGCACGCTGGCCGCCGACATGCTGGCCGACCGCGGACTGGCCGGCGACCTGGACGACGCGCTGCCCGACGCGTTCACCCCGCCGCCCGCCGAGGCGATGGCCCGCGCGCAGGATGCGGGCGCGCCGCGCATCGGCAACCGCCCCGAGGTGCCGTGGGCCCTGGCTGGCGGCGAGCCGAAGGACTTCCTGGGCAACGTCTTCCTGCTGTGGCTGTGGTGGCACGCCGAGGCGCGCGAGGGCATCGTCGACACCAAGGACGGCGCGGTGGCGATCGTGGTCGACAAGGTGCTGGACCTGGAGTGCCCCTGGGGCGTGACCGGCAAGGTCAGCCTGCGCGGCGAGACGCCCACCCGCACGCAGGAGGCCACCAAGGCGCTGCAGAGCGGCAAGTGGCCGCGCAAGCTTGGCCTGCTGCTGGCCGCGCACGGGCAGGAGTTCGAATGCCAGCTGCAGGGCGACCGCTTCGCGGTCAGCGGCCTGAAGCTGCAGCCGCCCAGCGAGGCCGCCAAGACGCAGCGCCTGGAGGCCGAGGAGCGCCTGGACATGCTGGCCACCTTCGACGGCGTGCTGATGGGGCTCTACGAGC
>JBIKJV010000326.1:0-3608 GCA_044360755.1 Phycisphaerales bacterium
CTACCACTTGGTCAGGATAGAGCGTGGAACCATCCGGCAGGCTCAGGAGGGTGCCATCACGCCGCAGCGCGATGTCCCGGGAAATCGACACAATGTCATGCAGGCGCGCGATCTCGGGTTCCATCAAGCCGGTCTGTACGTTCCACCGAAGCACGCGCCCCGTATCCAGCAATGCCACCGCACGGGGGTAGGCCGAAGGATCCCCATTGGCAATGGTTGGCAATCCACTGATGGCCACCACGCCCCGCAGACCCTGGGGAACCGGCAGCGCTCCGGACTGTCCCGCCCCCCACGCGACCACCGTGCCATCACGGCGCAAGGCGAGCGCCCAGGGCGTGGCTCCACCTTGGGCGCTGATGGCGATGACGCCATTCAATCCGGCCGGAATCGTCAACTGCCCATGACTGTTGCTGCCCCAGCCAGTCACCGTCCCGTCAGTCCTCAGCGCGAGATTGTACTGCGCGGCCGCCGCAATCGCCCGAATCCCGACAAGACCCGCCGGTGCCGGTACCGCCGTGCCTCCTCCCAACCCCCATGAAACCACCGTGCCCTCACTGCGCAAGGCTGTGGTGTGGCTGTCTCCTCCGACGACTGAAATGATATCCTTCAGTCCGGCCGGAATGGCCCAGATTCCTCCGCTGGTGGAAAGTGTCGCTAAAGTGCCAGCGGGCGTCACCCACGTGGATCGGTTTGCGGCTACCTGGTTGCCCCGGGACAACTTCCGCCATGGCGAAGCCTGGCCGCTGCGCGCTTCCAGCTCCTCCCCATTGACCCTTGGCCAGATCACCAGTTCAGGGCGGCTTGTGCGCACTTCGTACTGGCGGATGTCCGCCGCAAAATCCGGGGTCAATGCTCCCGCCGAAGTCGACAGCGAGGCCAGATCCGCGCGCGCCGGCAGACGGGTCACTGCGAAGGTGTAGGTGCGGCTGGATGCCTGGTTCGCATCAGTCACCACCAAGGTGATGGTGTTGAGCCCGGGAACAAGAGCCACCGGCGTGCTCACCCCCGGAAGGAGCGGCACGCCATTCAGGGTCATGGTCTCGGTCTCGTCCTGCGGGCTGGCCTGCCATGTCAGGCTTTCCCGGCCCGGCGGCACGTCCAGCGTGAAGGTGGTTGCACCCGTACCGAGATCGATCGGAAATTCCCCTCCATTCAGGCTCACGGTGGCCAGTGCAAGGTTGGCAACGCGGGGGGCGCTGATCGTATACGCGGAGTGCGTGCCGTCTTCAGCTGTCACCCGCACCTCGACGAGATTGTCGCCCAGCGGCAGCGGCAGGACCACGGTATCGGGGTGCGCCCGGGCCTTCAATCCCGCAGGCACCCCGGTCCCGTCCAGTTTGGTGTTGTCGCTTGCCCACAGGCTGACCTCGCCGTCGGATCGCACGGCGCAGCTCAAAGGGGAATAACAGGCCCCGGTCACGACATCGCGGACGTCGGCTGGGAACGGCCGCGGTGGCACATAGCCTGTCGGAACGCCTGGCTGTCCGTCGCGGCGGATATGGAAGTAATTGGTGCCGTACCCCGGTACCAGCGCTGCCACTCCAGTGGTGGTGTACACCGGAGTACTGGTGGTAGGACCCCAGAGAATCGAAGTGCCATCGCTGCGCAGCACCGCCACCGACCCCGGAGCCGACCCCGGAGCCACGCTTGCGCAGCTCACAAGGTTGGCCGGAGCCGGATTGAGCGCCCTCAGTGGATAGGGATCCGCCGGATGCGACCACATGACCAGCGTGCCATCCCGCCGCACTGCAGTCAGGTACCGGCCACCGGCAATGGCCACCAGCTGCGTTTCATCAGGAAAGATACTGACTGGTCGGTCCGCCGGCCTTTCCCATGCCTGCACTTTCCCTGATTCGAGCAGGGCCACCACAATGTCGGGACCGGTCGGGGCCGGCCGCACCCCGGTCAGTTCCACGACCCCGCGGAGCCCTTCATGAAACTTGCCCATGCTCCGGCTCGCGCTCAGCACCGTCCCATCCGTCCGGATTGCCAGATCCGATCCGAGAGTGCTGCTGATCCCGGCACAAGGCACCATGGGATCTGCGGGCGTGTACTTGTCCGTCAAATCGAGCGGATTCCACCAGAAGGGCATCCCGTCTTCCTGAATCACCGCGGAAACCGCCGAAGCATTGCCCGATGACACCCGGCGGAACGGCCCGCCGTTGATTCTCACCTCGACCTTCGCGGATACGGCTCCCACCTTCGGCCAGAGCCGCAGCGTCGGCTGGCGGAGGGGCACGGCGTGGACGTAACTCAATTGCTCCGGCGAAAAGGCGGGCGTCAGCGGCCCGCCATCATCGGCAAGAAAACGCAGGGTGCGGTTGCTGCCAGGCGGTTCGCGCGTGATCCTCACGCGGTACTCCCGCGACGCGCTCCCGTCCTCGCTGAGCGTGCGGAAGACGAAGTCATTCGCACCGGGAACCAACGGCAGCAGGCCCGACTGCACATCCGCGGCAAGCGGCGCCCCATTCCACTGCACTCTGGTCCCGGTCGCTTGCGTGACCGGCAGAAAACGGATGCCGTCGCTCGCGAACGGAAGAGACATGCTGTACGTGGTCACCTCAGGCGAAAACGCCGGAGTGAGCGCACCACGGTCCGGGGTCAGCCCGAGCAGCGCCGGATTCGGTGTCCGATTAACCTGGATTGCATAGGTCCGGCTGGGAGCATTATAAGGCGGCGTCACCCGTACCTCCACGACGTTCGGCCCGGATGACAGACTCACCGGAAGGGTGGTCGGCGAGGGAACGAAGTAATTGCCCTGCGGCGGCGGCTGGTTGTCGCTCGGAACACTGCCCCACGTCACAAGCGTACCGTCGCTCCTCAGTGCGGCACAGTAGCCAGGCGAAGCAATGGCCGTCACATTCCGCAGCCCAGCAGGCACATGCGTTCCCGGACCCGTACCAATCGCGGTCACCCGTCCATCCCGTCCCAGTGCCAGAAAACAACTGCCACTCCCGCAGATCGAAACGATGTCCTTCAGCCCCGCCGGCGGCTGCACGGCCTTGTAGCCACCCGGCTGAAGCGACCAGATCCGCAGCGTTCCATCAGTCCGGAGGGCAGCCACGTTGAATTCGCTGCAGGCCACCATGGTGACACCCGACAGGCCCTCCGGAACCATGGCCGGAGCAAACCCGTTACGATCCCATGCGACCACTGTGCCATCGCTCCTCGCCGCCACCGAAAGGCTGGTGTTCTGACAGACGGAAACCACCTGAGACACCCCGGCCGCAGGAAGCGGGATCCCTCCCCAGGTTGAGAGGGTACCATCACTCCTGAGAAAATGTGCGTGATAGGCCCCGCCAAAAATGGCAGACACTCCCGTCTGCGCAGCAATCCATCCCGGCATGCTGAAGTACGGCGCCCGCCACACCCGCACCGTTCCGTTCTTCCGCAGGGCCATATTATATGCATACCCGCTGGCCACCGACACCGCGTCAGCCAGATCCAGCGGAGGAAATACGGTACCCTCAAAATAGTTGCTTCCCCACTGCTCGATGCGTCCGTCGGTCCTGAGTGCGACCAGATAGTTCTGGGCGGCCGACAGCGGCGCACCCGACGCCACGGCCGCGAAGGCTCCCCCATTGACGCGCACCTCCACCACCGCTTCC
>JBIKJV010000212.1:0-3593 GCA_044360755.1 Phycisphaerales bacterium
GCCCTCGCGGTCGCCGCGTCCTTCGCGGTTGCGCCCGCCGCGCCCGCGGCGGCGACGGCGCTTGCCGCCGCCCTCGCCGGCCTCGGTGCCTTCGGCGCCCTCGGTCGTCTCGCCGGTCTCGGCGTCGATCGCGGCCTCGTCGCCGCCCTCGGGGGCCTCGACGGCCTCGCCGTCCTCGGCGACGGCGTCGTCGGCCTCGGAATCGGCGTCGTCAGCCTCGAAATCGTCGTCTTCCTCGGCCTCGTCGGCGTCCTCGTCGTCGTCGATCGCGCGCACCGGCAGGATGGGCGCGTCCTCGGCGGCCTCGATCGCCTCCAGCGCGGCCAGGGCGCCGTCGTCCAGCGAACCCTCGTCCTCGGGGTCGGCGTCGGCGGCGTCGATCAGGTCGTGCTTGGGCGCGGGCTCGCCCCACGGGACGCCGGCCGGCGCCGCGTCGTGCGCGTGTTCGTCATGCGCCTGGTGCGCGTTCGCCTTGGGCGCGGTGCCCTCGGTCCCCTCGGTGTGCTCGTGCTCGTCGTGCGTGTTCTCTGCCACGATCCAATCCTTGCCGCGTCATGCGGCGGTTCGTGGCGGAACCTGCGGTGCCCCGTGGCGTGCGTCAACCGGTGCGGCGATGCGGCCGCCGCGCGCCGGGCGGACCCACGTGGGGCCCGCGTCCCGGCGAGGGACGGTTGGTCGTCGTCAGTTGGCGCAAGCTGTTGAAGCGCACCGTGTGTTCCGCCTGGTCGGTCGTCGCCGGTGTGGGGGCCCCGCAGTGGGGCTCCTCTCTCGGGCCGCCTCGTCGCAGGTCGCGCATCCGCTGCCGGAAGGGCGGCGGGCACGTTGGTGTCCTGCGGGGCTGGCCGTCGTCGCGGGCGACGCGCCGACCGTTTGTCCTGTTGCGCCGCGGCACGCGCCGTGGCGTTGATCCGTCCGTCACTCGGCAACCCATTGGCCGAACACGTCGGGATCGATTTTCCTGAGCTCGTCGCGCAAGGTCGTCTCGATCTGGCGCTCCGAGTCGAACGACCCGACCTTGCGGGCGAGCCGTTCGCATTGTTCCATCGTCACGGACCTGATCACGCGCTTGATGACGGGGATCTGGTCCGGAACCATCGAAAGTGTACGCAAACCGAGCCCCAGCAGCAACATGCAGAAAACAGGCTCGCCGGCCATCTCGCCGCAGCAGCTGCAATCGATCCCGCCGGCCCGGGCGGACCGCAGGATGGTCTTGGTCAGGTAGACGACCGCCGGGTGGGCGGCGTTGTACAGGTGCGCCACGCGCTCGTTGCCGCGGTCGACGGCCAGCGTGTACTGCACCAGGTCGTTGGTGCCGATCGAGAAGAACGCGCTCTCGTTGGCGAACACGCGGCTCATCAGCGCGGCGGCGGGCACCTCGATCATGATGCCCACCGGCATCTGCGCGTCGAAGGCGATGCCCTCGTCGGCCAGTTCCTCGCCGATGTCGGCGATCATCAGCTTGCCCTGGCGCAGCTCCATCAGGTTGCTGACCAGCGGGAACATCGTCTTGACGGGCCCGTGCGCGCTGGCGCGCAGGATGGCACGCAGCTGTGCCTTGAACTCGTGCGGCGTGGCCAGGCTGTGGCGGATGGACCGCAGGCCCAGGAACGGGTTTCGCTCGGGCTCCTCCATCTGCGCCTGCGTGTACTTGTCGGCGCCCAGGTCGCAGGTGCGGATCGTCAGCGGCTTGCCCTTCAGCAGGCGCAGCGCGCGGAGGTACGCGTCGTAGTGGTCCTGCTCGGTGGGCGGCTCCTTGCGCGTCAGCCACAGGAACTCGGTGCGGTACAGGCCGACGCCGTCGCCGCCGTTGGCCAGCACGCTCTCGATCTCCTCGGGGAACTCGATGTTGCCCATCAGCTGGATGCGCACGCCGTCCTTGGTGACGGCCTCCAGCCCCGAGAGCTCGTGCAGCGCGGCGCGCGAGCGGCGGCCGCGTTCCTGCAGTCGGCGGTATTCCTCGAGCGTCCGCGCGTCGGGCCGCACGATGACGATGCCGGCGTTGCCGTCGACGATCAGCATGTCGCCGTCCTCGACGTTCGCCGCCAGGTGCTGGCAGCCCACCACCGCGGGCAGCCCCAGCGCGCGCGCCACGATCGACGTGTGGCTGGTGCGGCCGCCCAGGTCGGTGGCCAGCGCGATGACCTTGCTGCGGTCCATCGCGGCGGCCTGGCTGGGGGTCAGCTCGTGCGCCACGATGACCGCGGGCTCGGCCAGCTGCGCCAGGCGGCTGGTCTGCTCGCCCATCAGCTGGCCCAGCACGCGGCGCTCCAGGTCGATGATGTCGTTGGCCTTCTGCTCGAAGACCTCGTTGCCCATGCGGCGGAACTGGTCGACCAGCTGGCGGAACTGGTCCGCGACGGCCTGCTCGGCGGTGACGAAGGTGCCGGTGACGCGGCGCTCGATGGCGGCCAGCAGCGCCTTGTCGCGCAGCAGGCCGGCGTGGAACTCGAAGATCTTGGCGGGCTCGGTGCCCAGCTCGGCGCGGGTGCGCTCGCTCAGCTCGGCGATCTGGGCGCCGGCGGCGCGCAGGGCCACGTGCAGCCGTTCGAGCTGCTGCGGGACCTCGGATTCCTGGATGGTGCGGTGCGGGACGACCTGCTCGGCGGTGCCGACGAGGAAGGCCCTGCCCACGATGATGCCGTGGCTGACGGCGATGCCCTTGATGCGCTGCATGACGAGGCCTTTGGCGTGGCGCCCGGGTCGGCGTGGCGCGCGACGTGCGCGACAGGCCGGGCGGAGCGGTGCCGGAGGAAGCGGGGGAGGGTATCGGAAAGGCGGGGGGCGGCCATGAGCGGAAGGCGTTCGCAGGGCACTCGGGAATGACCCGAAACGCTGCGGGCCCGGACCGTTTCGCGGACGGGAACGGTCGAGCGCGTTTTTCTCGGTCAGGGAGCGTTCCTGAATCCACCCTCGAAGGAATCGAGATTCTCGTCCGGATTTCGGTAGCACGACGTGGTGCTCGCGCGACCTACACAGGGGTGCGCCGTGTGCCGCACCGTCGCACGCCTTGCCGCTTTCGGAGGAACGTCCCGATGATCCCACTCGCTTGCCTGGTCGCGTCGTCAATGCTTGCCGCCGTCCCGCCTCGTTCGGAAACGCTCGTGATGGGCGTGCTTGTCGGTGTCGTCGACGCCGCACATCCTGAACCGTTGGGCACCATGTGGATCAACCGCACCACCTGGAACAGGCTTCGGAAGGAGGCCGGCGTCTCGCCCCAGTGTGACAACCGTGGCCTCGGCCTCGTGGTGGTCGCCGGCCCCGGCGCCGTGGAGTGGGGCATGAAGCCTGGCGGCGAGGTCACCCTGCAGATGCTGGAAGGGGGCTTGATTCCCGTGCCGCTGAGCATCCTGCCGGACGAGAGCTGGTTCCTCCGTGGGCTGCGCCCAGGCGGCAACCCGTGCCCGTCGGGCGGCCCGCACCCAACGCCCGCGGCGCCCGGGCCGCAGCCTTGAGCGGCGCGCCGGTCCAGCCTGCGTCCGAAACGACCGAGGGCGTCCGCGTGTGTGCGGACGCCCTCGGCGTTCATGCATCGATGAGCTGGCGAGGCTTCCCGCTCAGCCCTTCTTCTCGTCGTTCACCTCGTACTCGGCGTC
>JBIKJV010000421.1:0-3581 GCA_044360755.1 Phycisphaerales bacterium
TAGCTACTTGAATCATTCGACTTGGATCAACCGGCCAAATATAGGCAGCTTCCTGAATCACATTTGGATTGCTTGTCTCTAGCGCTCCCTTATATTTAGCTGATGCTAGATATGGTGGCATTCCAACCAGTACACCAACAATCAATCCAACAAACATGGCCAAAGTAGTTGCAGCCGATGCTTTCGCAGGTTTAGTAGCTGTCTTCCCAGTCTTCTTTTCCGCCACTACGGCACCGTTACGAGTATTTATCTCGTAACCAATAATCAATCCCGATAAGACCCAACCCCACAGTGCCAATCCGATCTGATTGATACTGATTATTGATTGCGCCTGAAAAGCAACCCACCCAGCAACTAAGCCAACAAATCCAGCATTAAAGCCCTGTGAGCGCTTGATTACCTTTACAGCAGAGATCACAACTAGAACCATCAATATGCCATAAACCAAAAGCAATGGAAAACCACCATAAGCTGAAATATCAAGGAAAACATTGTGTGCTGCATTGCTAGTTACATCAGGACCACGGCGCAAGGTCGCTTCAATTGTTCGGCTTCTTCGATACCAATCACCATAACTATCAAGCCCCACACCAAAAATCGGGTTCTCTACCGTCATTTTCCAACCAGCACGCCAGTAATCACCGCGGTATGTAACTGAGTCTTTATACAAAAGCGATGCAAGTGGCCCTTTGTTTAAGGTGCCAACTAAGACGGCAACAAAACCAACAGCTGCCAATCCCAAATATGAATAACCAAGTGCTTTGCTTTTTTGGTTTACAAAGACACCAATAGATAATGCAGAACCAATCAATAACACCAAGTACCCTTGCTGCGAATCTGTTTCCTTGATTACATAAACAGTCACTGCAAGATAAACAAGGTAAGCAGCTTTAACTTGAATCTTTACCGATCCAGATAGCAACTGGGTGAAAACTACTGCGCCCAAGATACCCAACAAGGATGATTGAAAATTTGGATTACCTAGAAATCCAAATACAGGTGAATACGGGTTAACCCAATCAAATGGATCCCCACCTAGCGCTTGAACAACACCGTAACCAAGGGATGCCATGCCAACCGTAAGGGCGGCTAACAAGAATTTCTTTAAGTAGTCCGGATTTGAAGCAACCATTGAAATTACAAAAAGAATAGAAAAAGCCAAGTAAGTGATCAAACCAGTATTTCGACCATTAGTACCAAAAAGTTGCTGGAGTTTTTCTCCCCCACTAACCGCAAAAACAACTAATTGCCAGACCATAAAGCTAGATATCAAAATCAGGGGAATCTTAAATCGTCCGATCTGTAAAACCTTTTGATTAACCAGCAAAACCCCAAGTGCCAAAAAACCAAAAGCTGTCACTGCCAGCATTTTGATTGGGTTAATCGGATCTAAGGACCACAAAGGCGTCACTAAAAGGGAAACAGCCACCAAACCCCAGACCAGTACCTTGCCTAGAGTGGAATCAACCTTTTCATGCATGCCCCAAGGGTACTAAGCATGACCACCTTTACCCGTGACCTTTCAAAAGTGCCCTCTCATGACATATGAGAAGGCACTTGTTACCCAAAGCCGACCGGGGGAAATTCCCTCGATCGACTAATCGAAAGGAAACAAATGTCTACAAAGACAACTTTCAAGCGCGTAGCGCTTGTAGCAGTTGCAGCTTTGGGCTTTGGTGTCTTGTCTTCAGTTGCTCCTGCAACTGCGGGCGTTACTGCTGTTTCAGCAGGGACATCATCTCCAGCGCGTGTAAGTGCGACGTCAACAACGACGATCACAGCTACACACTTATCAACTGACACAAGCTTTGTAGTGGCTGCTAAGGTCACTTCAGCGCCTGCAACTTCTACACTTCTTTCTGACACACACACAGCAACATCTTCAGCTGGCAAGGGTGTTTACTTTGCACAGGCAACTGGTGCAGGTTCAATCTCTAACCTAAGCCTTGTTGCTGGTGGTGCATCTGCAACTGTTGCTCAGTCAGCAGCAGACGCAACTTCTTCAACTGTTGTTCTTGGCTTCCGTGCAGACGTAGCAGGAACTTACTCAATCCTAGTTTCAACAGGTAACACCAGCTTCGCTGCTGGTGATGCTTCAACTGTTGTAACAATTACAACAGTTGGTGCTCCAACAACTATCGCTCTAGCTTCAGTAGCGGGACAGGTTGTTGACACTGGTACTAAGGGTCAATTGATGAGCATGTCTCTAAAGGATGCTGCAGGAAATGCAACAGTTCTTGCTCCAAATGAGGCAATTACACTAACTGAAAGCGACACAACTGTAGAAGTAAAGGGTCTTGCTGATTCAGCTGATAGCACAGATTCATCTTCATACAGCTTCGGTGTTGATAGCGCGAACCTAGTAGCTGGTGTTTACTACTTCCGTGCAACTGATTCAGGAGCAATCGCAGCAGGATCAACAGTAATCACAGCAACTGGTGGCGGACTATTGCCATCAACGCTTCAGGTATCTGCATCAGCAACAAAGATTCTTGCAACAACAGCAACAGCTGATGTACTTGCATGTACAACAACTGCGAACTGCACAACTGTTACAACAGGTAATTCTTTTGCAGCAACTGTTAAGGGTGCAACAGCAATCTCAATCAGCAGCTTGTCAGCAGCTGGTGCAACAGGTGCTAACTACCTAGCAGCAGTTGTGAACAATGCAGCAGCTACTACTTACGACACTTACTACAGTTCTGCGGCAGCAGCTACAACAGCTACTTTCACAGCACCTGCTCCATCAACAGGAAAGACAGTAGTTGTTGACTTCGGTCAGGCAACTGCAACTTTCACATTTGGCGCAGCAAATGCAACTTCACTTGTTGTACAGGGTTCAGACTCAGTACTTTCAGCAACAGCTGGATCAAACAAGTTTGTAGTTCTAGTTCGCGACCAGTACACAGCTGCAATGGCAAATGTTGCTGTTTCAGTTGCTGTTTCAGGTCGTAACACTGTTGCAACTCGTGCAGTTGGCGTATCAGATGCTAACGGCCTAGTTACATACACATTGACTGATGCAGGTACAACTGGAACTGTAGACACACTTACATTCACAGGGGCTGGTTCAGTTACAGCTAAGGTTACATACGGAACAGTGACTGTTGGTTCAGTAACTGTTACAGGTGGTGCAACAGCAGACACAATCGCTGGAACAACAAAGACAGCTATCAACGGTGCTGATAACGGCCCAGAATCTTCATACGTGGAGATCAAGGCAGTTGTTAAGGATGCTAATGGCAACCTACTAGCTGGAGTTCCAGTTACATTCACAACAGATGCTGGTGCAATCGTAAAGACTGCAGCAATTGACTACTCAACTGTTTACACAGGTACAGATGGAGCAGCTACAACACGTGCATTCAACTGGCTTGTTGGAAAGCAGACTGTTACAGCAACAGCAGGTGGAGTTGCTAAGGCAGGCCACATTAACTGGGTTGCAACATCAACACCATCAGCTCGCGTACTTTCAGCAGTTGCAACAGGTGACATCGTGTCACTTAAGGTTGTGGATCGCTTCGGTAACGGAGTTGCTGGAGTAACAATTAACCTTTCACGTACAGGCTCAGGCTTGTTCG
>JBIKJV010000422.1:0-3579 GCA_044360755.1 Phycisphaerales bacterium
TAATGATGTTTGACAATAAAATAATCTCCTTTCGCTAATAAAAGCGGGCAAATATACGGCTAAATTATTGACATGCAAATGTTTTTAGGTTCAAATTGCCGTATTTTTCTAAAAAAATAGTTAGCTTTCTAAATCTTCAATAATCAACTCAGTCTTAGACCTATAATACGGACTATTTAATTCTTTAGGTTGCATGGAAACAAAGAAGGAATAAAAGAAAGTAAGTTGAACCGAAGGCAAAGCTGCGAAAAGAAACCCAGAACCATTACCATCTTGTATAAACTGGAGCAACTCAATATAAAATATTCCTGAAATGGCAAATAGCGAGATAATTGCCAAGCAGACATTTCTATTTACCGCTAGTAAACTAGCTTGGGTAAATAAGGTATAGGCAATAATAAGTAAAAAAGGTAGGAGTAAACCCAGCAATAGAATGATGATTGCATTTAAATGGGCTTCATCTTGCTTATACAGTGCGCTTGAACCTAATTCATAAACTTGCGTTATTAACCTTCCTGATTTAGTGATTTTAGTGGCACCCCTTTTTTGGAATTCTTTTTCACTTCCAACATCTTCCATTAGGCTTACTTCGTGTACACAGAAGTTTACCAACTGAAAGATATAGGCATGCAATAGACCTATAATAAGCAAACCTAGCAGAACGAATAAGAAGTTCCACCACAAAATGTACATCTTCTCTTTCAGTAAACTAAGCATCTTGCTTCTCTTCTTTACCTAATGTATACACTCTTTTAAGGCCATAAGCAATTCCAGCGCCAACTAGTAAACCAATACCCCCATCAATAGGGGTATCTTCTACATCATCGTCAAATCCAGGTTGTGCCATTGCAGCAAAAGATAAAGTGAATAATATGCTTGCCAAAAGGCTTAAGTGTTTGATATACTTTTTCATGTTGATTTTAATTAATAGGTTTAAGGTTTTAATGGTTTATTTAATGAATTTGATGGTTTGGGTAGCGGTTGCATTGTAAACTTTGATATAATAAACGCCTGTATTAAGTTCTTCTACACCAATACTTTGCGATCCGTTAGTATTAAAGTTTAAATTACCAGCTTTAATCTGGGCTCCCAATTGGTTGTAAATTTCAAAGTTGAATTCACTACTACTGGTATTATTGAGATATAGTGTAATTTTATCGCTTGTAGGATTTGGGAAAAGCGCAAGGTGCTTTGTTAAAGTTTGATTGGCTAAACCTGTTATTTTATTTGTAATTATTAGGTTGAACCTACCGTCATTAGTGCTAGCTTTATCAGAACTTAAAGTGAAGGCATACTTCATTCCTTCGGTTAATAAAGAAGATGTATTGGTAAACTTATCTTCCAAATAGATTTCGAAACCATCAAAAGAGTTTACTTCATTAAATTCTAAAGTATATGAGGCTTCTGCAGAGTTAATCACTGATAATGGAATTTTTTTGGTGTTATTTAAATCGTTTAAAGGCAATGAATTAATTGAGTAATAATTGCCATGCTCATCCTTTGAGGCTAAATTTACCCCAGGATTATTAAGCTTAGGGGCGTCATAGGCTGGATCAAAAAATGCGGTAGCCTGGTCTCTAAAATGAATGAAAGTGTTGTTTATATTATTTGTGTCATACTTCATGCTTATTTTTAAAAGGTTTTTCAAGTCGGTTTTAAAAAAAGAACCTCCATTATTTGTAACTTTATCAGATTCATCAACGGTGATGGAACCATTTGTGTAATTAGAACCACTAGCTACAAATACCAAGAAACCTTGGCCAGATGAGATATTATCTGTTGCATCGCCAATGCTTCCATTCCAAGAAACATAGGCATTGGTATTAGGATTAAAAGTTTGATACGTATTGGTTACTTCAATTGATTTGGAAATGGCATTCCAACTAATGGTGCATGGGAAAGGATTACCTACTAAATTCCATCCTTTCCCTGCTATATCAGCAGCTCTGGTAACATTAATAGTAACTGGAGAATTAGGGTAGCTTCCTGTTAAAGAAAGAGTTGTGGCATTGGCAGCAGGAGCAGGGGTAGAGCTTAAACTTAATGTCCTATCTCCTCTAACCAAAACTCTAAACCCTTGGCCATTTGTTAAAGCTTGTGATCCAGAGTTAAAGGCTGTCCAACCGGCATTGTTTGAACCTCCAATAGTTGTATTGATAACGTCGCCATTTGCCTCTGTATAGGTAAATGCAGAAGGGGCATTGGTGTTAGATACATCAAAGTTATTGGAAGCGCCGCCAGAGCCCGTGATATGAATACCTAAGCCAGGGTTTGAATTACCATTATCTCTCCATTGCGCAGCTGTGGCGCCAACAACTGGTGATGCTAAAAATCTAAATTTACGTTGTGCTGGAATAAACCTTTCTACGGAAAGGTTTCCAACTATGCTTCCTCCAGAACCAATAGAAGAAATAAATGCCGTTTTTGAGTCGGTAGATTTAAGTGTTAAATTGCCATTTGTTGTTAAAACACCAGTTAAAATTGTTACCCTATTGTTAATGCTTACAGCGCCATTTAAGGTCGTATTTCCAGTTATTACCAGGTCTGTAAAATTGCCTGAACCAATATTGCTTCCTGCTATTCCTAGCCTTGAATTACTATTTCTCAAATAAATGGTTCCATTTGCAACAGTAGAAAAATCTGTACTGTTTACATTTGCATCAGAGCCATCAGTTATTCTCTTTATGCCCCCGTCGGTTGGTATTGCACCAACTTGAGTTCCTTCTCCATAAATGTTTACAGAAACGGCTCCCCCATAAGCAACTCCGTCTATTATTGCATTATCCGAAACACGCATTAATGCAATTTGCCCCCCAGTAGCAAACCCAGAGGCAATAGAACCATCTCTTGCAAGGTCGTTGGTTTGACCAACTGTAATAAAAGTATTAGTGCTTAATAACCAAAAACTATAAGGTTGGAGTGTGCCAGACAATATATTGCTGTAAGAGCCTGTACCAGATGCAGAGCGGTATTGAACCTTTAGTGTACTTAGGTCGATAGAATAGGCCGTTTTATTAACCAATTCAATATATTCATCTGTTGCTCCTCCATAATCTGGACTAAATTGATTGATAATTATATCCCCAGCTTTAACCTCTGAAATAATAGTTTGTAAATTACCAACAGAAACTGGGTCTGTTCCTGTTTTAGTACCATTTGTAAATGAAATCTGGCTAAAGTTTGTAGAGGTGATAGAAATAGTTCTACCAACAACGGCGGCTAAAGCAATGTCTATGGTTACCCATAAATACCCAGTTGTTCCCGAATTTATGCTTTGGTTCAAACCAGAAAAAGTAATAGAATTACCTGAAGCAACAACGGCTTGGCCTGAGCTTAATTGGGTGGCTGTATTAAATGTATTTGAACTAGTGTAGTATAATTTAAAACTGTTGGAAACCAAATCTGAGCTTTGATAAGTACCTGAAGTATTTACAATCAAACTACTTAAGATTGCATTTGAGTTTGAAACTGCCAATGCAATAGAACCCAAAACTTGGTTGGTCGCATTTTGGTAAATATTAGCAGCAAGAGGATGGTTGCCCGAAATAGCAATGCTTGGGGTTGCGGTTGAACTTACAC
>JBIKJV010000389.1:0-3576 GCA_044360755.1 Phycisphaerales bacterium
CGTACTCGTTTACCGCCACCACACTGACATTTATAACGGGCGGCACTGCCACTGCCTCGCTGTCGCTGTGTAGGTTTGCGCTTTTTACCGTGACCGAGACGATTGTCGACTCTGTCACGGGCACGTCACCGATAATTACGATGGTTGCACGGACGGCAAACGACACAACAATCGGAAACGCCTCCCAGACGATTTATTCTCGCGCGTTTGCAACTGACGGATACCCAGCCTCGTACAGCATTGTCGCTGGAACGCGATATGCCGCTGGCGTGCTGGTTGTCGGCAGCACGGCCGGAACATGGCAAGCGGGCACGGTTACAACAGGCGCGATCACGCGACTGCCGCCAATGGCTGCGGGTGCTGTCACTGGTTTGTCTGATATGCCGACTGCGCCCACGACCGTATCAAATGGCAACTTCATGATCTATGGGCGGATTTCATGACGACCACCTACCTCGGCGTGATCGATGGCATACGCACTTGGGAAGTGCGTGACGAGAGCGGCAACGTCATCGGCATGAACCAGCAGGCCGTGGACGACTCTGTACCGGCGAGCGTCTCCGCTCGCCAGATACGCCTGTGGATGCTTCGGCATGGCATCTCACTTGCAGCCGTGGACGCAGCTATCGACGCCATCCCCGACCAACTCCAGCGGGACTCGGTCAGGGTGGAGTGGGACTACGCTCCGTACGTCGAGCGGTCGCACCCGATGCTCGTGCCGCTAGCGGCGGCTCTCGGACTCACTGAGGCTCAGGTCAATCAGGCGTTTGTCGAAGCGGCGGGGATTTAACGCTGCTGAAGGCATAGCCGGTCGCTGTGCTGCTCGTCGCCGTGACAATGCCAGCCACGAGGTGCCGCGATGTCCAACGTCTTCTCTTTGCTGCCAGGCCAACTTGACGTCACTTTCGTGGTGGGCGACGAGGTCAATATCGCCATGAATCTGGGGCAGTCGATTGCCTCGTACACGCTGCAATCGGCTGTCTATGTCGCGAGCACTGGCGGATTCCAAGGCGGCGGCGGCGGCACTGTATCGACTGTCGGAGCGACTGCGGCGACGCCTGTCATTCAAGTCGTGACGGCGTCCACTGGCGCAATCATCTGGAGCCTCAACGAGGTACAGACTGCCTCTCTGAGTCCAGCCATTAGATACCTCTGGTATCTGCGATGGATCACGCCTGGCACGACTATGACGCGAACAATCTTGGCTGGCAGCTGCATCCCGAGGGCACCGGGCGCATGAGTGAGATTTCTGTCACAGTCAACGGCTCAACGACAATCAACCCGACTGTCGGCAACGGCGACACAGTCAACGTCACGGTCAATCCTAGCGGCGAGCGTGGCCCTAGTGGGACGCAGGGAGTTGCTGGGCCTGCCAACTCCCTCGCCATAGGAACCGTTACTAGCGGTGCTTCTGCGTCGGCAACGATCACCGGCGTGGCCCCGTCGCAGACGCTCAATCTTGTACTGCCTGTAGGTGCCACGGGAGCCACGGGCGGCGTTGGTGCCACGGGCGGCGTTGGGGATACTGGGCCTGCTAACTCGCTCAGTATCGGTACGGTTGCGAGCGGATCGTCAGCCAGCGCCACGATCACGGGAGCAGCACCGTCGCAGACTTTGAATCTGGTGCTTCCCGTCGGAGCCACGGGCGCAACCGGAGCCGCTGGCCCAGCTGGCCCGCCGGTCAACCTCGCGGACGAGACACCGCAGCCGCTCGGGACGGCGTCCGCCGGGACGGCACTGACTGCGGCGCGGGCAGACCACGTCCACGCGGTTGGCTCAATCACCTATTCGTCGCTCTCTGGAATACCAAGCACATTCGCTCCCTCTGCCCACTCGCACGCCGTAAGCGACGTGACTGGATTGCAGACGGCGCTAGATGGCAAGCAGGCGGCAGGCTCGTATGCCACTCTGGTAAACAACCTCGTGCCATCGGCAAACCTGCCGAGCTTTGTCGATGACGTTGTGGATGTCGGCGGAACCCTGCCGGCCACGGGCGACGTGGGCAAAATCTACGTCGTCTCGACAGGCGCGAACACCAACAAAATCTACCGCTGGAGCGGCTCGGCGTTCATCGAGATTTCGCCGTCTCCCGGCTCGACGGACAGCGTGACCGAGGGCAGCGTCAACCTCTACCACACGACTGTCCGCGCTGCGGCGGCGGCACCTGTGCAGAGCGTGGCAGGCCGCACTGGTGTCATCACGCTCGCCCAGCTTGGCAGTTCCGGCACCGCGTCAGCATCGACGTTCCTGCGAGGGGACGGGCAGTGGACTGCGGCGGGTGGTCTCGGCGCAGACGACGACATCGACGGCGGGTGGTTTTACGGCACCAGCGGCCTGTCACGGTCGATCACGATCACGTCGCCTCCGACGAGCCAGACTGCCAGCAGTGGGGCAGCGACGTTCGCCGTGACTGCGGTGGCAGAGCCGAGTGGGACGCTTTCGTACCAGTGGCAGAAGAGCGATTCGGCGGGTTTCGCTGCCACGCAGAGGACGCTTCCTACGAGCGCGAACTGGTACAGCGTTGCATACGGCAATGGCACGTTTGTCGCGGTGTCTACAGGAGGCGGTACCAACAGCATCGCAGCCACTAGCACAGATGGTATCACTTGGACGCAGCGGGCGATGCCAGTAGGAATTTGGTACAGCGTCACCTACGGAAACGGCACGTTCGTCGCCGTTTCCTCCGGTAGCCCAATCGCAGCCACAAGCACAGACGGTATCACTTGGACGCAGCGGACGCTGCCTGTTGACGCAACGTGGGCCAGCGTCACCTACGGTGGCAGCACTTTTGTCGCAGTGGCGTATGACACAGCGATCGCGGCGACGAGCGCAGACGGAATTACATGGACGCAGCGAACGCTGCCTGCGAGTGCAAACTGGCTCAGTGTCGCCTACGGTGGCGGCACATTCGTCGCAGTCGCTAACAGCTACAGTATCGCAGCGACTAGCACTGACGGCATCACATGGACGCAGAGGACACTGCCAGCGAGCGCGAACTGGCAAAGCGTCACGCATGGCAACGGCACGTTTGTCGCGATTGCTTTCGGCAACACGCCCGCTTACGCAGCCACTAGCCCTGACGGAATCACTTGGACGCAGCGGACGCTGCCTGTCGCCACAAGCTGGACTAGCGTCACCTATGGAGGCGGCACATTTGTCGCAGTAGCCGCTAGCGGCAACATCGCAGCGACAAGCACTGACGGCATCTCATGGACGCAGAGGACGCTGCCTGCAACCGCAAGCTGGCAGGCCGTCGCCTACGGCGGCAGCACGTTCGCCACTGTGGCGTACAACAGCAGCATCGCAGCGACGATCACGCTCTCAGGTCAGTCTGATTTCGCCAACGTCTCCGGTGCGACATCATCCACGCTCGCCCTGACCGGCTTGACAAGTAACGCCGACAACCTCGACCGCTTCCGCGTGGTCGTGTCGGCAGCGAATGCGTCGAGCGTGACGAGCCAGCCCGCAACACTCACGGTGTCGTGACATGCCAAACCGCCAAAAAGTAAAGCGAAGCTATACCGCTGGCGTCGCGCCGACGACGGCAGAGTTAGGGCCGCATGAGTTCGCCGTCAA
>JBIKJV010000410.1:0-3552 GCA_044360755.1 Phycisphaerales bacterium
CTATTCGTTTTGAGTCCAACCTCTGGCTTATCCCATCGCGTAATGCTATCCCAGATATGATAGTAAGTAGCATAACTATGCGATGAATAAGGTGGGTCCAAATAGGCAATATCCGCATTCGGATAGTTGATTTGAAGACAATCTCCACGAATGTGATGTCCTTTTGGACCCTTGGGAGCAGTGGGGAGTTCTAACTTCAAATCATGTTGAGAACGATTGCACCAATCTTTCAAATAGGCTTGTTGAACTCCTACAGTATTGTCTACACGATCCAGCGCAAGAATCAAACTTGTAATAAGAGTTTTGTATTCCCAGTCATACAGCTCCCCATTGTAGTGCCATTCTTCTATCTTATTGCGAATCGCATCAGCACGCTTTCCATTTTTTGGTTGCCAGACACGAATGATTGAGTTCCCTTCGCCCTTTGCATCACAATAATACTTTGTTAACCAATCTTCTTTTGCTGGAAGAGCATTTAGTTGATTGATTTTTTCTTGAAGATTGGCATTTGTTTGAGGTGATTCAATATAGGCTCCAGAATAAGCTTCACTTGCCCACGAAAGATCACTGGTTGTAACGTGAAGTCCTTTGGTGCGAAGGGCTTGGGCTACACGGGTCGTTCCAGTAAAGACATCGAGGGCTGTTTTGGCAGAGGGAATATGCTTTTCAATGACTTGGATGATATAAGGAACCAAAGAAGATTTGCTTCCAATATATTTTACACCCTGTGTATTCATTCTATTGAAGTTTCAAAAAAAAACTTTGACAATTCAATTTTAAATTGCTCCGTCGTATAGTTTAATGAAGGTTATCATCAGTTTCAGTATAACAAACTGTGCGACGATTTCTCTTGATACTTCCCATCATTCGATGGACAAACTCATCGAACTCCATCCCATTGTCGTGAATCAGAGAACGGAGCTCTCGACTCATCTGTTGATCCGATTCCCTGTCAAACTTGCGACGTAGAGATGTCTTGGTAAAATCTGACATCGTGGCGATTCCATCAATCGCCTTGTAGTTGTTATTGTTACGAGGAAGCATCATTACAGCTGTTCCAAGAAAGAAGACTGCGCCACTAAGAAAGTAGAGAGTTGCAAAGGGCGTGATATCTACCTTTGGATCCATCGGACTTGGGACCCAAGTAGCATTCTGGAACCAGGAGGAATGAACAGAGGAGGGAAATGAGGAGGAAACAAAGGATGGAGTTGAACTATTCATCCAGAAAGAAGAAAGCGAGGAAGGAAGAAGGGATGATGTTGTGTTCATCCATGATGTAACATAAGAGGTATCTGGCATCGGAATAGTAGTGTTGGTTAGATACATGTAAGCAAGGACAGAAAGAAGAAACATGGTTGATTGGGTCTGTTAAATCTTCCTTGATCTCCCCCTTCCAATTTTCCTGGTTGCTTTTCGCTTTTTATGCAGATTTCGTTTTGTGTATTTTCTTCTTCCTCCTGTTGCTGGTGGTAATGGAGGAGAAGGATTGGCAGCATAAAAAAGATTGCTATCAAAGACAGCTTGATTATATTCTTGTTCCAAAGCATATTGCTGTTTAAAAAAACAAGAGTTAGTATGTTTATTGGGGTCAATGTAGTTAAGACCCTGACTCATTCCATTGTATCGGATCCACGTCAGATTTACAAGTCGCTGCGGAGCATTGTATCTTGAAAGCATATGAGTATAAGGACTATTTTCTGGATTTTCTGTTATTTCAATGTCTTTATTCGTGATTTTGACTTCTTTGGCACCATACCAAGGAGCCTCTGGAATAGCGATAGGAGATTGAATGAGATAGTATTGAGGAGGATTCGCACCTGGCATGTTGACGTAGGATAAGGTAGTTCCTGGAGGTAGAGGAGGTTCATAGGCTTCTCTGAGGTTGATATGAAGATCGATGAGTTTCAAATGCGTAGCACAAGAATACTCGTATCCGATAGTTTCTTGGATTCTTGCATCTCGACAGTACTCTATCTTTAACTTTGCTGATTCTTGATCAGATGCTCTAAGGAAGTCATTTACTTTGGTAGAGAAACTATAACCCTCTGTGTCACAGGTGGTTGATGCGTGAGACATATTCAGACTGTGGTCTGTGAAGCGAAACCTGGTTGAGACTGGTTCTTCTGTGACTTGGTTGACAAGAGGTGGTTCTGCCACAAGTAGATCTTCCTCTGCTGAAGGTTCTACTGTTTGTTGTGGGGTCCATTCCAGAGCATTTGCTCTGAGTAGTTTTGATTTTCCAGACATCTATCTTCTCTACAGATTCTTCTCCTCCAGACAAAAAAAATCTTTTCTTTTGTTTTGGGGTCTTTCAGATTTTTTTCTTTGGTTTTGGGTTTGGGAGAGGAATCTTATTCCTCGGGCTCGGGGGCAGAGGTGTCGAGGGTCTTGGTCTCTGGATCCCAGATGCCAATCCAAGAGCCGTCCTCTGTGCAGACCCAGTTCTTGGCGTTGAGGAGATAAGTCTCTCCTTGGGGCATCTTGAAATTCATGTTGAAGGTCTCCTCGTCTTCCGCAGGAGCGAAGGTGCTGATCTCGGGCTCTGGCTTAGGAGCAGAAGCAGGAGAGGGAGCAGCCTTCTTGGTGCTCTTCTTCTCCTGCTTCTCCTCCGCCTGCTTCGCATCGAGAGCTGCGCGCCGAGCATCTGCCTTCTTCGCATGCTCGGGATTCTCTGCCTTGCGGCGGCGAGAGGCTTCCTGGAGAGCTTGTGCGTAGGTGGGCAGAGGAGGGAGCTTGCCCTCTTTGGTCTGCTTGCGGATCTCTGTGTCCTGGAGCCCCTCGGCAGAGGGATTCGCAGAGCGATAAGCCGCCTTCATCTCCTCCCAGACAGAGGAGACCTGGGCGTTCCAGGCAGAGGCGTCAGGAGCAGTCCGCTTCTTCTTGTCCGCGGCGGGAGCAGAGGAGTCGGTAGATGCCTTCTTGCTCTTCGCCTTGGGGGCGACAAGAGTAGTTAGAGCATCGATCTGGGCAGCCATCTTGGAGATCTGGTCCAAGAGCTGCTGTTGGGTAAGAGTGTTAGACATCTTGAGAGTGTGAGAGTGTTGAGTATCAGAGGAAAATCAAGAGAATGGTTGTGAAAAGAGCACTGGAAAAAAGCTTATTTCAATTTTACAGAGGAATTGACAAGAGTATAATTAATGCTCTATAACGTCTGCGTATCAAATTTACAGAGGAATTGAAATGCGCCTCTGCGTCAGTCAAGAGTGCCTATACAGAGTAGTCAATTTCTACGTAAAATTGATTAAATAAGACTGCTTAGTATCTTTCAATGGGATGGCAGCTCCAAAGTGAGTAGTAGCCCTCTTTAAATAAACCTCTTATCTGCTTCCAGAGGTTTTCTCTTCTCTATCTGCCCTAATCCCAGCAGATTCACCTCCCGAGTTTTTTTTGTCTTTTCAGAGGTCTCCTCTTGTGCTCTTTATTATAAGACTAGATGGTTAGCCCTCTACAGATCAAAATTGAAGCTTTGGTGGCGTTCCTACTTGGCACAGAATGTCTTCCCTCTACCCTCTTCAACACGGACTCTTCGCAGAGGTCCTTCCACAGCAATGT
>JBIKJV010000343.1:0-3540 GCA_044360755.1 Phycisphaerales bacterium
AAAGACCATCATTAAAGTGAGTGAACCATTTCTTATCAGCTACCCTATTCTTAAATGCAGCTATACTACCTTCACTACGTTGAATAGTATATTTGATACCTGTTTTAACCATTTGGTTATTCTCATCTTTAACAGCAATCTGAAAATTAAATCCCATTACAGACTTTATAAGTTTTTCATCTCTCATATGCATAGGTTTAGTTAATAATAGTGATCCTGTTTGGATTCGAACCAAGGACCTATTCTTTCATTGTTCTTGTTGTTTATCAATGTGTATTAAAAAACTTATCTTTCTTTTCAATGTAGGATACTTACTCAATAACCATAAAGTTAACTCATCTTGTTCTGAGTCATCTATATGGAACTCAGCATATGTATGCAATTTATGTCCCTGTAGCACTTCATTCTGCTGTAAATGCTGTGGAATCTCAGACAGCATAATTACTGATTTAGTTATTGTTTTCATAGGTTTCTTTATAGTATTGTTCTCCATCTTCATGGTCCCCAGTCCATTCACAATCGTTATAAGCATTTACAATTTGCTCTTTCTCCATTGCTTTGGCTTGGTCAAATAGTTCTTCAAACAATATATCTTGCTCATAGGTTAATTCTACTCTAATGCGTTTTTTCAACCACTCTACTGCTGTCTGTTCCATATTATTTATTTTTTTAGTTTTACTTCTTTCAAATAACTCTACTAAATTTTCAATTATTTCATTAACTGTTATTGATGCACATTGTTTGGCGTTATACTCATCAGTAATGTAGCCATCTACGTCATCCCATTGCTGTGTTGGGGCAATAAAATTATTAAATAATTCTTTTGCTTTTTCTTCTGCTGTTTGTTTCATAATTCTTGTTATTTAGTTAATAAATAAAAAAGCCTCTATATAATTAGAGTCTGTTGTAGTTCCACCTGGACTCGAACCAGGAATACAAGCTTAGAAGGCTAGTGTTATATCCCTTTAACTATGGAACTATTAGATAATCTTTTGCTAAGTTAATACCTTTTGTCTGATTGTTTTTACTTTCTTCAACTCTTAGAGTCACTGTTTTATCAAACTGTGAAGGTATAACGTAGTATACTTCTTTGCTTTCTGGACAATATATGGCAAGTAAATCAATAAGAGACTTATCTACTGCTTTTGTATGAACACCATGAGAATCAGAATATGAGCTTGCAAAAGCTACCATTACCGAACCTTTTTTTAATGTTCTATATTTAACAGAAACTCTAATTAATGTACCGTCTTGCTTAACTGCTATTAAATCAAATGGTAAATGTTCAGATAGTGGTAAACACACCTGAATTCCTTTTGATAATAAGTCTGCAATTACATTGCCTGTGCCTTTGTCTCCCTTGTCTTTTGTATGGTGTCTCATAGTTAATTGTTTCTATAAAGATACAAAATAATTATGAGACTACCAAATGCCTAATGTGTTGCTCTATCCAGCTGAGCTACAGGACCAATATTAAACAGACTATTACACCTTTTGTCTGTCTATTGCGGTTAGAGGTGCACGCAAATATAATTAATATTCTGGTCCCATTTCTTCCCAAGTAATATCATCATCACTTAGAATCCACATGTTATCTACAAATCCGGTAGATGTATTAAGTAAATACTTAACACTACCAAACTCTACCATAACTTTTCCATCAGCAGTTTTGTAAACCTTTGAAAGTTCTTCTGATTCCATTCTTTCAATATTCTTTACAAATCTTACTTCATCTTTAGTAAGTCCCACATATTTTGTATCATCTTTAAATGATGCTAAAAACATTGGGAGAATCAATAGTACAATTAATTTTTGAATCATAATCTTATTTATAAATTAGTGTAACAATAATGAGCCCTACCATACTGGCCAAGAATATAGCTAAACCCCATTTGAAACCTAAGAAGATTTTCTCTTCTTCTATTTCTCTGTCTAGTATATCCATGTCCCATTGTAGGTCACTCACTCTAATCATAACCACATCAGGATCTGCCCCTGACTGGTAAGCAGCAATTACAAGGGACTGTAAATCCCTCTTTTGCTGTTCCAGTTTTCTTAAAGTTCTGTAAATCATTTGCTTACAGATTTATTCTGCACTTGCTCTGTTTGACCATAAGCATCACAGTGATGAGTAGTAGTGCAACTAACAAAAGATGCTAAAACTCCAATAAATACAAACCATGCTAATACAATTCCAATTGTTTTCATAACTCTTTTTTTAAATTTTCATAAACTTTATACTTTTCTCTAAGTAGGACAACATTAGAGTGCTCACTTAGTAGAGCGTACTTAATGCTTTCCATTTCTTGGCTGACAATAATATTGATCTTGTTCTTGAGCTCATCACTAGAATAGTTAATGAACTCACAGATAATATTATTATAAATCATACTTTTCATGTGTGCTACTAGTTCTGTAGACACTTTGCTTTCTTCTGCAATCATAATTTTTAGTTTTTAAAAGGGTAAATCATTCAAATTAATTAATAAATTCTCAGCATTAAGTGCTCTGTCTAATGCTTCTACTTTTTTGTTTGCTAGTTTTTCCATCTTAGCATTGATCTTATAAATCTCAAGTTTATTAAACCAGTCTCTAAAGTTTTCATTTCCCATACCATTCCATGGAACTACTGCTTCTATTCTACATAGCATAGACCCATATCTTCCTATATGTGAAACAAAAAAGCCAAATAGATTTCTAATTTCATCTGCATCTGCAGGTGTAAGATTCATATTAAGTTTAATGATTGTGTGGCTACCCATATAGTGGTAACCAAAGGGGATTGATTTATTCATAAGTGTAGTTTTAAATAGTTAATAATCATATGATGGGTTAATTAGTTTAATACCCCTCTGCACTCAGTTGTAGTGTATATTCCAATTATCTTCCCTTTAGGGATTAAGTAACTTGTAATATACTAATAGCGAGGTGTTTTATTTTACACTGTGTACTTTAGTAACCTCTCAGCCTTTAGGCAATGTAGTCTGTTAATTCAGACCCACTATATTTTCTACAACTGCCTGACCTTGGGAATCAGGAATGGTGCATTAGTACCTAACAATGGGGTATCTCATTGCTAGGATTAGTATTATAAAACCCTCTTCAGGTTACAAAATTTAAGACTATACTGACCCCTGTATAGAATGTAGAGCCTCACATAATGCGTCCATTACATTACAATCTCTACACAAAATTAGTACTCTCACAAGGTTGCAACCCTTGACTACAGTTGATCAGACTGTAAATATGTATTACTTTATGTCCTATTTTTCAAGGCGTCACAATTAGATTCACTAATTGCTACTCAGCATATACATACTCTGCATTGGATGAGAGTAAATAAATAATTGCAATACCTAGATAAGTATATCCTTCTCAACTTATAGCTCTACCTTCGGATGACCATTACTGGCTGTTAGAAACTATATTGCAATTAATTACAAGTTATCAATGGTAATAAGACTGTCTAAGTCTGTATACTTACCACTGTAAATTTTTCCATATCTAGATTCAACCCAAATACTATCTTGGGAAACTTCT
>JBIKJV010000425.1:0-3536 GCA_044360755.1 Phycisphaerales bacterium
GGACAAACCTAGGCATGCGTGTTGTTGTTAGGTGGCATTAACAATAATGCAGCCACCATTGCAATAACCAAAAAGTATGTGATGTCCTCATGCATTGATCAGGCGGTGTTTGATTCGTGATAGGTGTTCGCATGCGTCAACAAACTCTCCTGCGTCATGCTTGTTTGTGAGTGATGCTAAATCATCTTCTAGGCAGTCCAAGCAAACCCTGCCACCTCTAGCTGCCTTCTCGCACCCGTCACGCTGGCATGTGCTGTAGGTGCTTGGCCACAAAGGAAACTGGTATTGTATATCGTAGATGAGTTGGTCAATGGTTTTCATAGTCCTCGCATTCTATTCCTTTCCTGCTCGATAAGTTGTTTCCATGCCGTCACTTGGAAGTTTTCGTCCGCCAGTTCCCTCCAGCGTTCCGCCTCTGCTTTCCAGAAGTCTCGTTGCTCTGTCACGGACTCAAGCGTGGTTTGCGAAACTTTGAGTAGGTTTTCTAAGTACTCAATCCTGTCGGTCGTTGTCATTTCGTCAATTATCATCGCTCCCTCCTTTCACAGCGGCTAGAGATTCTAATTCCCCCTTAATTGCCGCGCACCACATTGATTCGGTAAACCCGTCATCGGATGATTGTCGTGCGAGCTTCTCATCTATGCGAGCGTCAATGTACTCCATTAGCTTATCCAATAATTCTTTATTCATCGCTCCCTCCTTCCACGGCGGCCAATTGTTCTTCGGTATAAGCGGGAATTCTGCGACACGAGCTATCCCGCAACATCATTTCTATGGCGTTTTGCGCTTCTTTAAGCTCCTCCGCCAGCCTGTCGCGTTGCATCATCATGGCGTTTGCGTCCAAGCGATAGCGTTCAGCTTTATCGCGTAGCTCATAGACCTCCCTTGGTGTCCAATCCACATCGCATCCGCATTCGCAACTGCATCGGGCTGAACATTGGCAACCTTCGCCGGGTATGTATTTCTCTTTCACGATAGGTCTAAGACTTTAAGTTCGTAGCGGTTGGTCTTCTCGTTCTTCTTCCAGCCGTGGATCAACACCTTCCACCCTGCCCGGCGGAGGCAGTCAAGGTATGGTGACTCGCTCATCTTCTTTGCCCTAGCTGACACATTGTTCCAGCTAGTGGTCTGGACTGCAATGGTCTCGCTCCCAGCGCATGCTAGAACATCCACGAAGCCAAATAGGTCTTTCCTGCGGCGGGAGAACTGACACCAATGCTCGACCACTTGCACGCAGTCTGTGGCCTTGCGTAGCTCTTTAAGGGTTAGCTGTGTGGGTGAGGTCTTCATGCTTTTAGGCGTTGCAGGACAAATTTGGCCTTAATGCGAAATGACTCATTCTCCCTAGTGAGCGTGTCTGCTCGGTGCTTTGCGGAGATGACAGTAGTGTGATTTTTCCGCTGAAATATCCGGGCTGTTTCCGCAAGCGTTTGATGCTCGCTGACGAGTGCCATTGCAAGCGTCCTAGCCTGCGAGGGTGCGACCTGTTTATCGTAGGCGAAGATTTGGCTTGGGTGTACGCCAAAAATATCCGCAACAATGCTAATCGTGCGGTACGCTTTATTTCTCGACATCCTGCGATCAAGTTCGGCGCATAGTTCGTCGGTGGTGAGGTCGTTGACATGTGTTACGGTCATTGGAAAGTGTTTGCCCTGCGTGCAACCCTCGGAGCCAAGGGACAGAACCCACCTGCACACTGGTGGTGATTGTTATGCGTGATTAGCTACAGCGTCAATGGCGGAGCAGCGTACGATGATGCCGTTGCCTCTAGCTGGGGCAAACTTGTCAACCCGATGCTCTAGGTTGCGAAGGTATGCCACCTCCTTTGCGTTGGCTGGAATGACCCGGTAGAAATCACCATTGATTTGCGTCGAATTATAGACAGGCGTTCCGTACCTCAAATCCTTCTCTTCTCGGATGATATCAGGGTTTTTGACTTTGGTTTTTGCGCCAAAATTTAGTGTGCGTTTGATAAGTCTCATGAAAGTGATTTGCCCTGTGGTGAACCCGTGGGCGGCGGGGTTATGAGAACTAGTCACCACTCCAGCGTGAGATCAGAAGGGGATCTCTTGTTCATCATCCACCTTAGCAGCAGGCTTGCGCTCGTCGGTGTCGATCTTGAGAGAGATGAACTTTCCGTTCTTTCCCTCACGAATCCAACCTGCGAGTTTGTATTCAACGCCCCCGACATCTAGCTTGCCCTTGTATGCAGGACGCTTTGGGTTGTCGCCAGTGTCGTTCTTAAACAGAACTCCTGTATTTTCATTACTATATTGTTGACTCATTGTCTTACTTGTTTTTGATTGCCCACTTTGGAGGTGAGATTGTTTGTAGCCCGTCAATTGCTGGCGGGAAATGTTTGGTTTGTACGCACTGGTTCCACTTGGCTAGTGCCTGCATGTAACCCTCGCGGCCCAGTCGGATGAAGTCTTCGTCGAGTAGGACGGTTGCCATCTCGAAAGGTCTGTCAACTGCCATGAACACGATGATGAACTCGTTGCGATTGTCTCCAGAGGCTAGGTTCCAGAGGTCAAGGTACATTGCGGCCTGCCAGTGGTAGCCTCGGTTGATGACCATCGATGTCAACTGGTCGAGACTCTCGATGCTCTGGGTGGTCTTGAGATCAATCAGAGACAATCCCTCGCTAGGAACTAGGTCGATCATGCACTTGCAAGGTGTGCCAAACACCTCCGCGAAAACCGCTACTTCAGTCTGGTAGTCTGGAAGATGTTCGATTGCTGGGTTCTTGCGGAACGCATACCCGGCACTCTCGGCTCGGATGTACTCGTCAGCAGTGATGACCTGAATGCCAGTCATGCTGTCTCTCCACTCTCTGGCCTCCTTGGTGCGAAAGTCGGAGTAAGGCGAGATAATGTATTGCTCTTCAAGCTTGTGAGGCTCCAAGCATGCCACATGGTACAAAGTGCCAGTGCGCATGGCTGCGGTTGATTCCTTGTCGCGGCTTTTGTTGTACCAGCGATATGGACTCTGGCTGAAGTCCCAGAGAAGGGACTTGCTTACCGGGCCTGATAGGTCTCTGGGGGTAGCTGTGCGGGAATAGTATTCCTCGCCCAATCCGTGGATAATCTTGCTCATGCGTTACCTCCCTTCTGGATCTTCTTGGCCTTGGCATCCAGCGATGCATTAGCCTTGACCAGCACGGGCTTGGTAAGCTCGGACAGGGACTTGACCGCTAGGTACTTGAGGAAGGCTTCCTCATCAACGCCAAGCCCTTCCATGCGCTCCTTGAGGCTGGAGATGTCCTGCTGGCTTGCTGGGGCTGTTGTGCGGGTGTGTGAGGCACTCTGCCCATCGTCGTCTTCCTGCGCGATGCCAGTCATTGCTGCGAGGGCATACCTACGGAGATAGGTTGTGGAAGCCCCAACGCCTTGCGCGTCTGCCTTTGCTGGAACGCAGGATGCGGTGCTGCTGATATGTCCACCCTCGGCGTGGAGGATGGTTGTGGTTACGCTGACAAGCGATCCGTCATAAGCAGTGCTTTGGATGATCGACAAGCCATTGGCGGCAAATACTGG
>JBIKJV010000312.1:0-3535 GCA_044360755.1 Phycisphaerales bacterium
TTAGCATTCCACTGGCGAATCAAGTGCCACTTGCCTTTGGCCACAATGCGATAAATCCCTGGGGTTTGGGGGCAGAGCCCCCAAGACGCATAGCATCTACTTTTTCATTCATTTACTAGGCTAAACCTAACTCATGTTTACGCTACTTACGCTGAGCCAAAACAGTTCAGGATCGGCTTCGCACTGTTGGAACCAACCATGGGCATCGATGTTGGTGTCAAGAGAGAGTTCTCTATAGGTTTCCGCAGGCGGCATCCTGAGTTCGACGAGCGGCAAGTGCAGTGCAAGTACATCGAGCTCGCCTATGGCGAGGACTTAGCGGCGGGATTTCGACGTTATCTCGAGGGCGAATCGAATGAGCCACGACAACGAGATAGTTACAACGGTTTTGCCTGCGTCCGTTCGATCTCGCATGCATACTGCATGCAGAGAGTGCCTGTCACATTCCTGCTCAGTTGATGAATTCTCGCGCGAATTTGTGGCGAAGGGGTTTTTTTGGGATAAAATTGATAGGTTGCCAGGATGCTCTTACCCCCGTCCAAACCATGCTGGATCCCAATCGTATGGCAAATACTAAATAACGGTCGTACGTCATGAACATCATCATATTGACTCCGATACGGTTGCTTGGAGACGGATTGGCCGCGTGTATCAACGCTTCGCCATTGATGAAGGCTACGGTGATACTCAACAGTATGGATGCACTGCGACAATCATTGGAGCAGGCCACAATCCATGCCGTGCTTGTTGATGTTAGCCAAGGAGTCGAAGTGGTTGATGTTCGCGAGATCGCCACGCGATGGCCCGAGGTATCCCTCGTTGCCATGGGACTGACCGAGAGCAAGCAAGACGTCGTCCGGTGCGGACGATGCGGGTATTCAGGTTACATCTCTCGCGACACATCGATTGAAAAACTGTGCCAAGCGCTCAGCGACATCGCGAATGGGAAACAAAATTGTCCGCCGGAGATTGCCGCAGGGATGTTCCGCGCTTTGTTTCGAACGGTGGCAGAGAAAGGATCGCCAGAGAGCGAACCTGCACTGACGCGACGAGAACGAGAAGTGTTGGACTTGATCGGCCAAGGGATGACCAACAAAGAGATTTGTCGAACGCTGGTGTTGAGCCTCCCGACGGTAAAGCATCATGTGCACAACGTTTTGGAGAAGCTCGGGCTATCCCGGCGAGCCGAAGCCATGAAACAAGTCCGCGACCGCCCCTGGCTGGGTTGCGCAAACCGAAGTTGATAAGGTTGATCGTAGAACTGCACAGGCTGACCAACGGGTATCTCATTGTGCAGCACTCTTGTGGGCTAAAGTCGTGCAACTAACTCTTTAAAGTGATTGTTGAGGCTGTTTTTTGACTGGTCGGCGATTATAATTTCACGCTTTAATTCTTGAAGAAGTTGAGTTTTCACCCAGGTCATGAAGGCTCCGATTTCGGCAGACTTATTACTCGCTTCCCATCGACTGATTTTCTCTTCCACGTACTTGTTGTAATTGGCATGTCCTCCACTGCCGTGTAGTGATTTTTCTACGGGCAGTCCGTTTACTTCACCGTTGAAGTCCCAGTTGCATTCGAGAACAAGAAGCTGAATTCTCTCCATCCTGCCCAACAGATCAACGGGAATGAGATGATGAGCCTCTTTGCTTTTCGATCGTATCACTAGTGCTTCTCGCAAATCACTTCTTCTTGTTATCACACCATAGATGATCTTAGCTGCGTCGTGGCCATGTTTCTCCGTTAGGAAAGTTAGAAGGTCCAAAAACTGTATTTGGCCCTTACCCCATCGTTCAAGAAAGGCGGCTTTGGTGGACGTGATCTTACCGGTTGCACCATGTATGATTTCGTAAGTAACGGTGTGTTTGTCGGAATCGTTGATGATTTTTGCGTGCCCACGCCGAACTTCTGGTATCTTGATTAAATCACCTTCCTTTACTGGCCATTTCTGATCCTTCTCGGGAGGCCCAGATGATTTTGCCTGAGTGCTTCTATCCTCTGGAGGGCTCATTGCACCTCGAATCCACCATTTTCCATTTCGATCGAAAGCGGTAAGGTTACTAAAGCCGTATCGTAGCTTGATGACAAGGAGTATTCGATTGAGAACGGCAGCACCAACGAAACGTCCTGCAAATCTGTTTGCGGCTTGCTCAGCCGAATTCATTCCAAGTCTAAAGCGTTCACGTGGATCCTCTGGCAATCCCGTTTGTAAGACACGTCGCCCAGCGTTTCGAATCGTCGAAACGACTTTGTTCGCCGCTTTCGCGATCCAGCCTACGACAAAGTCGAGGGCTTTGTCGATCGGTGCGCGGAGCTTGGCAAAGACCGCCATTACCTTGTCTGCAACTTTACCGAGCCCCGCGAACCCCGCCAGGAAATTGATCGCAAGGGCAAGACCAGTAGCCAACGACTGCTCGACGCGCTGTGCGGCCGCTCCGATGTTTCCCGCAGCGATCGCGACAATCGAATCGACAAAGCCTCGAACAACCGAGACCAATTGACTGATCTTGTTCACAAAGACCATGACCGTATCATAAATCGATAGGATCGCTGGAATAAACCCGGCACCCGGAATGAACATCGCGATCAGTTTGGGGATCGCTTTCTTCACGACGAAGTCGACCACAAAATCGGTGATGCCCCCGATAACCGTGTCCTTGAGATCGCTCAACTGCTCTTTGATTTTCTCCCATGCAGCGATCGGGCCATCTCGCACCAACGTGATGACCAAATCGAATCCCGTTTCCAAAGCTTTCACGGCCGGTTCGCCGACGGCCTTCACGAGCTTCGATCGTATATTGGCCCAAGTTAGCCCAAGGACGGAAAATGCAAACCGTGCAATCTCGCTCAGTGTGAACGCTTGGGGAATGTAGATCCCCGGCAGAGACCCTGTTAACCAGTCAAACAATCCCGCCTTGAGATGAGTCAGGAAGTTACCGGCAAAGTTCATGAAGCCGAGCTTAGCCGCACGAATGAGCTGACCAACAAAAGGCAACGGATTGCGAATAATGGTCTTTAGCGCAGCGCCCGTTTGCTTGACGTATTCGAGCGCACCGGGACTCACTACGTCAAAAATGATCTCCAGCAGCGTCCATACGGCCTTGGCTCCCCATGTAAGGAAGCGTTGAGCAAACGAACCAAAGACACCTGCAAGCTTGATAAACAGCCCTGGGATGTTGAGCAGGTCTTCGATCTTGAGCGATTGAAATGTTTGAACAAAGAGCCCTGGTATGGCTGATACCATGGCCATGACGTTGCCAAGGGCTCCTTGGAACCATGCAAAGATGCGCGGCACGGCTCCCGCTTGCTGCATCTTGTTCCAGGTCTCTTCTTCGTTGACGAACTTGAGAAAGCCGCCTACCAAATTCTCGGCGTTGGCAGCCACCGGCTCGTCGGTTATCGGGTCTTTACCCAACACCGTGCGAAGCAACGGGTAACCGCGAGTGGTCTGCGCAAAACTCGCAAGCGGTCGGAGCACTGCGTCCTTTACGAGACTGACGATGCCGGATACGAGACCGGAGATAAAAGCGGTGACCGT
>JBIKJV010000069.1:0-12053 GCA_044360755.1 Phycisphaerales bacterium
GTCGAGCTGTACGTGAGCATCACGTAGATCAGCGCAAGCAGCGCCGCGAGCATCACCCAGGTGAGGACCCCGCCGCCGCGGCGGGGGAGCTGGGGCTGCTGGCCGCCGCCGCCGCGCGGTTCGGGGCGGTTGCCGCGCTGGTCGTCGGCCATGTGCTTCGCGAGCGTGGGGATGATCGGGTCGATGCCGGGGGTGGAACGCATGGTGGTCCTTGCGGGGCGCGGTGCGCGCCGGTGGTCGTACGGTCGTGGGGCGTGGTGTGGTTCGCTCACCAGTTGGCCTGGAAGTTCGCGACGATGTCGGTGGCCAGGTTCTGGACCACCGCGAATCGGCCGATCTCGGTGGGTTCGGACGAGGGTCGGCTGGGCACGAACACGGCGCTGCCGAGGAAGCCGTTGCGCGCCACGATGGGCTTGCCGGTGCGCTGGTCGACCCATTCCCAGTCGACGGTGACCTCGTACAGCACTTCCTCGCTGAGGCCGGTGCTGCGGCTCTTGCTGAGTTCCCGCAGCGCGCGCTTGCGCACCGTGCCGCGCAGCACGGTGTCGGCACGGGCCTCGTTGGAGATCCGGTACGGCGTGACCGACTGGATCTCCTTCACCAGCGCCTCGGTCAGCTCGCCGTTGAGCGGACGGTCGTAGGTCTCGTTCTTGAACAGCGTGACGGCGACGGTTCGGTACTGCTTCGGGTAGCGATCACGGACGGAATAGCCGGGAACCGCCTCGCCGCCCGCGGTGGGCGCCGAGTCGCATCCGGCAGTGCCCAGCAGGGACAGGCCGGCCACGATCGCGGTGATGGTGGCAGCGCGTGCGGGCGTCATGCGGCGGGGTTCCGGGGCGCGGGTGCGGGCGTGGGCGCAGGCGCGGGTGCCGACGTCGGTGACGGAGCGGATGAGGGTGCCGGCGTCTCGGGCTTCGGCGCATCCGGGACGGGGACTTCGCGGATCGTCTCGGTGACCTCGCCGACCTCGCGCGTGCGCTCCGGTGGCGGGGCGGTGGCCTCGGCCGCGGACTGCGCCAGCATCTGTCGGCGGATGGAGGCGTAGTCGGGTGCGGCGTTCCGCACCGACGCGGGCAGCTCGCGCAGGATCTCGTCCATCCCCCGCAGCGCCTGCAGGGCGGCCACCGAACGCGGGTACTTCTTGATCATCGCGCGGATCGTGCGCTCGGCGCTGATCGCATCGCCGGTCCTGAAGTACCAGTTCGCGGTGGTCAGCATCTTGTCCGCCTCGCTCTGGTAGATGCGCAGCAGCAGCGCCTCGGCGCCGACCTGCTTGGCCAGCTGCGGCTCGCTGGCCTGCAGCTCGCGCAGCTTGCCGCTTGCCTCTCCCAGGCCCTTGGCGTCGAATTCCGGGCCCTTGTATCCCGAGTAGTACGCGTAGATCAGGCGCAGGCGCGCCTTGTCGGCGTTGCGCGAACGGGGGTAGTTCTGCACGAACAGGTCGTACGCATCCGCGGCGAGCGGCATGTCGCGGCGGCGGAAGTAGAAGTCCGCGAGCTCCATGCCCGCCTTCTCGGCGAGCGCGCTGCCCGGAAGGCGCTCCTGGATGCGGATCAGGAGCTCCTGGGCGTCGTCGTCGGTGTTCACCCAGCGGAAGGTGCCGAAGAACTTGCGCTGCAGTCCGTTCGCGTAGGCCTTGCCGATGTCGAACTCGCGCTCCAACGACGGCACGAATGCGGCCGTGTACGGGTAGCGGCGCGCGATCTCCTCGTAGTCGAAGAGCGCGTCGTACTCGTCGCCCATCGCCAGCTTGGCGTCGCCGCGGACCAGCAGCGCCTCGGCGCGCAGCGGGTTGGTCGGGAACCGCTCGATCCAGGCGTCCATGAGCGCCAGCGCACGCTTGGGTTCGTTCTTGGCGAGCGCCAGCTTCGCCATCTGCAGCACCGAGTCGGGCGACCCTGGCGCGGCGGGATCGGTCTCCTGCCAGCGGTCCTTGTCGTCGAGCTTGAACTCTTGCTGCGCGGCCACGTTCGCCGCAGGGGCGGCGGCAAGGGCGGCAAGCAGCAGGACGGGCGCAAGGCGCATCCGTGGATGGTAGCCCGTCCGGGAACCATGGGGCGCATGTCGCGGAAGTACCTTTCCGGGCATGCGCGTCGCCATCGTGATGAATGCAGCCTCCGGCCGCGGGCGCGCCCGCGCGGCGGCCGACCTGGTGGGAGTGGCACTGGTGGCGCGGGGATGTGCCGTGGAGCCGATCTCGATCGGCATGCTGGATGGCCAGCCCGACCGATTGCGGGACGGGTTTGCCGCCGTGGTGGCAGCGGGCGGTGACGGCACCGTGCGCAGCGTTGCGGCCCGTCTCGCGGGCAGCGGGGTGCCGATCGGGATCGTCCCCATGGGCACGGAGAACCTCGCGGCGCGCGCGCTGGGGTTCCGGCGGCCGGTCCCGGAGCTGGCGCCCGCGTTGGCGGAGTCGATCGTGGCCGGGAGGGTTCGGCACGTGGACCTGGGGTGGGTGCAGCCGGACGGCGCGCCGCGTACCGGCTTCGTCGTGATGGCGTCTGCCGGGTTCGACGCGGACGTCGTGGCGGCGCTCGCGGCGCGGCGAAGGGGAGCGATCACGCATGGTTCCTACGCGCTGCCGATCGCCCGGACGGCCTGGCGCTGGCGGGCTCCCCGGATCCGCTGTTCGGAGGACCCAGCCGGACTGCTGGCCGGCCAAGGCAGCCTGGTGGCAGCCAACGCGTCGGCCTACGCGTTGGGGCTTGACCCTGCGCGGGGCGCCAACCCGACCGACGGCCAGCTTGACCTGGTTCGGGTGCCGGGCGTCGGGGTGGCAGGGGTCGCCGCCGCCGTGTGGCGACTCTGGTGGTCGCGTGGCGCCAACCCCGGTGCCCGTTCCTTGCGGTCGCTTCGGCTGCCACACGCCGCCGTCACCTTCGACCGGGCGGTCCTGTGGCAGGTTGACGGCGACGCGCTGGGCGCCCCGGCGTCGGCGTGTGCGGAGCTGGGTGTGGACCCGGGCGCGCTGGCCGTGCTGGCGCTGCCCTGATCGGCAGGAATTGCCGTCTTCGCTGCAGGAATTGCCGACCGCTGGCCGATGACAGGGTTGTGCCACGGACGGCCAGGGCGTTGCCCGACGATCGATCCGCGCGGGTGCGCCTTGCGGCGCATCGGCGCACCCACCGTGCGCGCGTTGCCGCCCTTGCGGCCGCGCTGGTGGTGGCGTGGGTCGCGCCGCACGCAGCGGCGATGGTGCAGCAGCCTGCCGTGCCCATGCGTGAATCGCAGCCGCTCGGCACGCCTGCGCCATCTGCGGGCGCCGCCGGCAGCGCGACCGGCGAGGTCGTGCGGCTGGTCGTTGCGCTTGGCGTCGTGGTGGGCCTGGCGTACGGGGTGCGGTGGTGGATCGCACGTTCGGGCATGGCCGCCGCCGCGGGTGGCGGCGCGTTCGAGGTGATCGCGCGGCACCCGGTCGGGCGCGGGCAGCAGGTGATCGTCGCGCGGTTCGGCCCGCGGCTCCTCTGCGTGCAGCAGACGCGCGAGGGCCTGCGCACGCTCAGCGAGCTGACGGACGAGTCCCAGGTTGCCGCGGCGATCGACGCGGCGCGCGGCGCGCCCCCGTCGGACGGCGAGCAGGTGGTCGACCTGCGCCGCGGGAAGGGCAGGCACGCATGAGCGGCGACGTCGCGGGCATCGATCCGGTGAGCGTCGTGGCGGGCGCAGCAAACGCGCTGCCGCAGGGCGCCGGCGGCTTCAAGGGAGCCGTCGACATCCTGGTGCTGCTGACGGTGCTCTCGCTGGCGCCGGCGCTGCTGGTGCTCTGCACGTGCTTCACGCGCGTGGTTGTGGTGCTGGGGCTGCTGCGGCAGGCGGTGGGCGTGCAGTCGATGCCGCCTTCGCAGGTGATCGTGGGGCTTTCGCTGCTGCTGACGATGGCGGCCATGGCGCCCACCTTCGACCGCGCGTGGCAGGCCGGCGTGAAGCCCTACATGGACGGCACGATCGCGTCGCCGGAGCAGGCATGGGACGGCGCCAAGCAGCCGCTGCGCGACTTCATGTTCGCGCAGATCGACGCCACGGGCAACTGGAACACCGTCTACATGCTGCTGCAGCACCGCGGCGTGGACGTGAGCGACCCATCGAAGCTGACGCGCGCCGACGTCGACATGGCGACGCTGGTGCCGGCGTTCGCCCTGAGCGAACTCAAGACCGCGTTCCTGATCGGCTTCCGCATCTTCCTGCCGTTCGTCGTGATCGACCTGGTGGTGGCCAGCATCCTGGTGTCCCTGGGGATGTTCATGGTGCCGCCGTCGCTGGTCTCGCTGCCGTTCAAGCTGCTGCTCTTCGTGCTGGCGGACGGGTGGACGCTCGTCGCCGGATCGCTCCTTGCCGGGATCGCCCAGCCCGCCTGAACCGACCATGGATGCCGTCCCCGTCGATCTCCTGAAGTCCGCGCTGCTCACGGCGCTGGTGGTCGCGGGGCCGGTGCTGCTGGTGGCACTGGCGGTGGGCGTGGTGATGGCGCTGGTGCAGGCCGCGACGCAGGTGCAGGACCAGGCGATCGCGACCGTGCCGAAGCTGGTGGCATGCGGGCTGGCGATCCTGGCGCTGGCGGGCTGGATGGTGGCCAAGCTGGTCGACTTCGCGCAGGCCATGTTCGCGGGGGGCGCGTGATGGCGCCGCTCCCCGCCGAGACCGTGGCCGCACTGCTGCCCGTCGCGCTGGGTGCGTGCCGCGTGGCGGGCGTGGCGACGTTCGCGCCGGTGCTGGCATCGGCGGCGGTGCCGGTGCGCGTGCGGCTGGCGTTTGCCGTGGTGCTGGCGGTGGCGGCGCTGCCGGTGCTGGGCGCGACGGCCGTGCCGGCGGCGGTGGTCGCGGAACCGTGGCGCCTGCTGCCGGCTGCGGCCGTGGAGTTCGCGCTGGGCGCGGCGATCGGCTTCCTGGCGATGCTGCCGGTGGCGGCGTTCCGCACCGCTGGTTCGCTGGCAGGCGTGCAGATGGGGCTTGGCTTCGGCCAGCTCTACGACGCGTCGAGCGGCGAAGAGGACGGCGGCGATGCGGTCGAGCAGCTGCTGGCGCTGGCGGGCGTCGCCTGTTTCGTCTGGGCGGGTGGGCTTGATGCGGTGGCGCTGGCGACGCTGCGCAGCTTCGACTACGTCGCGCTCGGGGCGTGGGCGCCGGGCGGTGGCATCGTCGGCGTGGCGACGGGGGCACTGCTGGCGTCCTCGGAGCTTGCGTTCCGCATCGCGCTGCCGGTGACGGTGGTGCTGGTGGCCGAGGCGTTCGTTTCGGGGTTCCTGGCGCGCGCGGTGCCTGGGCTGGGCCCCGTGGTGCTTGGCTTCCCGGTGCGCACCGGCGTTGGCCTGCTGGCACTCGCGGCGGGTGCGGCCGCGATGCAGTCCGCAATGACCGGCGTGGTGGGTGGACTGCTGGACACGGTGCACGCGGCCTTCGCGGGGGGTGCGCGATGAGCGAGGCGGAACGGACGATCCCCGCGGGAGAGCGCCGCATCGAGCGCATGCGCGCCACGCATGGCGTGCCGGTGCGCGGGACCCCGATCGCGATCGGTGCGCTGGTCGGCGGCGCACTCGGCGTCTGGGCGGCGGACGTGGCCGGTGCGCTGGGCGCAGCCGTGCGCGACGCGCTGGCGCAGGCGGGCCGCGCGGGACCGGTCGATCCCGCACTGGGCGCCGAATCGGTGCGCGCTTTGGCGCTGGGCGTGGCCGCGACGGCGTGGCCCGCGATGGTCGGTGGCGTGCTGGGCGCGGCGCTCGGCGCGCTGGTGCAGACGGGCGGGCGATTGCGTGCCCCGGGCACGGGTGCGCGCGCGCGCCTGGCGGCCCCGGCGGCCGCGGCGGCGGGCGCATTCGTGCGGGTGGGCTGGGCCGCGGTGCTGGCCGGCGCGGCCTCGGCGGCGCTGGTGGCGGATTGGCCGCGGCTGGCGGCGCTTCCGGGCCTGCCGCTCGAGGACGCCCTGCGCGCGGCGGCCGGCGTCGCGACCGACGCGGTGGCGGCGGCGCTGGTCGCGGGGTGCGCGCTGGCGGTGGTCGACGTCGCGTGGGCGCGGTGGCGCTGGACGCAGGCGATGCAGATGACGCCCGAGGAGGCGCGCGAGGAGCGCCGGGCGGCAGAGGGTGACCCGGAGGTGCGCGGGCGGCGCCGCGCGGCGGCGCGCCGGATGCGCGTCGTGCCGGGCAACGGCAACAGGGAGGTGAGGCGTGGACGTGCTGCTTGACCGCATGCTTCGGTTCGTCGGCGAACACCGTGCCTTCGTGGTGCCGGCCGCCATGCTCGGCTTGGTCGTGGTGCTGGTCGCGCCGCTGACGCCCTTCGCGATGGACGTCCTGGTGGCCGTGAACCTGGCGCTTGCCGCGTTGGTGCTGGTGCGTGCCTCGACGCTCCGGAATCCGCTCGAGTTCAGCGTCTTCCCGGCGCTGCTCCTGGGCACCACGCTCTACCGCCTGGTCATCAACGTCGCCTCGACGCGCCTGATCCTTGGCGCCGACGCCGCCACCCCGGACGAACTGCAGGGCGTCGCGGGCAGCCTGATCGCCGCCTTCGGCCGGCTGATCGCGGGCAACAGCGTGGTGGTGGGCGGCGTGGTGTTCGCGATCCTGGTGATCGTGCAGTTCGTGGTCATCACGAAGGGCGCGTCGCGCATGTCCGAGGTTGCCGCGCGCTTCGCCCTGGACGCGCTGCCCGGCCGCCAGATGGCGATCGACGCCGACCTGGCCGCGGGCGCGATCGACGAACCGACTGCGCGTTTGCGCCGCGACGACCTGATGCGCGAGGCCGACTTCTTCGGCGCGATGGACGGCGCCAGCCGCTTCGTGCGCGGCGATGCGATCGCGGGGCTGGTGATCACCGCGGTGAACGTGGTGGGCGGCCTGGCGGTCGGCGTGCTGCAGAAGGGCTGGGGCGTGGCCGAGACGCTGCGCGGCGTCACGATCCTGACGATCGGCGATGGCTTGGCCGCGCAGGTACCGGCGTTCGTGATCGCGGTGGCGGCGGGCCTGGTGGTGGCACGAGCCGGCCGCGGCCGCACGCTGGGCGAGGAGCTGCCGCGGCAGCTTGTCGGCAGTCCGCGGGTGCTGTGGGTGCTGGCGGGCTTCCTGGGGCTGCTGGCGCTGACGCCGCTTCCTTCGGCGCCGCTCCTGGTGGGTGCGGCGGTCTTTGCGGGCGGGGCGCTGCTGATGGCGCGCATCGCGCCGCGGGTCGCCGCGGGGCGTGCGGCGTCGGCGGTTCCCGCGGCCGCGGGGACGAAGGCGCGGCCGGGCGCGGCACGCGTGGGCACGCCGGCATCGGACGACAAGGCGCGACGCGCCGCGGAGATCGGCGCGCTGCTGGCTGTCGAGCCGCTCGAGGTCGAGGTGGGCGCCGGGCTGGTCTCGCTGGTGCGCGAGGGCGAGCAGTCACCGCTCCTGCGCCGCATCGAGGGGATCCGCCGGCAGGTGGCGCAGGACCTCGGGATCGTGGTGCCCCCGGTGCGCGTGCGCGACGAGCGTTCGCTGGCGTCCGGCGGCTACCGCATCCGCATCCGCGGCGCGTCGGTCGGCGAGGGCGAGCTGCGCCTGGGCGAACTGCTGGCGATGCCCAGCGACGGCCGGGCGCCCAACCTGCCCGGCATCGCCACGCGCGAGCCCGCGTTTGGGCTCGAGGCGACGTGGATCGCGCCCAGCCTGCGCGCGCAGGCCGAGCACCTGGGGTGCGCGGTGGCGTCGCCCGAATCCGTCCTGGGCGCGCACCTCGCGACGGTGGTGCGCCGGCACGCCGACGAACTGCTGACCCGCGAGCACGTGAGCGACCTGCTGGCCGAGCTGCGCGTGCGTGCGCCGCGTCTCGTCGAGGAGACCGTGCCCGCGGTGATCCGGCCCGGCGAACTGCAGCGCGTGATGCAGCTGCTGCTTCGCGAGCGCGTGGCGGTGCGCGACCTGGAGGCGATCCTGGAGGCCGTGGCCGACGCTTCGCCGCGCTCGCGCGACCCGCATGCGCTGGCCGACGCGGCGCGGGGGGCGGTCCGCCGCGCGATCTGCCAGCAGTACGCGCGGCCGGACGCGGATGGACGCCCTGTCCTGGCGTGCGTCGTGGCCGGCGAGCGGCTGGACCGCACGGTGGCCGGATCGGTGGCGATGATCGACGGCGAACCGGCGACGACGCTGGCTGCCGAGGACGCGGCGCGCGTCGTGCGCGCGATCGCGGCGGCGGCGCGGCCGCTGGCGGACGGCGGGCTTCCTGTGGTGGTGGTCGCGTCGCGCGGCGCGCGCGCGGCGCTGGCGCGGCTGATCGCCCCGCACATCCCCGGCAGTGCCGTGCTGGCGTACGAGGAACTTGTCCGCGGCATCGAGGTCGAGCGGGTCGGCGCAGCCGAGCTCGACGCCGAGCCCGCGGGCGCGCAGGAGCAGGAGGTGGCGGCATGACAAGGGTGCGTTACATCGCCGACAGCATGGCCGAGGCGGTGGCGGCCGCACGGCGCCAGCACGGGATCCGTGCCCGCATCGTGCATGCGGGTGCGCTGCCGGGCGGCTTCGCTGGGCGTCACGCGCGCCCGCCGTGCCGCGCGCCTGGCGCTGGCGCGCGCGGTGATCGCGGCGCGCAGCGCGGCCGACGAGGCCGGCGACGCGGTGGCCGCGGCCCAGTCGGTGCCCGAATTCGAGGTGCGCCCCGCGGTGCTGGCCCGGCTGGCCGCGCGCCTGCGGATGCAGTCGCTTCCCGAGGACCTGGTCTCGCACGTCCTGGGGCGCGTCGAGGAGGAGCTTGGCGACGCGCTCGGCGCCGACGACGTGGACGCGCTGGTGAGGCACGCTGCGCTGCAGGCGGTGGCCGGGCTGCTTCCGGTCTCGACGCCGCGCGCGCCGACGATCGGCCGCGCCGACGGCCGGCCCCACGTCGTGCTGGTGGCCGGGCCGACCGGCGTCGGCAAGACGACCACCGTCGCGAAGCTGGCCGCGGGCTTCCGAACCGAGCACGGCCTGCGCGTGGGCCTGATCGCGGCGGACGCGTTCCGCGTCGGCGCCGTCGAGCAGCTGCGTACGTATGCGTCGATCATCGGGGCCCCGGTGCGCCCGGCGGACGGCCCTTCGGCGGTGCGCGACGCGCTGGCCGCGCTGGCTTCGTGCGACGTGGTGCTCGTCGATACGCCGGGCCGTGGGCACCGCGATGCGGCACGCATCGACGAGGTGCGCGCGCTGGTCGATGCCGCGCGTCCGGACGAGACCCACCTGGTGCTGCCGGGATCGGCATCGGCCGCTTCGCTCGACGCGGCCGCGGGCGCGTTCGGCCGCGTGGGCGCGACGCGCATCGTGCTCAGCAAGCTCGACGAATCGGAGTCTCTCGGCGGCGTGGTCGCCGCGGTGCGCCGCGCGGGCGCCGCTGCCAGCTGGTTCACCACGGGGCAGGAGGTGCCCGACGACATCGAGCGCGCCGACGCGCATCGCCTCGCGGAGCTCATCCTGGGCGAGGACGAGGGCCGCTGATGGACGCGCAAGCCGACCGGCTGCGTGCGCGGATGGCGGCGCTCGGCGTGGGCGCGGCGCCCGCGGCCGTCGCGCCGGCCGCGGCAACCGCGCCGCGCGCGGGTGCGGCGGACGCCGCGGAAACGCCGCGTCGGTTGGCACGAACAATCGCGGTCGCCAGCGGCAAGGGGGGCGTCGGCAAGAGCACCGTCGCGCTCGGCACCGCGATGGCCGCGGCTGCGCGCGGCCTGAAGGTCGCGCTGGTGGACGCCGACCTCGGGCTTGCCAACCTGGACATCCTGGCCGGGATCCAGCCGCGTTTCACCGCGGCGGACTGGCTTGCGGGCCGCGCGTCGCTTTCGCAGTGCTTCACGCTGCTGGCGCCACGCGCGTGGCTGCTGCCCGGTGCGTCCGGCGTGTCGCGCATGGCGGACCTGGAGCCGATGCACCGCGCACGGCTCCTCGAGGGATTGGCGCGCGTCGCCGCGCACGTCGACCTCATGGTGATCGACCTCGGTGCAGGCATCGGTGCTGGCACGCTCGACATCGCGTCCGCCGCGGACCGGCTGCTCGTCGTCGCGACGCCCGAGCCGACGTCGATCGCGGATGCGTACGGTTTCATGAAGTCGTGCGCGCGGCGTGGGCGCGAGCGCGGCGCGAGCTGCGCGATCACGATGGCGCGCGGTGCGGAAGACGCGACCATGGCCGCGGGTCGGCTGGCGCGCACGTGCGAGCGCCACCTGGGGCTCGAGCTGCCGTGCGTGGGCTGGGTGCCGATGGATGCGACCGTGGGCAGCGCCGTCCGGGTGCGCGTGCCGCTCCTGGCGCATGCGCCCGCCTGCGCCGCCGCGCGCGCGATCGAGGCGATCGAGGCGCGCCTGGCGGGCCTCGACGTGGCGTCGCCGGCCGAACGCGAGGTACCGGGGTTTGTCGCCCGGTTGGCCCGCCGGTTGGGGGTGCAGTGGGGGGGGACGGCCGCCGCGGCAGGGCTGGGATTGGGTGCCGCGGGCGTTTCCGCGCACTGGTAAAAAAATCTCATCTGGGGTGGTCACTTCGCTTGCGCGCCCTCATGAGGGGCCGTTATATTGGACGCGCCGACGCGACCGTCATGGATCGATGGCGCAGCGGCACCCGAGGCATGGACGCTTCGGGCGACAACGGACGGACTCGTGCGCTGGCCGCGGATCGCGGCCCTCCCAATCGGGTTCCGTCCTTCACCGTTGCACGCCGCGGGGATCCGCGTCGTGCAGGATGTGTGCGATTTCCTGCACTCTCTTCTCGAAGGTCAAGGAGCGACCGATGTCGAAGAGCCAGGGTCGGGCTGCGTCACGGCAGACGCAGAGCGGCCATACCAAGCGTTCTCTTCCCACCGCAACCAAGCGCGGCGCGGCCACCACGGCCACGTCGCGTCCATCCGCATCGCGCGGGGGCACGGCGGTCGCCGCGCGTCCCGCCGCGAAGCCCGCGCCCGCGAAGCGTCCGGCAGCGGCTGCGAAGCCGACGGCCAAGCCTTCGGCTGCGAAGCCGGTGGCCGCGCCTGCCGCGGCGAAGGCCCCGGTTCGCCCGTCGCCCGTGGCGGCGCGCACGGTGCCCACCAAGGTCGGCGCCGTTCGCCCCGTCGAGGTCCTGGCCGCCCCGGCCGCGACCACGCCGGACGCGATCTGGAAGGCCTACCGGTCCGCCTGCGACCGCAGCGACGACGTGCGCGCGAAGGACCTGCGCAACAAGCTGATCGAGCGCTACTACGAGGTCGTGCGCTTCACGGCCGAGCGCATGCACACGCGCCTGCCGAACGAGGTCGACGTCAACGACCTGATCAGCGCCGGCCTCTTCGGCCTGATGGACGCCATCGACGCGTTCGACCCGGGCCGCGGCGTGAAGTTCGAGACCTACTGCGCCCCGCGCATCCGCGGTGCCATCTTCGACGAGCTGCGCTCGATGGACTGGGTGCCGCGCCTGGTGCGCAGCCGCACCGCCAAGGTCGAGAAGGTCCGTCGCGAGATGGAGTTGGAGACCGGCCGCCGCCCGACCGATGCCGAGGTCGCGGACCGCATGAACGTGCCGGCGTCCGAGTTCGAGAAGCTGCAGAAGGACTCGCGCCCCGTCGGCGTGGTGAGCCTGGACCGCAAGTGCTTCGAGACCGACTCCAGCCGCGACGTGCGCGAGGTGGACGTCATCGAGGACGCGCGCCAGTTCGACCCCTCCGACATCGTCCAGCGCGGCGACCTGCAGACGCTCATCACCAAGGGCCTGACCCGCGCCGAGCGGCTCATCGTCATCCTCTACTACTACGAGGAGATGACGATGAAGGAGATCGGCCTGACGCTGGACCTGTCCGAGAGCCGCGTCAGCCAGATGCACTCCAGCATCCTGGCCCGCCTGAAGGCCCAGATGCAGCACCGCCTGAAGGACTTCTGATCCACGACTCCAGAGGAGGGTCCATCCCGACGGAGCCGCCGGCCCCCGCGAACCATCGCGGGGGCCGTGCCATTGGGGGCGATCGCGAGAGGTCGCGGCGCGGAACGGCGTGCGTTCGCTCGGCATCGAAAGGCACGTGCTGACGACCGCGCCCTTGCGCTGTGCTCGGGGCCTTCCTCCGCGACCGTCGTCGCTCCACCAGGTTCCGCTCCTCCTATTGTTCGGCTGGCTCGGCACCTG
>JBIKJV010000070.1:0-12051 GCA_044360755.1 Phycisphaerales bacterium
GATGGGGATCGGCGTGGGCGTCGCGAAGATCGGCAGCCAGTTCGAGAGCGCCGCGCACCGCTGGATGCTCTACATCGGGGCCACCCTGGCGGTGGTCGGGCTGATGTTCGTGGCGCACGTGCTGATCCAGCGCCGACGAAGCGCGCACCGCCCCCCGCGGGCGTCCATGTCGTGGCTGCGCGCCTTCGCCGCGCCCTCCGCCGCGCGCAAGGCCTGAGCCAGCCGCCACGGCCGCGCAGGCACGGTCACGGGTCGACGAACACGACGCCCACCTGCGTGCGCGGGCACGCCGGGTCGTCCGTCACCACCGCGACCGTGACCTCGACCAGCCTGCCCTCGGCATCGCGCTTCACCGCGGGGCTCTTCACGCCCATCGGCGACTGCGCGAACTGCTCGGCCTCCCAGCTGCTCACGCGCACCAGCGCACGCGGCCCATCGGCGCGTGCGATCTCGCCCACGGGAGGATCCAGCGAGAGCACCTTGAAGGGCTTGCCCTCCTCGGAGACGATCTCGAACTCCAGCGCCTCGTGCTTGGAGGTCACGTGGTGGTCCTGCAGCGGCGGGATCGACCGCACGGCGCCGCCCACCCGGAAGTCGACCCGCACCGCGCCGACCATGCCGGCCGAGGAGGCCAGTTCCACGCGGATGCTCTTGCTGCCGTAGCCCGAAGGCCGCAGCGCGATGGCCAGCTCGCGGACTTCGCCGGGCTGGATGGTGCGGTCGCCCTTCAGCGTGGGAACCAGGCAGCCGCAGTTGGACGCGTATCCCAGGATCGCGACCGGGTTCTTCGAGACGTTCCGCAGCGTCACCACGTGATCGACCGCGTCGACGCACGGCAGGATCGTGCCAAGGTCCACGGTGCCACCGTCCGCCTGGAGCGGGAGCGAGGCCAGGAACCTGCTGGTGGTGCCGCCCTTGCCGCCTGCTCCTGCAGGATTTCCCGCCGAGCCGCCCTCGGACGGGCCGCAGGATGCCAGCACGCACAGCGCCGATGCGGCAGCGAGGTCCACGGCACGCATGTGCCAGGTTCGACGGGGATGCTCCATGCGGACGAGTGTAGCCCGCAGGTCAGGGCGCGGCCGGATCAGGCTCGCGCAGCGGCTCGATGCGCCCGAGCTTGCGCAGCTGCGGGAACGCCAGCGCAACGCCCGCCGCGACCACCGCCGTGCCGATGCCGCCGCTGACCACGCTGGCGACCGGCCCGAAGAACTTGGCCACCAGGCCGCTCTCGAAGCCGCCAAGCTCGTTCGAGCATTCGATGAACATGCTGTTCACGGCACCGACGCGGCCGCGCAGGTGGTCGGGCGTCCGCATCTGCACCAGCACATGGCGGATCACCACGCTGATGTTGTCCGCCGCGCCACCGATCGCCAGCGCCGCAACCGAGACGACGACGCTGGAGCTCAGGCCGAACACGACCGTCGAAGCCGCGAACGCGATCACGCTCCACAGCAGGATGGGGCCGGCGCGCACGAAGTCCGGCCGGAACGCCAGCCAGCCGGCCATCAGCAGCGCACCCACGTAGGGCGCCGCCTTCAGGATGCCCAGGAGCTCCGGCCCGCCATGCAGGATGTCGACCGCGTACACCGGCAGCAGCGCGGTGGCGCCGCCGAAGAGCACGGCCAGAAGGTCCAGCAGGATGGCCGCGAAGACCGGCCGCTCGCGCCACATGTGGTCCATCCCCGCCAGCATCGCGCGGAACGTCCGGCCGCCCGTGGCGCGCGGCGCCGGCGCCGGGCTTGTCCCCGCCACCGCCAGCGCGAACGCGATGCACGCCGCGGAAGAGATCAGGTAGACGGGCCACAGCGCCGGCAGCGCGGCGATCAGCAGGCCGCCGAGCAGCGGCCCCCCGATGGCCGCCGCCTGGAAGATGCCGCTCTGGTACGAGACGACGTTCTGGAAGATCTCCTTCGGCGCGATCAGGGGCAGGAAGCTCTGGCGTGCGGGACCGTTGAACGCGCGAACGCACGCGCTGGCCACCAGCAGCACGTAGAACGCCCAGACCGGCGCCTGCTGCCACGAGAGCACGCAGAACCCCGCGGCCACCGCCGCGAAGCCGAACTGCGTCAGGACGACGATGCGCCGGCGGTCGTTCGTGTCCGCCACGTGGCCGGCGAAGAGCGCAAGCAGCACGACCGGCAACGCGCGGCAGAGACCGATGTAGCCCAGGGAGAGCGGGTCGTGGGTGCGGTCGTAGACCTCCCACACCACCGCCATGTTCAGGATCTGCAAGCCCGTGCTGCCGGCGAGGAATCCGACCGCGAAACGGCGGTAGTCGGGCAGGCGGAGCGCCGCGTACGGATCGTGCCTCACCGCACGCCCCGCGCGGACGTGGGGCGCGCGCCGATTCCGAGAACGAACGGACGGAACTCCGGGGACATCGCCCGAAGCCTACACGTCGCCACCCCGGTGGGGGGTCGGCCGTCCTATCCTCTTGGCCCCGGAAACCCGCCCCTCACACCCGTAAGGAACCACGACATGCGCATCGCGCTCGCCGCCGGCGACGGAATCGGTCCCGAGATCATGGACGCCACCCTCGCGCTCTTCCGCGCCGCGGAGGTGACGAAGCACGTCGAGTTCGTGCCCGTCGAGATGGGCAAGGCGATCTTCGAGCAGGGCAACACCCGCGGCATGACCGACGAGGCCGTGCGGACGGTCGAGTCATGCGGCCTGCTCTTCAAGGGCCCGATGGAGACCCCCAAGGGCGGCGGCGGCAAGTCGATCAACGTGACCGCGCGCAAGATGTGGAACGCGTTCGCCAACTACCGCCACTTCCGGACGCTGCCGGGCGTGCAGACGCCGTTCTCCCACCTCGACCTGAACTTCGCCATCGTCCGCGAGAACATCGAGGACACCTACGGCGGCATCGAGCACCGCGTCTCGGACGACACGACGGTCTGCAAGCGCCTCATCACGGCCCCGGGCTGCGACCAGGTGCTGCGCTTCACGTTCGAGACCGCCAAGCGCATGGGGATCGACCTGGTGCACTGCGGGCACAAGGCCAACATCATGAAGATGACGGACGGCCTGTTCCTGGAGCGGTTCAAGGCGATCGCCGCCGACTATCCGGGCATCCAGACGGGCGACGTGATCGTCGACGCCCTGTGCATGAACATGGTGATGAAGCCGCAGCAGTACAAGATGGTGGTGCTGACGAACCTGCAGGGCGACATCGTCAGCGACCTGGCCGCGGGCCTGGTCGGCGGCCTTGGCTTCGCGCCCAGCGCGAACATCGGCCGCAACATCAGCATCTTCGAGGCCGTGCACGGCACCGCGCCGGACATCGCGGGCAAGGGCCTGGCGAACCCCACCGCGCTGATCCTGTCCGGACTGATGATGCTGCGCCACCTCGGCCTGGTGCGCCAGGCGGCGACGATCGAGAACGCCCTGCTGGCGGCGCTGGAGTCCGGTGCGCACACCGGCGACTTCGGCGACAAGTCGAAGCCCACGCTCGGCACGGCGGACTTCACCCAGGCGATCGTCAGCCGCCTGGGCAGCGAGCCGCGCACGGTGCGCCCCGTCCCCGTGCAGGGCAGCGACACCGTCACCTTCAAGGCACCGGCCAAGCCGACCGAGCCGATCGCGATGCACACGTTCACCGGCGTGCGCAAGGAGGTGGTGGGCCTGGACCTCTACATCGACGCCAGCGAACCGGCGGCCAGCACCGCGCCGAGGCTCGAGAAGCTGGCCGAGGGCTCTCCCTTCCGCCTGACGCTGATCTCGTGCCGCGGCACGCAGGTCTGGCCGCGCGGGTCCGTGTTCACCGAGGTCGTCGACTACTGGCGGGTGCGCTTCGAGCTTCGCGACGGCGTGTCCGCCACGCAGGCGGATGCCGTGCGCCTGCTCCAGGCGGTGGCCGGGTCGTTCGTGGTCAGCGAATCGGCGCTGCTGCGCACCTTCGACGGCGTCCGCGGGTTCTCGCTGGCACAGGGCCAATAAAGCCGGGCCGCAGGGCCGATCCGCGCCCCGAACGGCGCATCGGCCCTGCTGCGGCCAAAGCCCGCAGAACCTTCGGCCGATGAAGGTCGTCAGGACCCCACGAGGAGATCTCCCGATGACCATCCCGACGAACCACGGCCGCCATGCCCGCCATGCGCTGGCCATCCTCGCAGTTGGACTGCTGGCCGCGGCGCACGCGCAGGCACAGGACTCCGCTGCCGCACCCGCCGGCGATGCCCCCGCCGCGGTCGATCCGGCGGCATCCAAGTCCGCGCGCACGGCACAGGTGCCGGGCCTGGGGGCCCGCGACATGGCGCTGCTCATGCGCGTCCTGCAGCTGGATGATGGCCAGGCGGCCGTGATCCGCGTGATGCTCGAGGACCAGGGCGGCGGCACGGGCGAGGGCTCGTCCCTGGTCGCCCCCGCGCTGGACGCGGGCATCCGCGCGCTCCTGAACGAGGAGCAGCTGAAGGCATGGCCCGAGGTGGAGCGCACGCTCCGCCGCGAACGCCTGCTCGGCGAGGGCGTGCTGCCCGGCGAATCGCTCAACGTGACGCTGGTGCTCGAGGGCATGGTGCCGCGCGGCGCATGGAGCGCCGAGATGAACGACGCGGCGATGCGCCACTCGCAGGACCTCGACGCCATGCTGCTCGCGCGCTCCGCGGGACCGCGCCTCGAGGGCGCCGCGGCGCACGCGCTGCGCAAGTCGATCCGCGACCTGAACCTGGCGCTGGTCGAGACGTTGGCCGCGCAGCTGCCCGCCGACCGCGCCGAGGCGTTCCGTGCCGAGATCGTGGAGCGCTCGTATCCCACGGTGTTCGCGCGCACCAACGGCGAGCAGATCCTGCTGGACATGGACGACCCGGCGTTCGCCGCCATGGCGGCACGCATCGAGTCGATCCGCACCGAGTACCGAACGCGGATGCAGGCGGTGCGCAAGGCGGCCCGCGCCGCCGTCGATGCACGCGCCAACGCGGACCAAGGCAGCCCCGACGCGATCGCCGCCGCGAAGGAGAAGGTCGTCGCTTCCGAGAAGGCGTTCGGCGACGCCGAGCGCTGGCTGGCCACGTCGCTGGCGGCGGCGGTCGACCTGAACACGGTGCCGGCCGGGGCCGGCAGCAGCCGGATCGCCGAGTGGCTGCGATTCGAGCGCGCGTCCGCCAGCAAGGCCTGGGGCAACGCCGCGGCGATGCTCGAGATCTTCGACCGCGACCGCGATGGACAGCTGAGCGACGAGGAGCAGCAGGCCGCGTTCGAGACGTACACGCACCAGGTCGGGGCCCGCGTCCCGCGCCGGCTCTGATCGCGCATGCCCTGCCCCGCGCTCATTGCCGTCGCGCTGGCCTGCCTGCAGGCACCGCCACCCGCTGCCACCCCGCGATCTGAACCGCCCGCGGCCGCGCCTGCGGCACCGGCCGCGCCGACGCCCGCCCCGGTCCTGCTGCCGCGCGCGGCACCGGGCGACGCCGTCGCCGCCGGCATCCCGGTACCGCCTGCCGCGATCGACGGCGCCGTGACGACCGCGGAAGGCGTGCTGACGTTGAACGGCCCCGGAGCCGTGCTGCACACCGGGCGCGCTGCGGGCGCAGGCGACTTCCGCATCCGCGCCGCGATGGCGCTGGTGGACAAGCGCGCCGGCAATGCGGGCGTGGTGCTGGGCACCAGCCTGGTGAGCCTGGACGCGCCGCTCGGGCGCATTGGCCACAAGGGCGCGCTCTTCTTCGGTTCGCTCGACTCCATCGAGGGCACCGAGAAGACGATCCGCCCCGGAGCGGCCTTCGACTTCGAGATGGTGCGCACCGGCACGCTGCTGCGGGTCCTGGTCAACGGCGAACAGGTGCTCTCGTCGGAGGTCCCGGCCGCGCCGCTCGGGCGGATCCTGCTGCGCGGCGGCACCGGCGCGCTGCAGGTCAGCGCGCTCACGATGGACGGTGACGTCTTCCTGGCGCCGCGCCCCGTCCCCCTCTGGATGGCCGCGGGCACCGAATGGGACGAGCACTTCGACCCAGCGCTGCTCGCCGGCACCGGCGCGCTGCACGCGTTCTGCACCGCGGTGACCAGCGCCGAAGATGGCAGCGACCGCACCGCGATCCTGCACCGCGCCTCACGCGATGGCGGGGTCACGTGGAGCCCGAGCGCGCGCATCACGCCTGCCGGCGAACCTCTGGCCGGCCGACCGGTGCCGTTCTCGCTGGCCGATGGCACGGCGCGCGTCCTCTACCAGGCGATCGGTCCGCTGGCCAAGCGCGACACGCGCTCCACGCTGCGGGTGGCGACGCTGGGCACCGACGGGGCATGGACCACGGCGCCGTGCACCGTGCGCGGCCTGCCCGACGACCTGGCTGGCGTGCGGCTCTCCGTGGCCAGTGCGGCAGCCGGAGCCGTCGGCGCACGCGTCGCGGCCGTCACGGTGGACGACACCGGGGCACCCCACCTGCGGTGGCTCGAATCCGCCGACGGCCTCACATGGACCGCCGGCCCGGCCACCGAGAAGCCGGCAGCGGACCTGGTCTCGTCGGGCGGCCAGTCGCTCTTCCGATCGGCTGCCTCGGAGAACGGGATGGCCACGATCGCCGTCACCGCGCCGGGCTGGTCCGACGCCCGCACCGCCAAGGGCCTGATCGGCACCAGCCAGCGCCCCGCCCTGCTGGCGTTGCCCGGCGACCGGTGGCTGGCGCTGGTGGCGCAACCCCGTCCCCCGTACACACTTGAGATGTTCGGTCGCCGGGGCCAGGAGGATTGGGCCCGCCTCTGGCCGCTCCACGACGCCGCCACCGGTGCCGCGTGCGCCGCGATGGCGGACGGGCACCCCGTCGCCCTCCTCGAGGCCGGCGAGACCGGCCGCCGAGAGACGATCTCGTTCGTGCGCCTGGAGGCCGGAAACCCGGCAAACTAGTCCGGCTTCAGGGGGCGCCGCCGGCCAATTTCAACCGTGACACCGGTTGCCTTGCGGGAAACGCGGGGCCGGGCTACTCTTTCCGATATCGGAGTGGTAGCGGAAGGGCCCAGAGGCGCCGGGGAGGCGCCTTCAGAGGACTGCCCGATGCTCCGCACCACCGCACTCATCACGACCGCCGCCCTCGCGTGCAGCACCGCTGCGACCGCCGGCGTCACCGCGTTCGCAACCGAGTCCGCGTTCACCGCCGCCGCCAACGCGGTGGGCCTGGACCTCTACTCGCAGAGCTTCACCACCTACAGCGGCATCTACTCGAACGTCTCGGGCGCCCTCAACGGCGTGCAGTGGGCGGCCCAGTCGTCCACCACGCTCAACGCGACGTCGGGGGTGCTCTCGACCAGCGACAACGGCGACTCCATCACGATCTCCTTCAGCGGCACTTCGACCACCGCGATCGGCGGAGACTTCTTCAGCCTGAACTCCAGCGGCAGCCGCATCTCGGCGGTGGCGGTGATCACGCTGGCCGACGGCCAGACCTTCGTCAACCAGATCAGCGGCGGGCAGTTCCGCGGATACGTCTCGAGCGGCGCCGCGATCCGCTCGATCAGCCTGACGCCCTACACGAACTTCGCGAGCCGCCCCAGCGTCGAGCGCCTGATCGTCGGCACGGCCGTCATCCCGGCTCCCGGCGCGATCGTGCTGCTGGGCCTGGCCGGCCTGGCGGGCGGCCGCCGCCGCCGCGCCTGAGCACCTGCAACCACCCACGACCAGCGAACGCGGCGCGCCACGGCGCGCCGCGTTACCTTTCCGGGCGCGTGGCTTCGTGGACGTCCATGTTCGGCAGTGCCCCGCTGCAACGGCTGGCACGCGCCCTGCGGCTGGAAGCCGACTGGCAGCTGCTGGTCGTCGCCGCCGTGCTGGGCATCGTGGTGGGCGCGCTGGCGCTGGCCTTCATCCTTCCCATCCGTTGGGTCGAGGGGCAGCTGGAGCACGCCATCATGGACGCGGGGAAGGCGGGCACCGCGATCGTGGTGATGGCGCCCGTGCTGGGCGCGATCGGCACCGTGCTGGTGCAGGCGCTGATCCCGATCTCGTTCCGGGGACACGGCGTGACGCAGGTGCTCTACGCGGTCAACCGCTCGCAGTCGCGCATCCCGATGCGCGTGGCGGTGCGGCAGTGGCTGGCGTCGAGCTGCACGATCGCCAGCGGCGGCAGCGCGGGGCCCGAGGGCCCGATCGTCACGATCGGCGCGACCATCGGCTCGAACGCCGCGCGGCTGGTGGGCCCCGGCGACGCCGCCACCACCACCACGCTGCTGGGCTGCGGCGCCGCGGCGGGACTGGCCGCGGTGTTCGCGGCACCGCTCACGGGCATCTTCTTCGTGCTGGAGGTGCTGCTGCGCGACTTCTCGGCGCGCACGTTCGCGCCGATCGTGACGGCCGCGGTGCTCTCGATCGCCACCGTGCAGACGATCATGGGCAGCACCACGCCGCTCTTCGGCACCACGGCGGCCGCGATGGGCAGCGCGACGTCGGGCATCTCCATCGCGAGCGTGCCGGCGTTCGTGCTGATCGCCGGCATCTGCGCCGTGGGCGCGGTCTTCTTCATGCGGACGCTGGAGTTCGCCGAGCGCGGCTTCGCCCGGCTGCCACTGCCGCGCCGCGCGCTTCCGCTGGTGGGCGCGGCGATCCTGGGGATCGGCGGTGCGGCGTGGCTTTCGGCCACCGGCATGCGTTCCCTGCCCCCATTCTTCGGCAGCGGCTACTGGGTCGTGCACGGGCTGCTGGCGCCGCAGGGCGGCCCGCCGACCATGGCGCTGGCCGGCATGCTGCTGGCGTGGTTCGCGGCCAAGTGCCTGGCGACGGGCAGCACGATCGGCTCGGGGAATGCCGGCGGCCTGTTCGCACCCAGCCTGGTGGCGGGCGCCATGCTCGGCGGCGCGGTCGGCCAGGTGCTGGGCGTGGCCGACCTGGGCGGGGCGCCGCTTCCGGCACTGGTGCTGGCGGGCATGGGCTGCATGGTGGCCGCCACGACGCACGCGCCGCTCGCGGGCGCGATGCTGGTCTACGAGCTCTCGCGGGACGAGACGATCATCATGCCAGTGCTGCTGGCGACCGTGGTCTCGACCCTGGCATGCCGCGCGATGCACCCGCTGAGCATGTACACGTCGGGGCTTGCCGAGCTGGGCGTTCGCCAGGGCGCGATGGGCGACCTGGCGCTGCTCCGGCGCGTGACGGTCGGCGGCATCGGCCACCTGCCCGGCACGGTGCTGCTGGATTCCGCGCCCGGTACGGCGCTGGTCGAGCTGGCCGATCGCCACGGGGCGACCGACGCCGTGGTGGTGGATGCGGATGGCCGATACCGCGGGATCGTGACGACGCACGAACTGCAGTCGGCGCTGCTGGCACGCGAGGCGCTCGCTGCCACCACGATCGCCGACCTCATGCGCACGGACCTGCCGACCACGTCCGAGGACGAGACGCTGGACGTCGCGTTCCACAAGCTCTCGACGCGCCGCGCGGACGCGATCGCGGTGGTGCAGCCGCGTTCGCGGCGCCTGCTTGGCATCCTGACCCGCGAGCGCCTGATGCAGGCCTACGGCGCCGAACTGGACCGGATGGGCTGACGGCCCCGCGCGCGCCACGCCAGCGCCACCGCCACCGCGCATGCGGCCGCCAGCGCCAGGAACGCTCGGTTGCTGGGGACACCGGCGGCCGCCAGCACGATGAACAGACCGCTGCCCACGCCGCCCATCACGAAGCTCATGCCGTTGGCCGTGCCCAGCACGCGGCCGCGCGACTCATCCGGCGCCAGTGACTGCAGCATGGCCTGCAGCGGGATGATGTAGAACCCCGCGACCGCGCCGGTCAGGACGAGAAGCACCATCGTCAGCCCGTAATGCGGGCCGGCCAACCCGAGTGCGGCGAAGCCGGCCGCCATGCCCGCCGCCCCCAGGCCGATGAACCCCCGTCGGCGCCGCGGGGCATCCAGGTACGCCGCCAGCACGCAGCCGGAGCCGATCGCCACGGCGAGCGCCGCCATCAGGTAGCTGGTCTCCTCGTCGGAGACGTGCAGGAACGACGAATAGTCGGGCAGGATCACCAGCACCATCGCCGCCACGAAGTAGAAGAAGGTCCACGCCAGCGCGACGCCGAGCAGCGGCCCGCGCGCCATCTCGCGCAGCGTCTGCACGTAGGTCGAGAACGGGTTCAGGTCGACCGGCAGGTCGGGCTTCTGCGCGGGAAGCCGCGGCAGGGTCAGGCACGTCAGGAAGCCGAGCGTCACGGTCACGCCCATCGCCAGGCCCGGCAGCCACGCGGAATCGCCGGCAGGCGCACCGTCGACGAAGCCCTGCTTCCAGTGATGGCTGACGACGCCCGCCACCACCATGCCCACGATCACCGCCACGTTGGTCGCCATGTTCACGATGCCGTTGGCGCGCGCCAGCGCGGCAGGCTCCACCAGTTCGGCGATCATGCCGTACTTCACGGGGCCGAAGAACGCGCTGACCGTCGAGAATGCCAGCAGCGCGGCCAAGGCGCCCCACGCCGAGCCCTGCGCGAAGGCGACCGCGGTGAACGCGGCCACGCCCAGCGAGATCGCCTTCAGCACGATGGTCACGCGGCTCTTCGAGCAGCGGTCCGCGATGCGCCCGCCGAAGGCCGAGAGCAGGATGAACGGCACGACGAACGCCACCGCGACGGTGCCGTTGCCGCCGGTGCCGAAGGACGCGTGCCACGGCGCGCCCGCGGCGACGGCGAAGGTGAGCGTTCCCTTGATGACGTTGTCACTGGCGGCCTCGAAGAACTGCGTGGCCAGCAGCGACACGAAGCCGCGGTTCCAGAGCCCGCGCGGTGCGGCGGCGCCGGGCGTCACTTCGCCGCCTCCGGGCGCGCGACGCGCGGCTCGGGGCGCCCCTTGCCGGGGACCCAGGGCCTGGCCGGCTGCACGAACGCGCGCGTCACGGTGACGGGCGCGGCGGGGCGGCCGGTCTCGGGGTCGGCGATCGCGCCGGCGGCGATCGCCAGAATCGCGGGCGCCCCCTCGACGGCTTCGCCGAACGCGCAGTACTGGCCGTCCAGGCGCGCCGTGCCGGCGCGCGAAAGGCACACGAACCACTGGCTGCCCGCACTGTCAGGCCAATCGTTCCGGGCCATCGAGACGACGCCGAAATCGTGCGGCAGCGCGGAGGGCTCCAGCGCGATGTCGTAGCCGGGCCCGCCGTCGCCGGTGCCCGTGGGATCGCCGCCCTGGATCACGAACGGGTGCCCGTCGCGGCCGGCGGGCACGACGCGGTGCACGATCGTGCCGTCGTAGAAGCCGCGCGCGGCCAGGTCGACGAAGTTGCGCGCCGTCGCGGGCGCGGCATCCGGGCGCATGGCGAAGCGGATGCGGCCCGCGGTGGTCTCGAAGACGACGTCCTCGTCTTGCCATGTGCGGAAGCCCGATGCCGGCGTGGGATCCTCCTTCGGCCACGCAGAGCGCAGCTTCTGGTGATCGGCGTTCGCGGGGTCCAGCAGGCGGTCGCCCCAGCCGATCACGCGCGTGTAGGGCGTCTTGCCGTCGGGGCGCAGCGCGGTGGCCGTGCGGATGGTGGGACGCACCGTGAGCGGGACGACGACCAGCGGCGCGCCCGACGGCGTGCCGGCGGCATCCAGCGCTTGCACGCGCACGGCGTGCGCGGCCAGACGGATGGCGGGCAGCAGCGCCGCAAGGTCGGCCTCGCCGGGTGCCGCCGGCGCGCGGCCCAGTTCCCGCCCGTCGACGTCCAGCAGCACCAGCGTGCAGCGGCCGCTCGGCGCGTCGACCAAGGCCCGGATCGGGGCGCCGGGCTTCGAGAAGGATGCGGACTCGACGGGACGGATGCCGTCGGCCAGCGCAGAGGCGGCCAGGCCCAGGACGGCGGCGGGGAGTGCCGGGTGCATGGTGGCAGTATCGCGCGGGCGCGCCACCACGGCCGGACCCGCGCGGCGCCCCCCCTCACCCGGCGCCACCCCGCCGGCCGGGGCACCAACGCAAAGACCGAAGGCACGGGGCCTTCGGTCTGGGCGTTCGAGTCGGGGTGACAGGATTTGAACCTGCGGCCTCTTGCTCCCGAAGCAAGCGCTCTACCAAGCTGAGCTACACCCCGCAGATGGGATCCCACGCGGGAGGGAAACCATACCCTCGTGGTCAAGAGTTCACAAGTTCAAGAACAGTTCCCCTTGTCCGCGAA
>JBIKJV010000071.1:0-12029 GCA_044360755.1 Phycisphaerales bacterium
GGCGTCGCCACCACCAGCAGCGGCCATCATCACGGCGCCGCCGGCGGCGGGCTCGATGCCGTAGGTGTCCTTCATGTAGTCCGCGAGGTCGACCGCGTCCTTCAGGGACAGGGCGGCGATCGAGTCGCCGAGGGTCTTGATCTTCGCGTCGAACGTCTTGGCTTCGGTAGCAGTCATGGTGAGCTCCAAATCACTTGATGGACCTCCGAGAGGAACTGGAACGCCCAGTTTTTAACCCGCTTCGCGGGCCAGTCGGACGGTGGTTGGACAGATGGGGGACGAAACTGGATGAAACGGCGAGCAGGGAAGAAGACGATCAGCCCGCCTTCGCGGTGATCGCCTCGCCCTTCTCGAGACGGGACTGGACTTCCTTCACGATGCCCATCACGCGGCCACCGGGGCCCTTGACGGCGCCCATGAGGTTGCGCGCCGGCGAGAGCACGAGGGTGACGACGTTGGCCTGGGCCTCGGCCTTGGTGGGCATCTTGCTGAGCTTGTGCACTCCCGCCGGGCCCTCGAAGACGGTGCCCTCGAGGATGGCGGCCTTGAACTGGAAGCTCTCGATTCCCTTCGCCCACTTGACCAGGTCGCGCGCCAGGTCGATCACGCTGTCGCGCGAATAGACGATGGCGGTGGGGCCGGTGAAGTGTTCGCCGAGGCCCTCGAGCGCGTGGCCCTTGAAGGCCGAGCGGGCGAGGGCGTTCTTGACGACCGCGACCTTCACGCTCTTGCGCGCGAAGTCGGTGCGCATCTTGTTCGTGGCGGACGCGTCCATGCCGCGGATCTCCACGACGACTGCGCCCTCCACGCCCTCGAAGCGCTTGCGGTACTCCTTGACGATCATCTGCTTGACAGGCTTCGACATGTGAGTCTCCTGTTGCTTGCTTCGGGGGTCAGACCGCGACCGGCACGCCCGGGCACATGCAGGCGGCGATCACGCACTTCTTGACGTAGACGCCCTTCGCGGAGGCCGGCTTGGCCTTCATGATGGTCGCCACGAACGCGTTGAGGTTGTCGACGAGCTGGTCGTCCTTGAACGACATCTTGCCGATGACGCCGTGGACGTTCGCCCCGTCGTCGTTGCGGTACTCCTGCTTGCCCGCCGAGTATTCCTTGACGGCCTCGGGGACGTTCGGGGTGACCGTGCCGGCCTTCGGCGAGGGCATGAGGCCCTTGGGGCCGAGCACCTTGCCCAGGCGGCTGACGACGCGCATCATGTCCGGGCTGGCGACGGCGACGTCGAAGTCCATCCAGCCGCCTTCGATCTTGGCGACCAGTTCCTCGGCGCCGGCCTCGACCGCACCGGCGGCCTTCGCCGCGGCGACCTTGTCCGACGGGCAGAACGCGATCACGCGTGCGCTCTTGCCGATGCCGTGGGGCAGGGCGACCGATCCGCGGAGCGCCTGATCGGCGGCCTTCGGATCGATGCCCAGGTGGAAGACGACGTTGATGGTCTGGTCGAACTTCGGCGCCTTGAACTTGCGCAGCGCCGCAACCGCCTCGGCCGGGCTGACCGGCGTCTTGACGGCGTGCTCGTTGGCGGCGCGCATGCGCTTGCTGTTGCCGACGACCTTCTTCTTCGCGATTGCCATGGCTTACATCCCCTCCACGGTGACGCCCATCGAGCGTGCGCTGCCGGCGACGATCCGCATCGCGGCGTCGAGGCTGACGGTGTTGAGGTCCTTGATCTTCTCCTCGGCGATCTTCTGGACCTGGGCCTTCGTGAGCTTGCCCACCTTCGCGGTGTTCGGCGTGCTCGAGCCCTTCTCCAGCTTCAGCGCGTCCTTGATCAGCGCCGAGACCGGGGAGGTCTTGATCTCGATGTCGAAGCTCTTGTCCGCGTACACGGTGACGACGGCACCGACCATGCGGCCGTTGAGCGCCTTCGTCATTTCGTTGAACTTGGTGATGAACTGGCCCGGGTTGACGCCGTTGGCGCCGAGCACGGGACCGAGCGGCGGGGCGGGGGTCGCCTTGCCACCGGGAGCCATCAGCTTGAACTGCTTGGTGACCTTCTTGGCCATGGTTCCTACCTCCGACCGAGTCCGGCCCTCCTTCGGGCGTCGCCAGGGTTCCAAGCGCCTGGCGCGGCTCAGTCGTACGAGCGGTGCGAGTTGAAGAGGAGAGATGATAGCGAAACGCCCGGCGCATGCAACCCCTTCGGGTGAGTGCGCCGGGCGTTTGCTGTTATCGGGCGGCAGTCCGCCCGGGACTCACGCGATCAGGGCGTCCAGTTCGAGAGCAGCGCGCCCAGGTCGAATCCATCGACGGTGCCGTCGCCGTTGAAGTCGGCGGCGCCGGCGGTGCCCCACTGCGAGAGCAGCAGGCCGAGGTCGAATCCGTCGACCTTGCCGTCGCCGTTGACGTCACCGACCAACGGCGTGGCGCAGGCCACCTTCTGCAGGCTCACGTTGTCCACCCCGGCCTCGACGGTGGAGTCGGTTCCGGTGTCGCTCGCGCGGAACCGGACCCGCGTGGTGGCGCTGGGGGTGATGAAGTCGTTCAGCTTGTACGACTTGGCGACCCAGGCACCGGCGTTCGCGGAAATGGTCTCAAGGGTCACCCAGGTGGCGCCGTTATCGGCCGAAGCCTGGACCAGCAGCGAGTCGCCGGAGGAAGCCACGCCGTTGGACTGCCAGCCCGCGTACCACAGCGAGCAGCGGAAGAAGACGGCTGCCGCGCCGCTGGCATCGAGGGACGGCGAAGTCAGCGTCGTGGTGCCGCCGTCGACGTCGGCCGCGGTGCGGAAGGCGCTGGTGGTGCCGGCGGCACCATCGCCGGTGACCCACGCCTTGGTGCCGGCACCTGCGGTGCCGGGGTTGCACACCGAGCCGCCCGTCCAGCCCGTCTGCCTGGGGGTCGCGACGACCCAGAGACCGTTGGTGGCCGTGTCGCCCGCGGTCGCGCCGCCGATGGTCCAGCCGGTGACGGTTCCCTCGAAGGAGTCGGCGTTCGAGACGGTGGCCGATGCGGCGATGGTCGCCGAGTATGCGCCTCCGGCGCCTGCCGTCGGCTCGAGCTGCGAGCCGCCGGAGGTGGTGCCGATGCTGAAGTAGTAGCTCGTGGTGTTCAGGCAGGTGCCCGACGGGAAGGTCGCCGAATACAGGTTTGCGCCGAGCGCTGCCATCGGCACGGGCGCAAAGCTGCCTGCACCGCCGGACCTGACGAACATCGTGGCCGTCGTGGGGTCCGGGGTGCCGGAGAGCGGCGTGATCTGGACACGCAGCGTGGTCGTGCCGTTGGGGGTGACCGTGCCCGGGCGGCCATCGGGGAACGAGAACGACACGAGCTGCACCGCCGGCACCGCGATGCCGTGCGCCGTGAACCCGTACGCGATCTGCGGGTAGTTCGGCGTGCCGTCGTTGATGTTGCCGTTGTCGTCGTCCAGCGTCAGGAAGTCGATCGGGATGTCGGGCGCGATCGTGGAGATGGCGCCGTGCAGCGGGATCGAGTTGAAGGCCAGGCGCCGCAACGTGGCCATGTACGTCGCGGGATTGACGGCCCGGAGCTGGTTGCGCATGTCCCAGATGCAGCCCGAGAGCAGCGTGCCGCAGGAGTGGATGGCGCTGCCGCAGCTGGAGCAGGCCGTCGCGCTGTACTGGCAGGTGTTGTTGGCCGTGCGGAGCGGGGATGCGCAGGACTGGAACCCGACGCCCAGGTCCGGAGCGTCGGCGATGAGGATCCCATGCACGTCGCCCATGCCCTCGCCGTAGGCGCCCTGGCCGGAGCCGCCCATCGCCACCGCATGGTGGCCGTACTCGTGGTGCACGACGGTGCCGAAGCCCGTGTTCGCACAGCCTCCGCCGGCGGCGTAGAAGTTGATCGTGCTGTTGGTGTAGTAGGCGTTGCAGGTGGACGCGATGTTGTTGTTGATCGGGAACGTCGATCCCTGCGTGGAGATCGTGGGATAGTTCGGCGAGGCCCCGACGATCGCGTCGCGGATGATGTTGGCGTGCAGGTAGGCGTTCACCTGCGCGCGGTCGGACGCCTGCAGGTTGGCAGGGTTGAAGACCGGGTTGTAGGTCGCGCCGTCGGCCAGCGTCGGGTTGTAGACCAGGTTCGTCGCGGCACCGTTGTTGAGGACCGTGAAGTACCTGCCGCTGATGGTGAAGCTCAGGGCGCCCGTGCCGTAGGGCACGGAGTAGTTGCCGTTGACGTCGGAGTAGTAGGTCGTCCCCGAGCCGTTGGTGATCCGGATGTAGGGGATCGGGGTCGCCAGCGCGGCGGCGCAGGTGTCCGCCGAGTAGCCCTGGGTGGCAAGGCCGCGGCTCTGGCCGGCGACGTCGTGGTAGATGCGGTCTTCCTCGTAGAGGACGGCACCGCTCTTGGCGTCGACCACGTACAGCCAGCGGGCCTGGTCGCCGTTGGCGTCGGTGCCCTCGACCTCGAACTGCACGCCGAGGGCAGGCTGTTCGGCCTTCGCGCGGTCCACGCCGGCCCAGACGACGTACTGCGCGGGGCTGGTCTCCTTGATCGTCGCGAAGCGGGCGGTCGCGTTGCGCATCAGCAGCTTCGATGCGGGGAGCTGCCCGAGGTTGACGTCTCCCATCGTCTCCGCGAACGCGCCGAGATCCCACAGCGTGCTGCCCGCGAGCACGGCCGGGAAGCCGGGCTCGTTGCGGCACAGCACGGAGAGGCCCGCGCGGAAGACGGGGACGCCCTTGACGCGCTGCGAGTAGTAGACGGCCGTGAACTTCATCGAGCCGTCATCGTTGGGCATCAACTGGACCAGGTGCTCGCCGTTCTCGAACGGACCGATCGGGGCGAGGTCGGCCGACTTCAGCCCGAACACATCGGCGTGCGCGTCGATGAAGCGCTGCGCGCTCTCGTCGGGGCTGTTGCCCGTGCTGAACACGTTGCCGTAGATGCGGGCGATCTGGTCGCCCAGCACCAGGATCTCGGTGCCCGGGTGCGCCTCGCGGAACACCTGGCGCGCGGGCGACGGGGAGGCGGCCAGCTGCGCGAAAGTGGTCGTGGCGCAGGCGAGGACGGCACTCGCGACGAGCGGACGGACGAGACGGTATCGGTGCATTCGTATGCCTCTGGTCTGGTGGGGGTGTGGGGGCGCGTGCCGGATGGGCGGAAAGTCTTCCCTGCATTATTCGCCGCGCAGGGCCGCGCGTGACATGCGATCTTCGAAAAAAGACCACGTTCCGTCACGCGGGGTGCGCCGGAACGGAGTCCGGGGACTCAGCCCCAGTTGGCGAGGAGGATTCCAAGGTCGGCGCCATTCACGGTGCCATCCTGATTCAGGTCCGCGGCCCCGCCGGTGCCCCAGGCCGCCAGGAGGATCCCGAGATCCGCGCCGTCGACACGGCCGTCCTGGTTCAGGTCGCCCGCGACGTACGCCGAGCAGCGCCAGCCGTCGACCGAGAGATCGTCGATCCCCACCTCGACCTGCGAGTCGAAGCCGCCGTCGTTGGCGCGGAAGCGCAGCCGGACCTGCGAGCTGGGCGCGACGAAGTCGTTGACCCGGATGACCTCCTCGACCCAACTGTTGGTGTTGGGCGCCGTGGCGCTCGGCAGGACGGACTCGACGTTCGTCCACGTCACGCCGCCGTTGCCGGAGATCTCGACGACCAGCCCGTCCTTGTCGGTGGCGAGCGGGTACACGCCCGAGTTCGACTGCCAGGTGGCGACCCAGCGCCAGTAGCGGATGTAGGCGACGTCGAGCGAGGCGCAGTCGAGGAGCGGCGACACGAGCGTCGTGCTTCCTCCGTCGACGTCGGCCTCGGTCACGGCTGCCAGCCCGAATCCGCCGGCACCCTGGCCGGTGAACCAGCAGGTGGCGCCGCCGGTGGTGTGGTTCGACGCGGCCTGCACGGGGCGGGAGCCGTCCGCAAACCATCCGGTGCCGTTCGGGGTCCCCAGCGTCCAGAGGCCGTTGGTTGCGGTGTCCCCGGGTGCGCCGACGGTCCAGCCGAGGTTCGTGCCCTCGAGCGTGTCCGTCAGCACGGTTGGCGTGGCCGCGACGTACATCGACGAGTAGGTCGCGCCGGGGGCGTCCATCGGCTCGTACTGGGTCGTGCCGGCCGTGGACGTGATGCTGAAGTAGGCGTTGACCGTGTCAAGGCACGTGCCGGCAGGGACCTTCGCGGAGAACAGGTTGTTGCCCAGGTGGGTCATCGGCGTCGACGTGAACGTGGTCGCCGCCCCGGACTTGGTGAAGAGCCGCGCGGTGGACGTGTTCGGGGTGCCGTTGACGGGGGTGACCTGGAGCCGCACGGTGGTGGTGCCGTCCGGCTGGGAGTACTGCGGAACGCCGCCCGGCACCGACAGCGTGAAGGGCTGCACCGACGGCACCGCGATGCCGTGCACCGTGAACGCGTAGGCGATCTGCGCGTAGCGGGGGGTGCCGTCGTAGATGTTGCCGTTGGTGTCGTCCAGCGTGAGGAAGTCGATCGCGATGTCGGGGGCGATGGTGCTGATGGCGCCGTGCAGCGGGATCGAGTTGATCGCCAGGCGCCGCAGGGTGGTCATGTAGGTGCTGGGTTCCGACAGGACCAGCCTGTTGCGGAGATCCCACACGACGCCGCTGATCAGCTGGCCGCAGGAGTGGATGGCGCTGCCGCAGCTGGAGCAGGCCGTCTCGCTGTACTGGCAGGTGTTGGCCGCGGTGCGGATGCCGCTGGAGCAGTTGCTGAATCCTATGCCCGTGACGGCGTTGTCGCTGACGAGCAGCCCGCACACGTCGCCCATGCCCTCGCCGTACGCGCCCTGGCCGGAGCCGGCCTTCTCGACGATGTTGTGCCCGTACTCATGGTGCACGACGGTTCCGAATGCCGTGTTGTTGCATCCGCCGCCGGACACGTAGAAGTTGATGGTGTTGGCCGAGTAGTACGCGTTGCAGGTGGAAGCGAGGTTGCAGTTGACGACGAAGTTCGGCGACTGGGTGGACACCGACGGGTAGGTGGGCGCGGCGGCCACGACCAGGTCGCGGATGATGTTCGCGTGCAGGTACGCGTTCACCTGCGCGCGGTCGGTGGCGGAGGTGTTGGAGGCGCTGTAGACGGGATTGAACGTGGTGCCGTCCGCCTGGGCGCTGGAGAGCACGAGGCCCGTGGCGGCGCCGTTGTTGAGCACCGTGAAGTACCTGCCGCCGAGCGTCGCGGTGATGGTGCCGGTGCCGACCGGGATGCTGTAGACGCCGGCGGCGTCGGCATAGACCGTCGTCGAGCCGTTCGAGACCCTCGCGTGGGGCATCGCGACGGGGCTCTCGGCCGCGCAGGCGTCGGCGCCGTAGCCCGCCGTGGCGTTGCCGCGCACCGTGCCGCCCACGGCGTGGTAGATGCGGCTCTCCTCGTAGAGGATTGCTCCGGACTTGGCGTCGACGACGAACAGGAAGCGCATCGGCTCGCCGTCGATCCCCGTACCGGCCGCCTCGAACTGCACCGCGAGCGCAGGCTGCTCGGCCTTCGCGCGGTCGATGCCGGCCCAGACGACGTACTGCGCGGGCGTGGTCTCGGGTGCGGCGCGGAAACGGTTGAACGTGTTGCGCGTGAGCGTCTTGTAGGAGGGAAGCCGCGACGTGTCGACGCCGTCAAGGGTGCCGGCGAAGGCCCCGAGGTCCCACAGCGTGCTGCCCGCCAGCACCGCCGGGAAGCCGGCCTCGTTGCGGCAGAGGACCGAGAGGCCCGCGCGGAAGACCGGGATGCCCTTCACCGTCTGCGTGTAGTAGACGGCCGTGAACTTCATCGAGCCGTCGTCCTCGGGCATCAGCTGGAGGAGGTGCTCGCCGTTTTCGAAGGGGCCGATGGGGGCGAGGTCGGTCGGGGACAGGCCGAACACGTCGGCGTGCGCGTTGACGAAGCGCTGCGCGCTCTCGTCGGGGCTGTTGCCGGTGCTGAAGGCGTTGCCGTAGATGCGGGCGATCTGGTCGCCCAGGACCAGGATGTCGGTTCCCGGGTGAGCCTCACGGAAGGCCTGGCGCGCGGGGGAGGGGGCGGTCGCCAACTGCGCGAACGTGGTTGCGGTGCAGGCGAGCGCGGCGGCGGTCACGAGCGATGCGGCAAGGTGGCGCATGGAAGGGCTGTCCTCTGGGGGCGGCGGTTGGGGCCGCCTGAAACACCTGCGGCTTGGAGAGTTGTACCCCCGGATACGCCCCAGGCAAACCCCGCGTGTGCCGGGGTCCGCGAACATCCGGGCTTTCCGGCGGGATGGTCCGAGAGCCCCCCGCGCAGGAGCGGGCTTCGCCTCAAGCCAGCGCCAGCCGACACATGAGCTCCACCCCGGTGGGGATGGCCTCGTCGGCGAAGTCGAAGTCCGGGGCGTGGAGGGCGGGGCAGCCCGTGCCGGGGCGGGCAAGGCCGAGCGCCCAGTAGCAGGTGGCGGCGTGGGGGCCGAAGAACGCGAAGTCCTCGCCGCCCATCACGGGGGCGGCGATCGGCTGGACGCGGGACTCGCCGAAGGCATCCCGGGCGACCCGCTCGAAGTGCGCGACCGCGTCGTCGTCGTTGACCGTCACCGGGTAGCCGCGGACGCACTCGCAGCGCGCGGTGCAGCCGTGGGCGCGCGCGACGCCCTCGGCGACCTCGGCCATCCGCCGCTCGAGCATCGAACGCGTGGCCTCGCTGAGCGAGCGGTACGTGCCGCGGAGGAGCGCGCGGTCGGGGATCACGTTCATCGCCTCGCCGGCCTGGATGACGGTGACGCTGACGACCGCCGCGTCGAGCGGGTCGACGTTGCGCGCGACGATCGACTGGAGTGCGGTGACGATCGCCGCCGCGCAGACGACCGGGTCGGCGGAGCGGTGCGGCCACGCGGCGTGGGCGCCGGTTCCGGAGACGTGGATCTCGAAGCGGTCGCTCGCGGCCATGATGGCGCCGCGGCGGGTGCCGACCGCACCGAGCGGGAGGTCGGGCCAGCCGTGCAGCGCAAAGGCGCGGTCGACCGGCGGGCCGTGGTGGCGGCCGTCCAGCGCGCCGTCCTCGACCATGCGCTTGCCGCCGCCGCCGCCTTCCTCGGCGGGCTGGAAGACCAGCGTGACCGGGTGGGGCAGGGCGCGTTCGGCGGCCAGCCGTGCCAGGACGCGCGCGGTGCCGATGAGGATGGCGGTATGCCCGTCGTGCCCGCAGGCGTGCATGCGGCCCGGCGTGCGCGAGGCCCACTCGCGGCCGCTGCGCTCGACGATCGGCAGCGCGTCCATGTCGGCGCGCAGCGCCACCGAGCGGCCGCCCGCGCCGGGCAGGTGCGCCAGCACGCCGGTGCCGCCCGCCAGGCCCGCGGTGTGCGCGATGCCGGCATCGGCCAGTTCGCGGATGACCACCTGCGACGTGCGGTGCTCCTCGTAGCCGATCTCGGGGTGCATGTGCAGGTCGCGGCGGATGCCGACGAGCCGCGGCGTCTCCTCGGCGACGAGGGCGCGCAGGCGGGCGGCGGTGGCGGGGTCGAGCGCGGTCATCGGTCGTTGCCTCACTTGCGCAGGGGCGGCAGGCCGCAGGACTCGCGTCCGGCGTTCACCTTGGCGAACGCGCCCTTGTCGTGGTTGATCAGTCGGCTGAGCTGGCTCATGGTGATGCCCAGGAGCCCCGCGGCGCCGGCCAGGTCGTAGCGGCGCGCGACGACCAGGTCCAGGCCCTCGGCGAGCAGCGCGGGGTAGTCCTCGTGGTCGGGGTTGACGCACATCTTGTTGCCCTGGCGCCGGCGCTCCCAGAGCGGGCTGCAGACGTGGGTGTCGCGCGAGGCCAGCGTGCGGACCTTGACGGCAAGCTTGCGGCGCAGGCGCTTGATCGCGTTGCGCCGGTTCTCGATCTGGCTGCGGCGCTCGGTGCCCTGGGCCTCGACGCCGGTGGGGACGTGCCGGATGAAGACCGCGGTGTCGACGCGGTTCCGGTGCTGGCCGCCGGGCCCGGAGACGCGTCCGACCTCGATCTCGCACTGGCGGAGCAGGATCTCCTCGTCGATCGTCGCCGGGTGGGGGGCATCCACCATGGTGTAGGCGGGGTCGATGAAGGGGGGGCGATAGGCCACGCGTCCATCCTATCGGCCCCTTCAAGGCCTTCCCTTGCCGCCGGGGAGCCGCTATGATGCTTGGCCCACATGCGGATGTGGCGAAATTGGCAGACGCGCTAGATTCAGGTTCTAGTGGGGTAACACCCATGGAGGTTCAAGTCCTCTCATCCGCATTCCAGGCCCTCGGCGACGAGGGCCTGTTCGTTTGACGGGCCGCCCCCGCGCCCGCGACCCATGGCCGCCTACCTGGACAACAACGCGACGACGCAGCCGCTGCCGGAGGTGGTGGAGGCGATGGCGGCGTCGATGCGCGAGGCCTGGGCGAACCCCTCGAGCGTGCACCGCGCGGGCATCGAGGCGCGCCGGCGGATGGAACTGGCGCGCGAGCAGGTGGCGGCGCTGGTCGGGGCGCAGCCGCGTGAACTGACGTTCACGAGCGGCGGCACCGAGGCGGCGAACCTGGCGATCGCCGGTTCGCTGGGTGCGGACGCGGCGCGGCGGACGATCGTGACCATGCGGACCGAGCACAGCGCGGTGCGCGAGTGCGCCGAGGCGCTGGCGAAGCGCGGCACGGCGGAAGTCGAGTGGCTGCCGTGCGACGGCGCGGGCCGCGTGGACCTGGACGCGCTGCGGGCGGTGCTGGACTCGCGCGCGGCGGCGGTGGCCGTGGTCAGCGTGATGTGGGCGAACAACGAGACGGGCGTGGTGCAGCCGGTGGCCGGCGTCGCCGCGGCGTGCCGTGCGGCGGGCGTGCGCTTCCACTGCGACGCCACGCAGTGGGTGGGGCGGATGCCGACCGACCTGCAGGCGATGGGCGCGGACCTGGCGAGCTTCGCGGCGCACAAGTTCCACGGCCCGAAGGGCATCGGCGCGCTGTGGTCGCGGCCGGGCGTGCGGGTGCGCGCGGGCGTCGTGGGTGGGCCGCAGGAGCGCGGGCTGCGGGGCGGCACCGAGAACGTGACGGGGATCGTGGGCATGGGCGTGGCGGCCGAGTCCGCGCTCGCGTGGCTGGCCGGCGACGGCGTGGCGTGCGGCGCGGCTGCGCGCGACGCGTTCGAGCGTGCGGTGCTGGCGGCCGTGCCCGACGCGGTGGTGAACGGCGCCGGCACCGAGCGGCTGTGGAACACGACGAACATCGGCTTCCCCCGGTTGGAGGCCGAGGCGCTGCTCCTGCTGCTCTCGGAGCGCGGCGTCGCGGCCAGCGCCGGGGCGGCATGCTCGAGCGGATCGCTCGACCCGTCGCCGGTGCTGCTGGCGATGGGCGTGCCCGAAGCCGTGGCGCACGGGAGCCTGCGGTTCAGCCTGAGCCGGTTCACGACCCGGGAAGAGCTGGAGCACGCGGCGGCCACCGTCGCGGCGTGCGTGGCTCGCCTGCGCCGGTCGATGTGATGCGGCGCGGCGTACGATCCGCGCATGCTCCGCCACCGGATCCATCGGGCCCTTGCCTGCCTCGCCATCGTCGCCGCATCTGCCTTCAGCGCGCGACAGGCGCACGCGCAGGGGTCGATCGGCGTCGCCACGTCGATGACGGTGCAGCAGTTCATGCAGGAGCTCTCGAACTACGGCACCTGGACGCCCAACCAGACGTGGGGCTGGGTCTGGCAGCCGCGCGGCGTGCTGCCGGGCTGGCGGCCGTATTCGCAGGGGCAGTGGCTGGTGGCCGAGGGCTACGGCATGTACTGGCAGAGTTACGAGCCCTTCGGCTGGGCCGTCTACCACTACGGCCGCTGGACGTGGTGGGACGGCACGGGCTGGGTGTGGATCCCGGACAAGACGTGGGGGCCCGGCTGGGTGAACTGGGCGTACGGCGAGGGCTACATCGCTTGGACGCCGATGCCGCCGCAGGCGCCCGGCAACCTTGGCGTGGTCAACGGCACGTGCAGCAATCCTGCGTGGGCGTGGATGATCGTGCCGCAGGCCTCGTTCCTGACATCGAACGTCTTCCAGTGGGCGATCCCGACGCCGCGCAACACGAACATCCTGCCTTCGATGCAGCAGCACACGCTGTACTCGGGCGTCAGCGACTTCAGCCTGCCCAAGGAGATGGTGCTGGCCGTCAGCGGCAGCGCGGACCCCGC
>JBIKJV010000072.1:0-12027 GCA_044360755.1 Phycisphaerales bacterium
CCAGTTCTTCGTGATCGACGTCGGAGGTACCTTCCGTGAACCGAAGCCACAGCTGACGCCGATACCGGTACTCAGCCCCGAGCCGGCCATCCAGCATCCACCGGCCCCCACGGGCGGCGGCGCGCCCCCCACCCCACCACCAAGCAGCACGCAATGAGCAACGACCGCGAATCCCACGGACACCGCCCGCACGACCACACGGGGGCGCGGGCCGACGAGTCCGCGGGCCTGGACCCCGCGGTGTCCAAGTTGCTGCACGGCGCCGTGCTGGCGGCGGCCGAGGCGTTCGGGCTGGAGCAGCGCTCGGGCACGCTGCGGCGCGAGGACCTGGCCGAGGACATGGCGCGCACGGCGCTGCGCACGCTGGGCGACGGGCTGGACATCGGGCAGTTCAAGGTGATGGAGCGCGCGCTGCGCGAGATGCGCAGCGCGTACCGCGTCTTCAACCGCTACAAGGGCGTGCGCAAGATCTCGATCTTCGGCAGCGCGCGCACGCCGGAACACCATCCCGACTACGACGCCGCGCGCGAGTTCGGGCGGATCATGGCGGCGGAGGGGTGGATGGCGATCACCGGCGCCGGCATGGGCATCATGAAGGCCGGCCATGAGGGGCCCAGCCGCGAGGCGAGCTTCGGGCTGAGCATCCGGCTGCCGTTCGAGACCAACGCGAACGAGATCATCAAGGGTGACCCGAAGCTCATCAACTTCAAGTACTTCTTCACGCGCAAGCTGATGTTCGTCAGCCACTCGGACGCGGTGGCCTGCTTCCCCGGCGGCTTCGGCACGATGGACGAGATCTTCGAGACGCTGACCCTCATCCAGACCGGCAAGAGCCACCCGCTGCCCGTGGTGCTGGTGGAAGGCGCCGGTCCCGACGGCACGCCGCGCGGCTACTGGAAGCGCTGGGAGGAGGGCGTGGTCCACAACCTGCTCGAGTCGGGCTGGATCTCGAAGGAGGACTGCTCGCTCTACGAGATCGCGTCGAGCCCGGCGGACGCCGCGGAACGCGTGATCCGCTTCTACCGGCGGTACCACTCGTCGCGCTATGTGGGCGACACGTTCGTGGTGCGCGTGAAGCGGCCCCTCTCGGTGCGCCAGGTGGAGCAGCTGAACGACGAATTCAGCCACCTGGTGAAGACGGGCACCGTGACCCAGCAGATGACGCCGTTCGAGGGCGAGGACGACCACGTCCACCTGCCGCGCGTGGCGTTCCACCACACTCGCAGGGGCTTCGGGCACATTCGGCGCTTCATCGACCGGATGAACGAGATGCCGGACGAGGCCGCGGGATGACGGCGCTCCGCGGGGCGATCGCGCTGGCCGTCCTGCTGGGGTGTGGCTGTGCGTCGGTCGGGACCGGGACGGCGGCCGTCGGCGGCGAAGCCACTGGAGAGCCGGACCGTCCGGGCGCCGGCAGGCTGACGCGCGCGCGCACGCGGGTGGCGGCCGGGCAGAACGGGCTGGAAGTGTGCCAGTGGCAGGTGGTGGATGACCCGTGGCGGATCGCGGACGCCTTGCGCGCGCATGCCGCACCCGCGGTGGCCGGGACGGACGAGCTGGCGCTGCGGCGCAACGGATTCGTGGTCAGTGCGGTGCGCGCGGGCGACCTGGAACAGCTCCAGCGCGACCTGGGCGGCAGCGCACAGGACGTGCGCACGTGGATGGGCATCGCCCCGGCATGGCGCGAGCTGGTGGCGGCGCCGCTGGGAGACGTGATGCTGGAGATCGACGGCGTCGCGCGTGAGCGGCCGGGCGGCACCGTGCGACTGATGGCACGCAGCTGGCCGCTGCCGATGGAGGATGGCGGCCGGATCGCGGTCGAGGCCGTGCCGCAGGTGGTGACCAACGCGCTGCAGGCCAGCCTGGTGCGCAACGGCGAGCGACTGGCCGGCGAGGTGATCGGCTCCTGCGCGATGGAGCTGGAGCTGGACCGCGACGTGGCATGGGTCATCACCTGCGACCCGAGCACCGTCGTCGAGCCGCGGGAACCGGACGCAGTGCCGACGGAAGCACCCGCACCACCCGGCACGGCCGAGCCCGGTGAACCGCCCGCAGCGACCGGCACCGCGACCGGAACGCCCGCGGCACCATCCGCTCCGTCGGCTCCGGCGGCACCCCCGGCCCCCCCTGCCGCCCAGCGAGTGCCGCCTGCCGGCGTCGCGCCCGCGGCGCCCGCCCCCGCACCGGCGAAGGCCCGGAAGCCCGACGCGCCACCGCCCCTCGATGCCCCGTCCCGCACGCCGTCCGCTGCACTCCTGGCTGCGGCGCTGGCATCGGGCCCGCCTTCCACGTCCGGGAAGAGCCTCCCCCGGATCGCCACGCTGGGGGCGTCCCTGCTGCTTGCCTCCCCGGAGCGCGCCGGGGTGCCCGGACGACGTACCGTGCTGGTCCTGATCCCGCACCTGGACGCCATGCCTTTTCCCGATGACGGGCACCCGAAGCCGATGACCGGGGAACCGCCAGCCGCCCAGGGCACCACGCCATGAACGACCACCTGACAGAGCCCTCGCCCGACCTCCGGCCATCGCGACGCGGCCGCCTGCGCCGCCGTGGGAGCCGCCGTCGGCTGCCCGGCGTGAAGGTGCTGCCCACGCTCATGACGCTCGGCAACCTGGTCTGCGGGTTCGCGGCGATCTATTACTCGGCGCGGGCCGGCGAGTCCGGTGGCCCAACGCCGTTCGGGTGGCACCCGCTGACGGTCGCGGGCGCCCTGGTCTTCCTGGGCATGGCGTTCGACGCGATCGACGGCTCCCTCGCGAGGCTCACGCGGTCCACGAGCGACCTGGGCGCACAGCTTGACTCGCTGGCCGACGTGGTGACGTTCGGGGTGGCCCCCGCCTTCATGATGCTGCGCCTGGTGGGCCTGTACTACGGACCGGGCGACGTGATCCTGGGGCCGGACGCCGGAAACCTGTACGCGCGCCTGTGCTGGTCGGTCGCGGCGGTCTACATCTGCTGCACCGCACTCCGGCTGGCGCGCTTCAACGTCGAGACGCCCGGCACCGAGGAAGACGCCCACCGATGGTTCAAGGGCCTGCCCAGCCCGGGTGCGGGTGGCACGGTGGCCAGCCTGGCGCTCCTGCACCAGCACCTGATGCTGGTCACCTGGCGTGATGCCCTGCCTGCGGGCTTCGCTGCCACCAGCGCGATGGTCATCCCGGCCGCCACCCTTCTCTGCGCGTTCGCGATGGTCAGCCGCATGCGGTACCCGCACTTCGTGAACCGCGTCCTGAAGGGCCGCCGCTCCATGGCCACCGTTGCGGCCATGGTGGTGGCCGTCGCCGGGAGCGTCTGGTGGTTCCATGAAGCGCTGGCCGCCGCACTGTGCGCCTATGCTCTGAGCGGTCCGATGCTGGCCGTCTTCCGCCGCCGGATGCCGCCGCCCGGCGCCGAGGCGGCGAACGCGGCCGGTCGATGAACGAGCCCCGCAGGCCGTCGACGAGCCCCGCCATGACCATTGCCACCACCGTCCCTGATGCCCGTGGCCGCTTCGGACGCTTCGGCGGCCGGTACGTGCCGGAGACGCTGGTTCCCGCGCTCGAGGAACTGGAAGCCGCCTACGAGGCCGCCCGCCGGGACCCCGGCTTCCGGGCGGAGCTGGACGGCCTGCTGCGCGACTTCGTGGGCCGCGAGACACCGATGACCGACGCCCCGCGCCTGACCGCGCATGCCGGCGGTGCGCGCATCGTGCTCAAGCGCGAGGACCTGGCCCACACCGGCGCGCACAAGATCAACAACACGATGGGCCAGGCGCTGCTGGCGAAGCGCATGGGCAAGAAGCGAATCATCGCCGAAACCGGCGCCGGCCAGCACGGCGTCGCCACGGCCACCGCCTGTGCGCACTTCGGCCTGCCTTGCGAGGTCTACATGGGCGCCGAGGACGTGCGCCGCCAGGCGCTCAACGTCTTCCGCATGCGGCTGATGGGCGCGAAGGTCATCGAGGTCACGACCGGCAGCCGCACGCTGAAGGACGCCACCAACGAGGCGATGCGCGACTGGATGGGATCGGTGGGCGAGACCCACTACATCCTGGGCAGCGTCGTGGGCCCGCACCCCTTCCCGCGGATGGTGCGCGACTTCCAGAGCGTGATCGGCCGCGAATGCCGCGCCCAGTGCCTGCAGCGCTACGGCCGCCTGCCCGACGCGGTGGTGGCCTGCGTCGGCGGAGGATCGAACGCGGCGGGCATCTTCTGGCCGTTCGTGGACGACGCGTCGGTGCGCCTGGTCGGCGTCGAGGCCGGCGGCCGCGGCCCAGGGGCGGGCGACCACGCCGCCCCGCTGTCGCACGGCACGCCGGGCGTACTGCACGGCTCGATGAGCTACGTGCTGCAGGACGGGTCCGGCCAGACGGCCGACGTGCATTCGTGCAGCGCCGGACTGGACTACCCCGGCGTCGGCCCGGAGCACAGCTACTGGAAGGACGCCGGCCGCGTGCAGTACGTGGCCGCGACCGATGACCAGGCGCTGGCGGCGTTCCAGCTGCTGGCTCAGCGTGAGGGAATCATCCCCGCGCTCGAGACCTCGCACGCGGTGCACGCAGCGGTCGAGCTGGCGCGCACGATGCCGAAGGACGCGATCGTCGTGATCAACGTCAGCGGCCGCGGCGACAAGGACGTCAACGAGGTCATCCGCCTGCTCGGGCGGTGACGCACGCAGGACGATTCCCCGCATCCCGGCGATGAACGTGCCGATCACGCGCGCACGCGGCCGCATCGAGTGGTCCGGACGCGCCGCCGTGCCATGAATGCGGTCCCGTGCACGCCGGCGGGGCGCACTCGTGGTGCGCCGCCGTCGCCGTGGCCCGGACATCGAAAGGGATAGATCATGAAGGGAATCGCAACGACCGCACTGCTGGCCGGCGCCGCCGGCATCCTGTTCGCCTCCACCGCCCAGGCCGCCATCGTCCTGAACAACGGCGAATCGGTCAACCTGGGCTGGCTGATGAACCAGAGCCAGGACCGCCAGGTGATCATCGACGACAAGCTGTTCACGTTCGAGTCGTTCGGATCGAACGGCCTGCGCGCCAACGACTTCCGCGTCGTCGGCTTCATCGGCGCCGGCAGCCACGGCAACGGCCTGAACAACGTCGGCTTCGACATCACGGGCCCGTTCGGCGACACCACGCCGGGCGCGGACGGGATGAACGAGATGAACATCCAGTACAGCGTGGAGGTCCTGCCGGAGTTCTACGAGCGCGGCGTGCGCCTGTGCGACACGCGGCTCACGTTCAACGGCTCGTCGGGCGGCGCTGGATCGTTCGCGCGCGTCGACGAGACGATCATCGACCTCGACTTCAACAACTACCTGGGAACGCTCTCGGCGTACGACACGTTCGGCCCGCCGCAGGATCGCAGGCTCTTCGACGCGATCGACTTCTGCGACACCTACGGCACCAGCGGCTACCGCGCGTTCGAGATCAACAAGGACCTGAAGTTCTTCGCGGCCACCGAGAACGGCTTCTCGTCGGCGTCGTTCGTCCGCCAGGAGTTCAGCCAGGTGTACGTGCCCGGACCGGGGTCGCTGGCGCTGCTGGCGCTCGCCGCCATCGGCGCGCGCCGTCGCCGCAGCTGAGCGGGAAGCAACGGAAGGGGAAATGCGCGCGGGGCGCCCGAAGCGGCGCCCCGCGTCGTTTTTCCCCCATCGACCCGTCGCGCCGGGAGCCGCATCAGGGGGATCCATGCCCGACGCATGCTTCCGCGCATCGGACGCACGAACCGAGCGATGCATGCCTCGGAAGCGCGAACGCACTGGTCCGGCGCGTGCGGCGCGCAACCATGGTCCTTCGCAGCGCGCGTGCCCGGCGTCGGGCGATTCGCACCCGCGCGCTTGCAGGAGGGATCGCATGGAACGGAAACAAATGCACGCACGAGGACCGACACCTCGGCCGCCTGGGCAGGCGCTGTGGGCCACGATCGCGGTGGGCTGCGCCGCAGCCGCCGCGCACGCCGACATCGTCGGCAAGTGGACCTTCGACAACCGAAGCGTCGTCGCCACCGCAGGCGATGGATCGGCACGCCTGGTCGGAACGCAATCCGCTGGGTGGTGCTCCGGGGCGACCGGGCGCCGCACCGACCGGTCGCTGGGGGTCCGAGGCTTCGACAGCAGCGGCGACCAGTTCTACGGTGGCTATCGCGGGGTCGCGTTCAGCCTCAGCACCGAGGGATGGGACGGCCTGGGCGTCTCGTGGTCGCAACGGATCGATCGCAACGCCAGCCGCTGGGTGCAGTTCGAGTACTCGCTCGACGGCGACCACTTCCAGACCGATGGCCTGCGCAACGACGGCATGATCCGCGTGGGGCGCGCGAACGCGTTCCTCCGCTTCTCGATGGACCTGCGGGGCATCGACGGCATTGCCGACAACGAGCGCTTCGCCTTCCGCATCGTCGCCGCCAAGGATCCGACCACCCGTCGGTACGCGACGGTCGGCAGGGGCGGGTACCGGCCGACGGCCCGGTGGATGATCGACTCGGTCACCGCGGTCGGGTCGCCCTTCGAGGGCGGTGGCGGCAGCACGCCGGCACCGGGCGCCATGGGAGTGGCCGCCATCGCCGGGCTGCTGGGACGTGGACGCCGGCGAAGGACGGATCGCTGACCGACGGCGATCTTTCGATGGGATGGGTCAGCCATGACCGATATGCTCCGTCGGACCCGTGCCGACATGGAGCGTCGCCCGATCATGCGTCTGACCCGTCCCTTCGCCGTGGCCGCACTTGCGGCCGTCTTCGCCGCCAGCCAGGCATGCGCCGCCCCGACAGGGGAACGACGGGCGCAGCAGCCGAAGGCCGCACCGCGGGGCGTGGACGTCGCGGCGGCCGTGGGACAGGCGATCGCGGCCAGTGGCCTTGACCGCCAGGACGTTGCGGTGAGCGTGCGCGACGCCGTGACGGGCCGGTTGGTGGCCGACGTCGGCGGCGACCGGCTGATGACGCCCGCCAGCAACATGAAGGTGCTGACGACGGGCGCGGCGCTGTTCGCGATGGGGCCGGACTTCAAGTTCCGCACGCGCCTGCTGCGCGACGGGGACCGGCTGGTCGTCCTCGGCGACGGCGACCCCTCGCTCGGCGATCCGGAGTTCGGCGACGTCGCCGGCGTCGCGGACCAGTTGATCGGGATGTGGGTGGACGGCGTGCAGAAGGCCGGCATCAAGGCCGTGCGCGAACTGGTGGTCGACGACAGGGTCTTCGACCGGCAGTACGTGCATCCGGAATGGCCGGCAGACCAGCTTGGCAACGCGTACTGCGCGGAGATCGCAGGCCTGAACTACCAGACAGGCCTGGCGATGGCCTATCTGGGCCAGGCCGATGGCCGTGGGCAGGTCACGCGCTGGTCCCCTGCCGCGCCGTGGCTGCGGGTGGTGAACAAGAGCACCGCGCGCGGCGACAAGAAGGCCGACCAGACCGTGTGGGTGGGCCGCACCGAGGACCCCACGGTCTTCACGCTGAACGGCAACGTCAAGGCCGTGCCCAAGGAACCGATCGCGGTCTGCGTCCACGACATGCCGGCGTTCTTCGGGCGCGTCCTCGGCGAGCGACTGCGCGCCGCGGGGATCGCCGTCGGCAACGTTCGCACCGCCGAGAGCGGCGACCCCAAGTTCGCCGGCCAGCCGATCGCGCCGGTGTTTGAAGCGCCGCTGGCCGCGGTGCTCGAGCGCTGCAACACCGACAGCCAGAACCTGTATGCCGAGAGCCTTCTGAAGCGGATGGCCGCCGCCCGTACCGGGCAGCCCGGGTCATGGCCGCTTGGCTGCGCGACGCTGGCCAGCGTGATTGACGAGCGTCTGGGGGCGGGAACCGCGGCAAAGGGCCTCGTGGCGACGGATGGCAGCGGGCTGTCGCGGGGCAACAAGGTCGCCGCGAACCTGGTGACCGCCTGGCTGGGAGCGATCGCGAAGGACCCCAAGGTCGGGCCCGCGTTCATCGGCAGCCTGGCGGTGGGCGGCAAGACCGGCACCGTCAAGAAGCGCTTCAAGGACATCGACGCCAACAAGGTCTTCGTGCCCTGCAAGACGGGGTACATCAACGGCGTCAGCTGCCTGAGCGGCTACGTCGGGCCTGTGGGCGGGGCGCCGCGGTTCGCCTTCAGCGTGCTGTGCAACGACCTGACGGACGACAAGGGCGGCGTGACGAAGGCGAAGGCGCTGCAGGAGAAGGTGGCCACGATCCTGGGGAGTGCGATGTGAACGCGGCCGCGCCCGGGGGCGTAGGCTGGTGGAAGCGGGTGAATCGCTGGCTGTCGCCCGGGGCGGGGCTGGAGAGCGGCACGGACGATCGCGCGTGTGCGCGGTGCGGGTACGCGTTCCCCGGTGGCACGTCCGGGGCGGCGCGGCCGTGCATCGAGTGCGGCGCGGCGCTGGATCCGGCCCTGCCGGGCACGCTGGTGGCGCCCGGGCCGGGCGGGCTCGGCCGCTGGCTGATGCACGCGCCGGGCCTGTGGTACCAGGTGGCCGTGCTGGCGGGGTGCGGGCTTGTCTTCGTCAGCGACATGGCGCCGGGCGGGTGGTTCGGACCACTGGCACTGGGGAGCACCTGGCTCCTGGTGCTGGGCTTGTTCGGCATCACGCGCCTGCTGGTGGCGACCGCGCTGGCGATCCGCTGGAAGCGACTCCGCGCCGTGGATGCGCAGCCCGGCTGGTGGTTGCCGCCGGCGATGGTGGCGGCGCTTGTCGGGCTGCTTCTGCTCGGGGTGGCCCGTGACACGGGCTTCCTGATCCAGCGATCGCGGCTCGAGGCGGCGCGCGCCGCGTGGGAGGCACTGCCCCCGGAGGAGCGGGCCAAGGGCGTGCCGAGGACGGTGGAGCTGTGGACGCCGTTCGGGCTGCGGGCCGCCGGGGACGGGCTCTTCGCCCTGACCGCTCGCGGGCTGGATCCCGCCGAGGGCTTTGGCATCCCGGTCCCGGGAACCGGGTTCCTGTTCGACGTCGGCAGCTACTACTACCTGCCCCGCATGCCCGTGGCGGGCGCGGCGACGGCAGGCCTGCGCCCGATGGGCGACGGCTGGTACGAGGCCACGTTTGACGCGATGGACTGACCCCGCGGGCCGCCATTTCGCATTCCCGGCCGGAAGCCCTCTCCCGGTGCCCTATCCTCCGCCCGATGCGGACGGAACCGCCCATCCCCGCGCAGGAGGCGCACGGGGTCGATGCCGTCGGGCGTGCCGCGCCCGATCTCGACCCCGCGGTGGTCGACGACATCCGGCGCGTCTGGGGCTTCGACACGCTGCGGCCGCTGCAGGCCGAGGCGATCGCCGCGGGCATCGCCGGGCGCGACAGCCTGGTGGTGATGCCGACGGGCGGCGGCAAGAGCCTCTGCTACCAGGTGCCCCCGCTGGCGGCCGTGCGCGCCGGCGAGACGCGGATCGACGTGTGCGTCTCGCCGCTGATCGCGCTGATGAAGGACCAGGTGGACGGCCTGCGCACGAACGGCTACCCCGCCGCCGCGCTGCATTCCGGGATGGACAACGCCGAGCGCGACGCCGTCCGTCGCGCGGTTCGCACCGGCGAGGTGCGGCTCCTCTTCGTCTCGCCCGAACGGCTGCTGGCCCCCGGTTTCGACGCCTGGCTTGGGTCGGTGGGCGTGCGCGCGATCGCGATCGACGAGGCCCACTGCATCAGCCAGTGGGGCCACGACTTCCGCCCCGAGTACCGCCAGATGGCGCGGCTGCGGGCCACGTTCCCGCAGGCCAGCCTGCACGCCTGCACCGCCACCGCCACGCCGCGCGTCCGCGAGGACATCGTCCAGCAGCTGGAACTGCGCGACCCGCTCGTGCTGGTGGGCAGCTTCGACCGCCCGAACCTGGTCTACCGGATCGAACCGCGCGTCGACGGGCGCCGCCAGCTGCTGGAGGTGCTGGGCCGCCACCGCGGCGACGCGGTCATCGTCTACTGCCTGAGCCGCAAGGACACCGAGGGCCTGGCCGAGCACCTGCGCAAGGAGGGCTTCCAGGCCGCGTGCTACCACGCCGGGATGGCCGCCGACCAGCGCGCCCGCGTGCAGGAGGCCTTCGCCGAGGAACGCCTGGACATCGTGGTGGCGACCGTTGCCTTCGGCATGGGCATCGACCGCAGCAACGTGCGCGCCGTCGTGCACATGACGATGCCCAAGAGCATCGAGCACTACCAGCAGGAGACCGGCCGTGCGGGCCGCGACGGGCTGGAGAGCGAATGCGTGCTGTTCCACTCGTACGCCGACGTCGTGAAGTGGAACTCGATCACCGACGGCAGCGCGCAGGAGGCGCGGGCGCGGCTGGAGGAATCCGGCGCGGATGAGGACGCGTACGACGCACTGGACGCTTCGGCGGCGCAGGGCCGCGCGCAGCTCGAGGCGATGCAGCGGATGGCCGCGAGCCCCGTGTGCCGGCACAAGTGGATCGTCGAGCACTTCGGGCAGCGGTTCGAGCCGGGCGGCCGCGAAGGCGGCGGCTGCGGCGCGTGCGACGTCTGCCTGGGCGAGGTGCGGATGGCGCCGGACGCGACCACGATCGCACGCAAGCTGCTGAGCGCGGTGGCGCGGACCGGGCAGCGCTATGGCGCGGCATACGTGGCGGACGTGGCACGCGGGGCCGAGACCGAGGAGATCGCCCGCCGCGGGCATGCGGCCCTGCCCACGTACGGCGTGCTGCGCGGCGAGGACCGTGCGACGCTCATCAACTACGTGTTCCAGCTGGTCGAGCACGGGCTGCTGGCGCGCACCGAGGACGAGCACCCGGTGCTCTACATCACCGACGACGGCGCGCGCGCCCTGCGCGGCGGCGTCGAGGTGCCGCTGCGTGCCCCGCCCAAGGGCCGCGGCCGCAAGCACGCCACGGCGAAGGCCGTGCACGGCGCGCACGAGGTGGACACGGCGCTCTTCGACCGCCTGCGCGCCCTGCGCCGCGAACTGGCCGCCGCGCGCGGCGTGCCCCCCTACGTCATCTTCAGCGACGCAACGCTCCTGGAGCTGGCCGCCCGCAAGCCCCGGACACTCGAGGAATTCGCCACCATCAAGGGCGTGGGCGAGAAGAAGCTGGCCGACCTGGGCGAGACGTTCCTCGCCGCGATCCAGTGAATCCGTACCGTGTCAGCATGGCACCATTTCGCGGCCACGGCGGCGCGTCGGAAATCGTGCCATCGTGACACGGTACGGATTCAGGGCTTGCCCAGCTCGAGCTCGATCTCGATCGTGCCGTTGATCTTGTCCTGCTTGATGCCGATGCGCTGCTCGCGCGCCAGCTCCAGCATGGCCAGGAACAGGCCGATCGCCTCGCCGCGCGTACGGCCCTTGAAGACGTCCTGCAGCGAGAGCCGCTTCTCGGGCGCGCGGTCCAGGCGGTCCACCAGGTCGGTCTGGTGCAGCGAGATCGGCGTGTCGTCGTACTCGACGCGGTGCTCGCCCACGCGGGTCAGGTCGATGCCCGCGATGATGCGCTCGTACGCCTCGATGAGGTCCATCAGGTGGACGTCCTCGACGTCGTACTCGCGCTCGGGCTCCTCGGGCATGGTGGAGCCGCGGCCGCCCACCGGCCAGCGCTGCGCGAACTCGTTGCGCAGGCGGTTCAGCTCGTCGGCCGCGCTGCGGTACTTCTGGTAGGCCAAGAGCTGCTGCACCAGCTCGAACCGCGGGTCGGTGTCGTCCAGCGCGCTGCCGCCCTCGCCGCCGGCGCCGGCCGCGCGCGTGGTCGGCGCCAGCGTGCGGCTCTTGATCTCGACCAGCGTGGCGGCCATCACCAGGAACTCGCCGGCGACGTCGATGTCGATGTTGTCCAGCTGCTTCAGGAAGCGGAAGTACTGGTCGGTGATCGTGTGGATCGGGATGTCCGCGATGTCCACCTCGGCCCTGCGGATCAGGTAGAGGAGGAGGTCGAGCGGGCCCTGGAAGCTCGAGAGCCGGACCTGGTAGTCGTCTTGGAGCGCCACGCGCCGGAGGGTAGCGCAACGGTGCGTCCGGTACGATCCCCCGGATGCCAGTTCCCGAGAAGACCGCGGCGAACCACCCTGCCGCGGACGCCGCCGAACCCGCATTCCTGGCCGAGGCGATGACCGCCGAGGCCGAC
>JBIKJV010000073.1:0-12026 GCA_044360755.1 Phycisphaerales bacterium
TCGGCGCGATCCATCAGGTCGCCCATGCGCGGCGGCTCCTTCGGCTCCACCAGCACGGCGCGCAGCGTGACGTCGCCCATCGTGCTCGCGGTGACGAAGAGGTTGCTGCCGCCCGCGCCCAGTCCCGCGGCCTTGGTCGGCTCGCTGGTCTCGGGGAACCACAGCGCCACCTGCGTGATCAGCCCCTTGGCGCTCGGGATGCGCTCGATCCACAGCACCGCGGAGTCGGCGTAGAAGTCGTATGCGGCCAGCTGGACGTTCACCTTGCCGCGCAGCAGCACGCGCTGGGTGCTGTCCACCTTCCACGTCCACGCGCTGGTGGCGCGCAGCAGGAGCGGCCAGTTGCCCGGTTCGATCGGCAGCACGAACCCGCCCAGGCGGTCGCCGGTGATGGGCACGCCCTCGACCTGCGCCTGCGCGGCACCGGCGCAAAGCAGCGCGGCCAGTGCCGCGGTGGCCGCGGCGGCGCGCATCCTGCGTCGGGGGCGGATCGTCCTGTCCACGCGCGGAAGGCTACCCCGGGGCGGGGTGCCGCGCGGGCGGCGCGGCGGGTCAGTTCAGCCCGATCCCGCGCGGCCATTCCTCCGGGTGCTGTCCCTCGGCGGACCCCAGCAGCCGGTCCAGCGCGACCAGCTCGTCGCGCACGATGCGCGCGCGTCGGTACGCGTCCACCTCGGCCAGCAGGCGGTAGCGCAGCTCCAGGTCGCGGATCAGCGCGCTGCCGGCCACCTCGACCGCGGCGTGCACGGGGACGTCCGGGCGGTTGAACCACTCCAGCAGCTGCCGCGCGGGCTCCATGCGGCGCAGGCGCGGGCCTGAGAGCAGCGTCACCAGCGCCTCGCGCGCGCGGCGCATCGAGGGGCGCGGCGCCATCGGCGGCTCCAGCGGCTCCAGCGTGGCCATGCGGTACAGCCGGTGCCCATCGGGCTCGTGCATCCGCACGATCCGCGCGCGCGCCACGCCGTGCAGCACGATGTTGTGCCGCCCGTCCTCCAGCGCCTGGTGCTGCACGATGCGCCCGACGCACACCACCGGCCGCAGCGGCGGCGCGCCCGAGTAGTCGGTGCGCCAGCGCTGGCCGGCGAACGTGGCCATCGCGATCGGCGCGGCCTCCAGCATTCCCGGACCGCCGGCGTCGCCGACGGCGTCGACCACCATCTGGCGGTAGCGCGGCTCGAAGATGTGCAGCGGCTGCAGCGTGTGCGGCAGCAGCGTCACGCTGGGAAGCGGGAACAGCGCGATGGGCTGGTCGTAGTCGACGTCGTCGGCGTCGTGCATCGCACCCGAATCCTAGGCCGTCACGGCGTGCGGGTGCGCAGTTCGGGCGCCCCCACACCCTGCTCGCGGCGCAGCTGGCGCCGGCGCGCCACCACCTCGCGCCAGGCGTCCACCACCGACATCCGCTGCAGCGACCCCACGCTGGTCACGCCCAGCAGGTCGCACTCGGCCACCGGCACGCTGCCGTCAGCCAGCACCTTCATGCGCCGCCACAGCTCGCGCCGCTGCGCGCGCGGCGGGTTCGCGGCGTCGGCCAGGCGGTCGGGCGGCGTGGCCACCTCACCGTCCAGCAGCGCGAAGGCCGGCGCCTCGAGCACCGCCGTGCCCAGGTGCCCCCACTCCTGCGCGAAGGCCGCCAGGTCGGCCACGGTCTCGGCGCGGCGCTGCATGCGCGGCACCACGAACGGCAGGCCGAAGAGGTCGGCGTCGCAGCCGGCCGGCGCGTGGCGGCGTTCCAGCAGGCGCCGCACGTTGCCCAGCGCGTCCTCGTAGCGGTCGAAGCCCATCGTCGCGCGGTACGTGCCCGCGCACGCCGCGTGCAGCTCGACGCTCACCACGTCCACGCCCGCGGCCACCATCGCCTCGATCGCGCCCATCGGCGCCAGCAGCTCGGTGCGCACGTGCACCGCGCGCACGCCGGCCTGCTTGGCCATGCGGATGAACGTGGGCAGCTCCGGATGGCGCAGCGGGTCGCCAAGGCCCCCGAAGCTGATCACCACGTCGCGCGCCTCGGCCACCTGCCCCAGGATGCGCTCGAGCAGCGCGTAGGTCATCGGCGGGCGCTGGATGGTGCCGAACCGGTGCGGGCTGGCCGAGCCGCTGCCCATGCGGCCGGTGCACAGCTCCACCAGCAGGTGCTGCGGCGCGAACGCGGGCAGCACCGAATACTGCCGCTCCAGCGCGGGCACGATCTCCTCCCAGCCGGGCGCGGCGGAACCCGATTCGGGCAGCAGCGGTTCGATCCCGCGGCGCATGCGCAGCTTGGCCCGCGGCGAATCGAACACCGCGCGCACCGTGGCCATGCGCGCCGCGAACGGCGCGTGCACCACCCAGCGCGGCGCGCTGCGCAGGTCGTACGACCACCGCGCGCGCAGGCCGGCCATCGCGCCGACCGTGGCGCCGGGGCCGCGCTCGGCCAGGAACCGCGCCGCGTCGATCCCCACGCAGCACGGCGAGAGCCCCGGCGGCCCGTCGCCGAACACCACGCCGCGCCGGCCGATCGCGTCGAACCGCGCGGCCACGCCGTCGATGCCCGCCGGCCCGTCCACCAGCACCAGCGGCCAGTCGGCGCCCACGACGATCGCGCCGTCAAGCCGCCGCGACTCCAGCGCCGCGGCGATCGCGCGCGGGGCCAGCATCTCGTCGAACACCGTCGTGCCGCCGATGCCGCCGCCCCAGCACGATTCCGCCCACAGCCGGCTCACCGCGATCGCGTGCGACTCGGGGCCGCGCAGCGCGCCCTCGACGGCCTCGATCTCGACGGGCACGCGCGCGCGGTGCCCGGCCAGCGCCGCGCCCACCTGCTGCGGCGCGTCGGTCACCACCACCACGCGCTCCACCGCGCGCGACGATGCCACGCGCTCGACGGTGCGCGCCAGCACGCTGCGGCCGCCGAACTCGCTGTCCAGGTGGCGCACCACGCCGGTGCCGCCCGTGGCGTCGTCGGCCACCACGATCGCGCACATCGGCGCGGCGCGGCGCTCGCCCACCTCGACGCGCGGCAGCACCGCGGTCCGCACGCGCTTGGGCAGCGGCAGCGGCATGCGCACCACCGCGTGGCGGCGCAGAACCTCGCGCAGCGGCATGTCGGCGGCCTCGGCGATCAGCCCGCCGCCGGCGTCGATCACGCGCAGCCCCGCGTCGCGGTCGGCGCTGACGAACGCCTTCACGCGGCGCATCGCGGCGTCGTGCTGGTCGCGGCGCGCCGTGCCCAGGCGCCACTCCAAGGAAGCCACCGTCAGGAACGGGTTCAGCTGCGCGCTCCACGCGGCGTCCAGCGCGCCGCCGCGCGCGTGCCACACGCCGTCCACGCCCAGCGGGTCCACGCCCACCAGCGCCACCGGGTCGCAGCCCACGTGCCGCAGCAGCCGGTGCGCGCGCTCCTCGGCGCGGCCCGCGCCCAGCGATCCGTACGCCTCGGCGTCGCCGCTGCCCTCGCCGGTCAGCCGCAGCGGGCCGGTCCACCAGCGCCGCACGGGTTCCTCCAGCACGGCCGGCGCGAACAGCGTGCTGCCGCGCAGCAGGTCCGCGGGCAGGTCGCCCAGCAGCGCCTCCAGGTCGGGCTCGTCCACGCCCAGCACCACCGCATCGGGCGCGATGCCCGCCGCCGCCAGCGGCCGCAGCGCGGTCGCCGTGGCCGCCACCAGGTAGTTCGGGCGCGGCTCAGGGTCCGCCAGCAGCGGGATCGCCGCCGCCAGCGACGGCCCGTCCGCCGCCAGGATCCCCAGCGAACCCCGGCACGCGCCGGAGAGATCGGCGATGCCTGCGGGTGACGGGGACGCGACTGCCATCGCGCCCTAGGCTACGCAGCCAACGCGATGGATGTCGAACTCCCCGCTTCCCCGTTCCTGACGCGGCTCTTCGCCGAGAGCCCGTGGACGCTGGCCGCGCCCATGCTGCTGGCCGCCGCGGTGCTGGCGTGGTGGGGCGCGCGCAACGAGCGCGCGAAGCCCATCCTGGCCGGCGTGCTGCTCCTCCTGGGCGCGGCGGGCACGCTGGTGATCGCCTCGCTCGTCACCTCGCCCGGGGAACACGCTGCGCAGGCGGTGCGCGCGCTGGTGGACGCCGCGGTGGGCGCCGACATGGCCGGCATCCGCGCCGCGTTCGCCGACGACGCATCGATGCACTACGGCGGCCCGCAGGCGCCGGGCGACGACATCGACCAGCTGATGCGCACCGCCGAACGGCTGGTCACGCGCAACCGCATCGAGCGCAACGCGATCACCGAGCTGGACTTCTCCACGCTGGACGCCGACCGCGGCGCGGTGATCCTGGGCTGCCGCACCGACATCGCCGGCGCCGCCGCCGCCATCCCCACGCGTTGGCATTTCGAGGTCCGCCGGATGCCCGACGGCCGCTGGCTGGTGGACCGCGCCAGCTGGCTCAGCCTTGCGGGCGGCCCGCCGCAGCGCGGCTGGTGACCACCGCGCGCAGCGCCTCGACGGCGCGCGCGATGCCCGCCGCGTCCACGTCCAGGTGCGTCACCGCGCGCACGCGCTGCGGGTCCAGCGCGATCATGCGCACGCCCTGCTTCTCCAGCGCCGCGCACAGCTCCGGGCCCGTGCCCACGGCGGCGTCGACGTCGAAGAACACCATGTTCGTGGGCGTGGCATCCGGCGCCACGATCGGCCGCAGGCCGGGGATGCCGGCGACGCCCCGCGCCAGCGCCTTCGTGTTGGCGTGGTCGTCGGCCAGGCGCGCCACGTGGTGCTGCAGCGCGTGCAGCGCCGCCGCCGCCAGCAGCCCGCTCTGCCGCATGCCGCCGCCGAACATCTTGCGGAAGCGCCGCGCCCGCTGCAGGAACGCGGCCGGTCCCACCAGCGCGCTGCCCACGGGGCAACCAAGGCCCTTCGAGAAGCACACGCTCACGGTGTCGGCGTGCGCCACGAAGTCGCGCGCCGCGTATCCGCCGGCCACCGCCGCGTTGAAGAGCCGCGCGCCGTCCACGTGCACGTGCATGCCGGCCGCGCGCGCGGCGTCGGCGCACGCGGCGAACTGCGCCACCGGCCACACCGTGCCGCCGCCGCGGTTCTGCGTGTTCTCCACCACCAGCATGCGGCTGACGGGGTGGTGCACGTTCGGCGTGCGCACCGCGGCGCGCACGTCGTCGGCCGTGAACAGCCCGCCCGCGCCGCGCACCGTGCGCACCATCGCGCCGGCCAGCGCGGCGGGCGCGCCGGTCTCGTAGTGGATGATGTGGCTGTCCTCGTGCGCCACGATCTCGTCGCCAGGCCCGCACGCGGTGCGGATCGCCAGCTGGTTCGCCATCGTGCCGCTGGGCACGAAGACCGCGGCCTCCTTGCCCAGCAGGTCGGCGATCGCGCGCTCCAGCCGCGCCACCGTCGGCTCGTCGCCCAGCACGTCGTCGCCCAGCTCGGCGGCGCGCATGGCGTCCCACATCGCGGCCGTGGGGCGCGTGACGGTGTCCGAACGCAGGTCGACGACGGGGGCGGTGCTCATGGGCGGCGGCTCCCGCTCAGTAGTTCAGCGCCTGCAGGTCCGCCGGCACGAACTGCCCGTCCTTGCGGATCAGCTCGCCGTCGAACTCGATCGTGCCGCCGCCGTAGTCCGGCCGCTGGATGCAGACCAGGTCCCAGTGGATCTCGCTGCGGTTGCCGTTCTCGGTCTCCTCGTAGCAGCGGCCCGGCGTGAAGTGGAAGCTGCCCGCGATCTTCTCGTCGAACAGGATGTCCTTCATCGGGTGCATGATCTTCGGGTTGAAGCCGATCGCGAACTCGCCGATGTACCGCGCGCCCTCGTCGGTGTCGAAGATCGCCTCCAGCTCCTTCTGGTTCTGGTCGGCCCAGCACTTCACCACGCGGCCCTTGCTGAACTCCAGGCCCACGTTCGTGAAGGTCGTGCCGTTGAAGATCGTCGGCGTGTTGTACTGCAGCACGCCCTCCACGCTGTCGCGCACCGGCGCGGTGAAGCACTCGCCGTCCGGGATGTTGCGCTCGCCGCTGCACGGCACGCTCTGGATGCCCTTGATCGAGAAGCGCAGGTCGGTCTTCCCGGGGCCCTTGATGTGCACCTTGTCGGCAGCGTCCATGCGGCGCTTCAGCGGCTGCACGTCGCGGTCCATCTTCGCGTAGTCGACCAGGCAGACGTCGAAGTAGAAGCGCTCGAAGTCCTCGGTCGACATCTGCGCCAGCTGCGCCATGCTGGGCGTGGGCCAGCGCAGCACCACCCACTTGGTGTGGTTCACGCGCTGCTCGAAGTGCACGGGCTTGGCGTACAGGCGGCCCACGTTCTTCATCTGCTCGGGCGCGATGCCGCTCATCTCGCTGACGTTCCGCGCGCCGCGGATGCCCACGTAGCACTGCATGCGCTTCATGCGCTCCAGGTCGTACTCGCCCCAGGTGCGCAGGCCGTCCTCGGCGCCCAGGCGGTTCAGCGCGCGCAGCACGCGGTTCGAGCGCAGCTCCACGTGCGGGTGCCCGCCCGCGGCGCGCGTCGCCTCGACCACGGCCACGGCGACGTCCTCGGGACCGTCGAAGAGCTCGACCAGGAGGTGCTCTCCCGGCTGCACGCGGCAGCTGTGGCGGACGAGGAGTTCGGCAAGGCGGGTGTAGCGCGGATCCATGGGAGAGGCATGGTACGCCGCGGCGGCCGGCGGCCGCCGGCGCTCAGGCCCCGCCCCGGCCCCGGCGCACGATGGACTCCATCGCGGCGACGTCCAGTTCGTCGAACCGGTCGATCACCCGCTCGGCCGAAGCCAGCTCCGCGTGCGTGTGCCCCGCGCTGCAGATCGCCACGCACGGCATGCCCGCGGCGTGCGCGGCCTGGATGCCGGGCACGGCGTCCTCCACCACCACGCAGCGCTCGGGCGGCACGCCCACGCGCTGCGCGGCCAGCAGGAAGATGTCGGGCGCGGGCTTGCCGTGCGCCACGTCCAGCCCGCAGACCTCGGCGTGGAACCAGCGGTCGGCGCCCAGGCCGTCCACCGCCACGCGCAGGTTCTCCGGCGGGCCGCTGGTGCCCACGGCCAGCTTCCACCCGGCGGCGTGCAGGCGGTCCAGCAGTTCGCGGCCGCCCGCCATCGCGGGGAACGCGTCCGCCACGATGCGGCGGTAGCGCTCCTCCTTGTCGTCGGCGCAGCGCAGCGCGGCGTCGCCCGCGGGCGGCTCCTTGCCCACCTCGCGCCAGTACATCTCGATGATCCGGTCGTTGCGCATGCCGAAGCTGCGCACGAAGCGCTCGTGCGTCAGCTCCACGCCGTGGCAAGCGCACATGTCGCGCCACGACGTCCAGTGGGCGTCGAAGCTGTCGACCAGCGTCCCGTCCAGGTCGAAGATGGCGGCAAAGGGTCCGTTCACGCGCGCCGCGCCAGGTCGCGGACGAGCTCGATCGCCCGGTCCCCGCGCGCGGCGTCGTCACGGTACACGCCGCGGCGCACGAACGTGGTCATCATGCTCTCGGCCGTGCGCACGCCGCGCATCTTCATGCACAGGTGCTCGGCCTCCACCATGACGATGCACCCCGCCGGATCCAGGTGCTCCATCAGCGCATCGGCCACCTGCTCGGTCAGCCGCTCCTGCAGCTGCGGGCGGCGGGCGAACACCTCGACGGTGCGCGCCAGCTTGCTCAGGCCCACCACGCGCCCGCCCTGCGGCAGGTACGCCACGTGCGCCTTGCCGAAGAACGGCAGCAGGTGGTGCTCGCACATCGAGAAGAAGCCGATGCCGGTGACCGTGATCAGCTCGTCGCCACGCTGCTCGAAGACGCGTGCCAGGTGCTGCGAAGCGTCCTGGTGCAGCCCGCCGAAGACCTCGGCGTAGGCCTTGGCCACGCGGCGCGGCGTGTCGCGGATGCCGTCGCGCGAAGGGTCCTCGCCGATCGCGTGCAGGATCTCGCGCACGGCGCGCTCGATGCGCGGCTGGTCGATCGCGGCGCGCGGGGTGCCTCCGGCATGCGGCTCGGCTGCGGGCGTGGGGTGATGCCCACAGCAGCGGTCCGTGCCCGCGGCGCGGGAAGGCACGACGAAGCGGTCGGTCAGCATCGGGTCGTTCATGGCAGGGTCCTCTCGGGGCAGCCGGCAGTCGCCGTGGGGCGCAGTCCGGGCGCCCGCGCAGGCACCCATCGCCTGATGGAATCGCCGCCCGCAGCCCTGCGGATTCAACGCCGCACCTGTCCCGTAACATCCGCCGCATGGCCACCACCCGCACCGTCGCGCTCGCCCTGCCCGCCCTCCTGGCGTTCGGCTGCGAGGACATGAAGCCGCGCGCCGCCGGCAGCGTGCCCGCGCCGGAGCAGAAGGCCGCCCAGGCCGACAACCACGCCAGCCCCGGCGACGTGGACTGGAACAGCAGCTCGTCGCTCGGCAAGGCCCGCGACGCCGCCGTCCGCACCAAGGCCAAGGTGGACGAGTACCAGCAGGAAGTGGCGAAGCAGGCGGACGACGTGTTCAAGAAGCCGTGAGCGAACGGCGCGCAGCCGCGCCAGCCCGACGCAAAACGACCGCGGGCGCGCCCCTCTGGGCGCGCCCGCGTCGCATTCATCGGAAGCCCGGGCCCGCGGTCACTGCTGCGGGTTGTTCGGGATGTCCAGCAGCTCGACGTCGAAGATCAGCATCGCCTTCGCCGGGATCGGGCCGGTGGCGCGCTCGCCGTACGCCAGGTTGTAGGGGATGATCAGCTTGCGCTTGCCGCCGACCTTCATCGTGCTCAGGCCCTCGGTCCAGCCGGGGATCACGCTCGCCAGGCCGAACTCGGCGGGCTGGCCGCGCTTGATGCTCGAGTCAAACTCGCGGCCATCGGTCAGCCAGCCGGTGTAGTGCACCTTGACGAACGCGTTCTTGCTGGCCGGCGCGGCGCCCGTGCCTTCCTTCAGGTCCACGTACATCAGGCCGCTGGGCAGCGTCTTGATCTCGCCGGCGAAGTCCTCGCCGGGGAACCGCGCCTGCACGGTGTCGCTGACGATCGAGCCGTCGACCGCGTTCACCACGACGTCGTGGCGCTTGCCGTCCTTGAAGACGGTGACGCCGATCACCGGCGGGTCCGCGCCGGGGGCCATCTGCATCTCCTTCACGGCGCCCCCCTTGGTGGCTTCCAGCGCCTTGCCCATCGCCGACTGCAGCGTCAGCACGGCGCCGGTCACCTTGCCGCTGGCGCCGTCGACCGTCACGCGCTTCTGCAGGCCGCCGGCCACGACGATCAGCTCGTACGTGATGCCCGACGCACCGGGAACGGCGCGCGCGATGGCCACCTGGCCGTTCATGGCCTTCTCGGCGGACTCGATCGCCTGCTGCATGGTGACGCTGGCCGACTCCAGCTGCTTCTGCGTGGCAGACGGCTCAGGCGGCAGCGCCGAGTAATCGAGGCCGGGCGCGGCGGGTTGCGGCGGGGCGGCGAAGGCGGACGCCGCGCTGGCGGCGGCGATGACGGAGGCGGCGATCTTCGAACGCATGCGGACGATGCTCCTGCGCGCCATGCGCGCGGTGGGGTGTGACGGACGGACTCAGCCGTGGCCGGCGCCGGCGGGGGACTGCCCCCCGGAACGCGCGACGGCACGGAACTGTTCGGGATGGGCCTCGATCTCCAGCACCTTGGAGAGGCGGCGCGCGTGGCGCTCCTCGCCGGTGTAACGGGCGGCCAGGAAGGCGCGCACCAGGTCCGCGGCCACCGCGGCACCCGTGGTGCGCCCGCCCAGGACGATCACGTTCATGTCGTCGTGCTCGACGCCCTGGTGCGCTGAGTAGTGGTCCTCGATGTTGCCGGCGCGGATGCCCGGGATCTTGTTGGCGGCGATGCACATGCCGACGCCGCTGCCGCACAACAGGATCCCGCGGTCGGCCTCGCCGCGCAGGATCACCTGGCAGCCCTTGACCGCGTAGTCCGGGTAGTCGACGGCGGCGGTGCCGTCGGTGCCGACGTCGATCACTTCGTGCCCCAGCGAACGGACCAGCGGCAGGATCTCCTGCTTGAGCGGGAAGCCGGCGTGATCAGAGGCAATGACGATGCGCATCGGGGCGTGGATGCTACGCTTCTCCGGGCGGCCGTTGCCGCCCAACGGAGACCGGCGCCGGCAGGCGCCCAGCCTTCACGGAGCACCCCATGGCCAGCACGCTTCCCATCGTCGCGGTCCTTCTCGCCTGCGCCCCCCTTGCCGGCGCCCCGCAGCAGCAGGGCGTTGGATACGGCGGCGGCGGCGGTGGGGCCGGCTACGGCGGCGGCGCGGGCGGCAACGCGGGCGGCGGAAACGTCGGCTACGGCGGTTCGGGCAACGACGGCTCGGTGGGGGGCGTGCCCCAGGGCGTCGGCTACAACCAGCAGGGCGGCATCATGTCCGGCCAAGCCATGGAGCAGGCAGCCCTGGCACCCGAGTACCACCTGCACATGGTCGGCACCACCGCCAAGGATGCGGTCGGCTCCGGCGGCGGCCCGCCGATCACCGACGGCCGCACCCCCGGCTACGTCCAAGCCAAGTACGTCACCCCCACCGGCAACGCGGTGGTGATGCACCACTACGGCCCGGGCTACCCCCCGCCCCTGGGCCAGGGCGGCCCCAACGACGGCAACGGCGGCAGCTTCATCGCCAACGGCACCGTGGCCGGCAACCCCGACATGGTCAACTGGGGCCTCATGCCCGCCTGGGACCGCGAGGAACTGGGCAACGGCGCATGGATCGGCTCGCCGCAGTCGAACAGCCCGATGCCCTACGTGGGCGGCTTCAACGACTGAGCGGGCGGCACGCCGCGTCCGCACACCCCAAAAACCCGGCGGGCTCCTGACCTTTCGATCAGGAGCCCGCGAGTTCAGAAAAGGGACTGGAGTTCCGTCCACCCACGGAGCTCCCGTCCGATCGGAGGGTCGCTTTGAACAACGCCCTTCTCCCTACCGTCGGAAGCCGTGCCGCCGACTGACGCACGCAACAACTTTCGCTGCGTTCGGCGCCGGCACATGCCTCTAGTTTCAGACCCTTTCCTAGATTCCCTCGGCCGCACAGAAGCGCAGCCTTCTTACCTTCCGACCCGAACATAGCCCCGCAGGCACGCGAGTCAACCAATCCGGGGCGATTTCCCGTTGCGAGTGGTCCGTAAACCCGCCGCGCCGCGCAGCGGTAGGCTCGGGCCATGGCCGCCATCATCTACGCCGTGCTTGCTGGGCTCTGCTGGGGGATCGGTGAACTGTGCGCCAAGAGCGCGCTGAAGTCGCAGGAGGTGGGGCCGATGATGGCCATCGCGATCCGCGCAACCGTCGGGCTGCCCATCGTCTGGTTGGCATGGCTGGCAACCGCCAAGGGTTGGCTGGAGCCGCTCGGCGTGCCGTCCGCACGCGAATCAGCCAACGTGCTGCAGGCCTCCGCCGGCACATGGTGGAAGCTGGTCGTGGGCGCCGGGATCTTCGCCGGGGCGCTGGGCTTGGCGTTCTTCTACCTGGCACTCTCGTCCGGCGAGATCAGCCAGGTGAAGCCGGTCGCCTTCGCCCTGGCACCGACGTTCGCAGCCGCCGGCGCCTTTGCGCTGCTGGGCGAAGAGATCACCGTGCGCCGCGTGCTGGGGCTGGTCTTGGTGGTGATCGGCGTCGTCGTGCTGACCGGCGGCGGCGCAGGCAGCGCGGCGCAGAGGTAAGGCACCCGGAACGCCGGGGCACGAGCAGCCCGGCGCGGTCCGCCCGACGCGGCACCGACTGCCCGCCACGCAACGCACAATGCAAAAGTGACAGCGCCCTCGGGATGAACCGAGGGCGCTGTCGATATGTCAAGGAACAGTTGGACGCCTTTGACTGCCTGTCACCAGGCAGCGATCCGGTCGAGCCGGACGAGATTGCGTTGACTTGAGATCCCACCTTCGAGATCGCTCTCTCAGGAGGTCTAAGGAATCCCTTAGAAAGGAGGTGATCCAGCCGCAGGTTCCCCTACGGCTACCTTGTTACGACTTAGTCCCAGTCACCAGCCTTGCCGTGGGCACGCATGAAATTGCGCGACTTCGGGCACTGCCGGCTCCCATGACTTGACGGGCGGTGTGTACAAGGCTCAGGAACATATTCACCGCGGCGTAGCTGATCCGCGATTACTAGCGATTCCAACTT
>JBIKJV010000327.1:0-3499 GCA_044360755.1 Phycisphaerales bacterium
AGAGCGCGGCAATCTGCTGCGCACTGTCGCCGCCGAGAAATTCCGGCCGCACCGCCTTCCCTTCCGGCCAGTAGCTCGGCATGATCACCGTCGGGTGGAAACGGGTCGGCTGACGCATGTAGAGAGCGAACCAGTTTGGCGTGAGCCGCTGGGTGGTCGTGCCGATGTCGAGGGCACTGATTTCGCCGCTCTTCTGCCCGTGAAATTCATGGCAGACAATGCAGCCAAGCCCGCTGGTGCCCACCATCTGATAACCAGCCTGCTTCGATTCCTCGATCTGCGGTGGCGCAGGCAGCGCGGCGTCTTCAAGGCGGTCTACTTTACCGAAAAGGGCGGCCATTTTCCCGACATTCGCTTCGCCGTACTGCGGCATGGAAGCATCGAGGTACGGACGGACCCGGCGGCCCCGCAGCAGCACATCGGCCAGCCATGTCGGCTGCAGCTTGGCTCCCACATCCGAAAGCGGTGGCGGCAATCGTCCCTGATCTCCCATGGCAGGCTGCGTGCCGCTGAAGTGAGCCAGCCGATCGGGGGCCACACCGCCAAGGTCACGTCGTTCATGACAGGCGAGGCACTGGAAAGTGACCATGGAACGATGCAGTTCCGTGCGGTCGTCGAACGCAGCGTCGGCGGGCAGCGCGAGCGCGGCATGGATCTGTTCCCGTTGCTCCGGCGACAATCCAAAGCGTGGCCAGGACCCATCGTCTCCGCTCAGGCAACCGGCTCCGCTGCGCAGATCCGCCAGCGGGCGGGCCGCCTCGGCCTTCACTCCAGCGTCGTCATGACAACGGGCACACCCCAGTTCCGCAAACGCCTTCCGTCCGGCCGCCGCCAGCATCGGATCCACCGGAGCCACCAGCGATTCCGCCACCGCCCCGTCCCATGCCGTCAGCCAGTCCCCGGGAATCGGTCCCATGGCCTGACCTCCGCCTTCCATTCCGAATTCCAGCATGGGATCGCGGCCCGTGTGATAGTACGTGAATTCAATGCGGTGATTCCCCTGCGGAAGCATCACGGTGCCTTCCTTTTCCTGAACACCGCGGCGGTCGCTCGGAGCAAGTTCGAAAACCGTCTGATCACCCATGACGAGACTGCCCCCATTGAACTTCGCACGGAAACGGTACGGTCCAGACTCCCGGATGCGTAGCCAGCCGGAAAAAACGACCGCGGTATGATGGGGCAGTTTCGCGGCTCCGGGCACCGCAAAGCCATCGCTCTGCCCGGCTTTCTCGGCCTTGACTTCGTCGCTGCCGATCCCTTCAAAAACCCTTCCCCGGTACATGGTGTAGCGGAGACGCCCGGGCAGCCTCGTCTTCTGCAGAAGAAAGTGCGCGATCTTCTCCACGTCCTGACGCGGCAACCGGAGGTCGGGCATCCGGCCGGACGGACGCACGGTGTGCGGACGCTCGAGAAAATCCGTCAGGCTGGCAAAACTGTAGCGGTATGCCAACTGGCCGAGCGGAACCGCTTCCGCCACCGTCTGCTCATTGCCTTCCGCATCGCGCGGCGCATGACAGGCCGCGCAGCCACGCGCATGAAAGAGCCGTCTTCCTTCCTGCGCCGCGACCGCATCGGGCACGGAAAGCTCGAGCGGTTTGTCATGAAGCGAACGCAGAAAATGGGTCAGTTCCCGCGCCAGCCGTTCCCGTTCGGCGTCACTGCGCCCAGCCATCACGTCGGGCATGGTCGTCCCAGGCTTGACCTCATGCGGATTGCGCAGAAAGCGTTCGATGTAATCCGGGTGGAGTCGGGCGGCGACGGCGGCGAGCCGCGGCGCTTGTTTGGGATCGCCGCGGAGTTTGCCCTCGTGACACGCCACGCAATTCAGTTCTGCGAGGAGAATGGAGCCCTTGACGGCGGGTTCCAGTTGAGCGCGCGCCAGTCCACCGATCACCGGTGGCGTTTCCGCTCCCCGTGACCATCCGCCCAGCAGCAGAAACCCCAGCACAAAACATTCCCTGATTCGAAGCATTCCTGCAATTACCACAGTCGCAGCTCCGCGCTCCAGCATCTTTCCATGCGGAAACACGGTGCGAATCCACTTCAGTCGGCAGGAAGGATCATGCGCAGACGGACGTAGCGGCGGCCATCGGTTCCTGCATCGACCCCCGCAACGATCGATTGATGGCTTCCATCATCGCTCTGCTGAATCTCCTCCATACCTGCCCTCGACCACACCAGAAGGTCGTCGCTCCATTCCGCGAAGACGGCGGTTCCGTCCCGCTGCGCCACTGAACTGCGCCGGTACTTCAATTCCAGACGGCCTCCGCTGCGCGCGAATTCGGCATCAACCGAACTCGACCGCTTTGGATCCAGGGCCAGCGCGAATTCCGCGGCATTGCTCAATCCATCAGCATCCGGATCGGCCGCGTCGGCCGCCTCGCCCACGTTCGCCGCCGTGCCGAAGTGAAGCATTCTCCACGCCTGCTGGGCATTCTGTCCGGTCGTGCTGAAGGTCCGGATTTCACTGTAGGCAATCCCTTTGGCATTCCGGGCATAGGCACGGAACACGTGGCTCCGCCCCGGCGCGAGTTCGTTGACCCAGAGCGAATATCCCTGCTGCGATCCAGTCCCGGTCACCTGCCGCACTGCCGTGCCACCGATCGCCGGATCGGAATTGACCGCGCGCAGGGCCGCCACCACGCCGTATTCGGTGACCGCTGCGCCGCCGTCGTCCGGCACCGCACCCCCGAGCCATGCTCCCGTACCGCCAATGGCTCCGAGCGCCGGCACTCCCATGAGCGGGACCGTCCTCGTATCGACGGCCACACTGCCGCTTTCCACGGAACCGGGTCGCGGCCACAGGCGGACCGGGCGGAATCCGGTGCGTTCCCCCGCAACAGTGGGAAACCGGCCGGCCCGCGCCCCCAACCGGGTAGCGGGTACCGGGTCTCCCCATGAGCCACCGCGCGCCACCCGCAATTCACCACTCAGTGGCCCCCGGGGATCACTGGCCCCATTCCTGTACGAGAAATCCGAATCCCAGTCCCAGCACCATTCCGCAACATTCCCCGCGACATCGAAAAGTCCGTACCCGTTTGCTTGAAAGCTCCCTACGGGCGCAGTGTACGGAGTGAGCCCGGTGGCATAAGCGGGATGGTACCCCCTCGGCGCACTGCCGTCATAACTCCCGATCGTCGTGTCGGAGGCAAAGTAATTGAGCTTGATATGATAAGCGATGTCTCCCCAGGGAAAGCGGGTCCCCGCCGAACCACCACGGGCGGCCTTTTCCCATTCGGCCTCGGTCGGAAGCCGATAGCCATTGGCACCCCAGCAGACCGTGATCGCCGACGTGGTCCCGACCTGGTAGACATGGAAGGGAAGCCGCGCCGGATTGGTGTAGTATACGGGCCCTAATCCTTCTTTGAGACTGCGGGCGTTGCACCATTTGATGGCCTGATGCCACGTGAGCCCGACCATGGGATGATTCAATCCCTTTCCAGTCTCGGGCGGAAGGTCAGTGAAGCCGTTGGCACTGGCCCACGTCCGCACTTCCCTC
>JBIKJV010000345.1:0-3492 GCA_044360755.1 Phycisphaerales bacterium
TAGAATAGGTATTACAGTATATGTTAACTGTTTCGCATAGTTATTAGATAATCTATCATAATTGCCGTATTTGATTGAAGTTCTAAATGAAAACCATCGTATCTGGTCAGCAAATGCTTCAGGATTAGCAATAGTTTGATTTGGGTCCGACTTAGCAAATCTTTCACCTGTGAGACCGATAGGCATTCTGCGGAATTTAGTAGTTGACATTAGTGCTGCAGAAATAGCAGATGTAATTGTTGTTCCGATCGGTAAAGAGAATTGGTGTCTACCGTTTGCTGTATTCACACTCACCGCTCTTGCTCCTTCTACAACACCTGGATCTATGCTGCCTATTTCCCAATCTGATGCGCCATAATTGTCCTTTAACAAATAAGAATTGGGCCATAATATATTAGGATTTGTTGCTGCAACACTTCTCGCTTGTCTATTAAGTTCCTCTTGAAAATTTATTAAAAATTCACCAAATGTCGAAGCTTCTACTGTAACATCAGATATTAATGTAAATTCATTTTCTTTAAATGCTTCTTCTGTTATTTCAACTAAATCACCTGCATAATATGCAGCACCGTTTTGAAAAGACATTGTTAATGATCTGAATGTGCAATAATAATAAAATGGACCTGCATCCCTAATGTTTCTAGTAGGAATACCATCCGGTGATGCTCCACTAAAATTCAATTCAAAAATAAATGCTGCTTTTAAATGGTTTTCTAATCCTAAATCAGTTGCTGCTTTAATTATTCTACTAAAAAATGTGATGCCGCCCACTTCAACAAAATTTACATTAAACTGATTAGCTATTGCTTGTCTGTTAGTATTGACAAATGTTAACACAAAATTTTGTTCTACAGATTCTATGCTTATTTCGTTTTCAACACCACTTTCTGACAGTGTAATGATTTTATTTTGCGACTTCAATTCAGGTAAACTCAAGTCTATATTAGCTGGGTGAGTTATATGTAATGCCCAGTTATATGTGTATGTTTCATACTTGTTCAATACATTGTCTAAATAAACTGACATTTGTGCTTAAATTCCTATGTTACTAATATTTTTAGGAACAACAATCAATAAACCTGCTTTAAAATCAAAAATTGGATCTTTGATTACATCTCTATTGTAATGAATAATAACCCACCACAGTTTACTATTACCGTATAAGTTGTATGCCATTAAATCTGGTCTTAGATTATACTTAGACGGTATAATAGTTTTATTAACTTGAACCGACAAGTTTTGTGTTGTCAACGGTGGGTTATACACTTCTAAATACTTTTCATTAACATTTGTTATTGAATAGTTGCTGCTTTCTTTATATGTAACTGCCATTAAATGAATCCTTGTCCGTATAATTTACCCGATACAAATTCAGGCATGTTGAAAGTGTTTTTCTGTACATCTGGTGTGACAATCGGCATTAAATCTATTGCAATAGTTTGCATAGTAGGTAACGCAACACCGTTAAATTCTTTAAGATCTGTATCGCTTGATAATACTAATGAAAAGCTACCTACCTGAACCCTTACATCTTTGAATAATCCTAAACCGCTAAATCTTAATACTGGTGGCGGAGTGCCAGCAAGAGTATCATTCTGTCCGTAGAACATTTTAGTAACACTTCTCAAAAAGTGTATCACTCCTTGCAAATATGCATGTTCTTCGTTTGTTACTTGAGAAAATTGTGCTGTTACTTGCAACATAGGTGCAGGCGTGTTGCTGTATGCATTGAAACTATAGTTAGTATGTGTCATACTATACGGATTATAAATTACACTTTGTGAATAAGAAATATCAGGTTGGTTAGGGAACACAATCCCACCATGTCGTCTGAGTTCAACTGCAGGACCTTGGCAATAAAAATTTACTGCTCCAGGTGCTGTTCTTAAAAATACTCTGTTACCGCTACTCACACCACTCATTATACTCTTACCTTTTTTGACAAATAAATATGTTACTGTCTCTTATATATTTATTGAATAATTATATTAGTATATAATGATTGACATTTATACGAATGTATACTATATTAAAGATAAATCTAAGGAATTTTTAATGAAAAGAGTAAATTATCTTAATAACAAAGATATGTTAAAAGAAATACACAAAAGCAAACTTTCATACTGTCACTTATTAGAAAAAGAACACGGACGTTACGATATCATAGTTGACGAATATAATGATATATTCACTGACGACATAATTCAGCAAGCTAAAGAAAACCGTGCATATCAATTAACCGTAGAATCGTATGAAGCTGCATATTTAGATTGGTATAATAATAGTAAAAAACTAAAAGACAAACCCAAAGTAGCAGATCACAGAGTACACGCATCAGATATACCTACCGAAGATTTAATATTCAGAGTTATGACTTATGAACATGTGCCACTAGAACCAGGTCGTAAATCAAAACCAAAAACTACTGCAGACGCACATTCTAAATGTAATTTCCCTCCGTTTAAACACTATAAATCCATTGACAATGAAATGCGTGAAGTAGTTCGTAGTCACTGGAAGGGCGGATTTGACAATGGTCATTTTAGTGTAGACCACGGAACCGTAACGAACAATTTAGCAAAAATGTATATTAAACTATGTGAGCGTTATAGTATGCGTAGCAACTGGCGTGGTTATACTTATGTAGATGAAATGCGTAGTCATGCACTATTGCAGTTGAGTCAAATAGGGTTACAGTTTAATGAACATAAATCACAAAACCCGTTTGCATACTACACCGCTGCAGTAACAAACAGTTTTACTAGGGTGTTAAACTTAGAAAAACGCAATCAAAATATCAGAGATGACTTGTTACAAGAAAGCGGACAACTTCCATCATTTAGCAGACAACTCGATCACGAAATGGCCGAACGAGCAAAATGGGACGAACAAATGGCATCTGAACACAAAGATGCCGGTTACAACATTTGATTGACATTGCATCACTTTTACTATAAAGCTATAATATGACATTTTTTAATCGAGCAGCCTGTTTTACAGATATTCACTTTGGTAACAGAAACAACAGTCGTCAGCACAATCAAGATTGCGCTGACTTCGTTGACTGGTTTATTGAGAATAGTAAAGACTGTGACACTTGCATTTTCTTAGGTGATTGGCATCACCACAGAGCAGGTGTTAACGTTACTACATTAAACTATAGCGTGGACAATATTAAAAAATTAAGCAACGCATTTGAACATGTCTACATGATTATGGGCAACCATGACTTGTATTATCGTGAAAAACGTGAACTTAATAGTTTGCCTTATGCAAACTTGTTTCACAACGTTGCTATAATTGAAGACATAATTGTTCGTGATGATGTTGCTTTTATCCCATGGCTTGTCGGTGACGAGTGGAAGAAGCTTGAAAAAATTAAAGCTCGTTACATGTTTGGACATTTTGAATTACCTCATTTTAAAATGAACGCAATGGTTGAAATGCCAGATCATGGCGGGCTAAACACAACGCATCTGACAAAACCAGAGT
>JBIKJV010000359.1:0-3487 GCA_044360755.1 Phycisphaerales bacterium
AATTATCACTTAAGAGGCATTTGTGCTAGCCATGAAGGTAGGCCTGATCTAGTAAACCAATGGATCTTATCAAGCGCTATTGTTGAACAATTGTCTGATAATACTTATGAGACGCTTAATACAATATACAACGTTATATCATTAGAAGAGGCAGAAGTTGAATCGTTACAATTTAGACTTATCAACTAATAGATTTACTATTCAGATTGATACAAACGGTAAATATGGTTGGTTTGAAGACAAGATCTATGGAGATGAAAACGGAGGTGGTCTTTGGTTTGATGAAGATATGAAACTAAAAGACTATGACGGTGTTTATTTCTTGCCTGATCATGTAAGAAACCAACTTATGAGAAACAATTTTATTACCCAGGAGTTTTATGAAAATTCATCCGCATCATGACTTAATTATTGCTTATCTTGAAGATAAGGTAATTCAATATAAAAGTTTTAATGAGTGGATTGATATCCCTACATTAACTGCTTTTGGAGGTGCTTTGCCTCCTTTTAACCATAATACGGAATATCGATTAAAGCCAGTAGTTAAGCCTAATGTTTTCTTTAGACTACGGGCAAAGATAGTAGGTAAAGATGTTGTTGTTAGGTCTCCAGAGCATTGGGAGCCTGAAAATCTTTCTCTTGAGTTTGATGGCAATACAAATAAGCTGGTTGCAGCAATAATAATTGATTAAGGAGTTTAAATGCGTTTAGTTAAGCAATTCACACGTTTCGTTTCTGGTAGCCGCAAAAGCTTTCAAATTTATGCTGGTTGTGTTGCTACTTCTATTGAAGAGTTTTACACCACCAATGATAAGCATATGATGAAAGTTATTGTAAATGGAAAGAGTGTAGTAGGTCAGTACAATGAACAAATTTTTAATATCATTGAAGATAACTTAGATACACCTGCTCCATTTGTATTTTATAACCTAACAAATAAAATCACTATGATTGCATGTATTCCTGATATGTGGGAAGACCTAGACTTAGTAAAGGCAGTATGAAAGTTTTAATTGGTGAATACCGTTACGATGACCAAGATCGAGAGATCGATGTCACAATTGATAACTATGACATTTGGAGTTTAGACCATACACTAGCGCATATTATTCACCCTGCATTGGTTAAGTTTAGACAGAAGCTAAGCGGAGCCCCTAAGGTAGATGACGAAGATGTGCCTGATGAACTTAAAAGCACTAGCGCACCCCCTACTGAGCATTCTTGGCAAAGTGATGAGAACTACTTTAAAAGATGGGATTGGGTAATTGATCAAATGATCTGGTCTTTTGCTCAAAAGCTAGATGATAATCATGATGCTCAATTTTACTCAGGTTCAACTGATTTTCAGTTTATTAAGTCTAGAGACTATCCTTTTCATGTAGAAGCAGTAACGGGCATAGATGATACCTTCAAGATTGATATGGAAGGTCTAGAAAAACACGAGGCTAGAATCCAAAACGGATTTAGGCTATTTGGAAAATACTATCAAGGACTATGGGACTAATATGAGTAAAGGATCTACTCCAAGGCCATTTAGCGTGGCTCAAGAGCAGTACAATGAAAGATGGGATTTGATCTTTGGTCGTGATAAAGGTCAGAAAGAACATGATAAAGAGTTTGATAAGATTCAAGATGCCTTAGATGAGAAGGCTGAGAATGCTAGGCAATTAGGCTTACACTATGACTGAGGTATATGAGTTACATAAACAAGCTACAAACAGTATTGTGTTTTTTAATGGCTCTCCCTCAGTTGAGGCTTTAAGAATTAGCGCTACAGGCGTAACAGTTAATCCTGACTTGACTGTAGACGAAACCGCTAAGGCAGTACTCGATGCCATAGATAAAAATATTAAGCTCCTGGTTAAGACTGCAATAGACAAAGAGCGTAAAGCTTGTAGGGACGCTGTTGAAAAGGCTCGTGCATACAATATTGTCTGGTATCCTAAAGGTTATACTATATCAGCAAATAGTATAAATGAGTTCTACCAGCATCAACACACCAAATGCTTGGAGGCTATTGATGGACGCTAAGTTTATAAGTAGTTATGAGACATGGGTTGTTCAATGTCCTAAGCATGGTGAACACCCGCATGCTATTAGGAGTAATATCAAAGGACATGAAGGACTATGGTGTCAAATTTGTTGGACTGAAAGCCTAGGTGAATCATTGCCTGGGGAATTTAAAAGGATAACTGTAGAATGATACACACAGATGAAGATGATGAGTTTGATCGTGTTAAAAGGGAGAACGCTATGCGTGAAGTTCAAAGGTTAGGTCAAGAGATAGAGGCTACAGGTCAACCCTATCACTTTGAATCTAGAGCAGAGTGGAAGAGTTTAACTGAAAAAGAAGTTGTGAATAACTTTGGTAGGTACTATGATGGAGACACTTGGTTCATTGCTAGAGATCTTGAGGCCTACATTAGGCAGAAAAACTCATGAGGGCAATAGATGACCAAGAGACAATTGAAGTACTGGACTTTATTAAGCTAGCTATTTTAAATGAACGTGAGAAATGTGCAGGTCTCCGTAAAGAGGTAGAGTTAGTCGGTAAACATTCCAGGGACTACGAGGATGGCTTCTGGGACGGTATAGCAAAGTATGAAGACTTAATCAGATCAAGGAAACAACCATGAAAGTTAAACAACTTATTGCAGAACTAAGCAAGCTAGACCCTGATCTTATGATTGTGAGAGCTGGCTATGAGGGCGGTGTAGTGGAAATTACTGGAGTGGGTACTTGTAATATTGCATTAGATGTATTCGATGAATGGTACTATGGACCTCACGACCTTGTGACTGAGCCTAGTAGTCATCCTGAAGCAGAAGTTAAAACAGCAGTATTTGTAAGCTAAATTTTACCAGGGGACGCTAAAGAGAAAGAAGGTGCAAACTATGAGAAATTTAGCAATTTTGTTGCTGATTCTTTTTCCTATGCAAACAAGCACTGTAACTGAATCAGCTGTATTTCACACTATTCCTAAGCCTATTTTAGCCTTTGGAAAGAAAGATATAGATTGTCTAGCTCATAACATTTACCATGAGGCTCGAGGAGAATCTATCAAAGGTCAGATAGCAGTAGCAGCAGTCACAATTAACCGACTACTGGCTCAGGGCTATCCCTCCTCTATTTGTAAGGTTGTGTATCAACCCTACCAATTCTCTTGGGTAAAGCTATTAAAGAACCACTATCCAAAGAACAAATCACAGTACCAAGTAGCTCATGCTATTGCTACTAACTACTTACAGGGTAGACTCAAAGATCCTACAAAGGGATCATTGTTCTATCATGCTAACTACGTTTTACCTAAGTGGTCTAAGAAGTTAACTCACACAGTTACAATCGGAAACCATTTATTTTATGTATAGTCCCTAGGTACTTTGACTAACGTCAGTTAAACCTAGACCTCCCCTCCAGGATACTCTTTAGCTGATCTCTTCGGAGGTTGGTTAGAGGGTATTCTGGAGGGGTAATTCTTTTTTTTTTT
>JBIKJV010000427.1:0-3466 GCA_044360755.1 Phycisphaerales bacterium
TAATTCGGTACAATTGTTTTGAGTGTGAATTCTATAAGAAATGCCCGTTTACTTGTTTTATTAAAAATGATTATTCAAAGATTGTGAGAGATGTGAATGAATGTGTCTTTAAAGAATCATTCCGATACGTTGAATCAAAAAAAGGTTAAAATTGCTTTCATCAATCCGCCTCACGCAGATTGGTCATTGAGTAATAATACAACGTTTCTGCTCTGCCAAAGCTACTACAATCATTTTGGAAAATACCCAAACAATGTAGAATGGCAACCAGCTCCTTATAAGTGGAACACTTACAAAGATATTAGTGATGTTGCATCATTAGTAGAAAATGCAGACATCATTATGTTCAGTTCATACACTTGGAACTATACCATTTGTGATGACGTTGCAAATATGATTAAGAAGTCACATCCAGAAAAAGTGCTTCTACTTGGTGGACCTCATATTGGTACTAACGAACCAGAATTTCTTGCAAGTAGACCTCAATACGATTTTATCTGTCAGCCGACTAAACCTGGAGAAATGTTTATTCAAGACGTTCTCGATTGTTATATTGAAGATAGATTAGTAAGCGAAAATATTTCTTGGGAATTAAAGAGCAAAAGATCAATTCCTGCTAAGTTTGATGTAGACTACTCAGTATATGAAGAACATCTCGACTACTTAACTGAGATGTTGACCTACGCGAAAGAGAATAAGCTTGAACCATTTGTGATAATCGAAACAACTCGTGGCTGTCCATATAAATGTGTATACTGTGAGTGGGGTGGCGGGATTGGTACTAAGATTGTTAAAAAAGACATCGAGATAGTAAAGCGTGATATTCTTGCATTGAAGAAAGCTGGTTTTCGAGATGCATATCTTACAGATGCTAACTTTGGAGCATTTGAAGAAAGAGATGTTTCGATATTTCGGTTTGGGTGGGATAATAAGTTTAATTTGACTGACATCAGTACGATGAAAGCAAAAGACTTAAATAGAAGAATCAGGTTGATTGATGCTATATTCGATATTGTTGGAAAGGGTGAAGAAAAACATTCAGAGTCTGAAGGCGGCACCGATATGTGGGGTAAAACCGAATACATTTCAATCATACCATCGATTAGCATTCAGAGTGTAAGTGAAGAAGCTATGCGTATAGCTGAAAGAGTTGATTTGAGCTTTGAAGATAAAATTAAGCTCTCTCAACATATCAATAAGAAATGCGGAGAGGAAGGTTATCCCACTCCTGCAGTTGAACTTATTCTTGGGATGCCAGGATCTACACTTGATGATTTTTATGCAGAATTAGAAATCATCTGGAATTTTAAAGCGTGGTCAAGTTTTCGGCACGACTATATGTTTCTTCCAGATTCTACTCTTAATTCAGAAGAGTATAAGAAGAAGTATAATATTGAAACTGTTGAAGTATATTCTGATATTCTCGACGAAGACGGTTCAGACAACTGGCATAACCTCTATAAGAACAAGAAAACGTATTTCAAAACGATACGTTCATGTTTTTCGTTCACTACTGATGAAATGCAAGAGATGTGGTTTATGAATAATGCTTCAAACTATTTACTGAAGAACATATATCCGTTGCTAGAGCCATTCGTAAAGCCGGCAGACTTTGGTAAGATCGCATTTGAATCAATAAATAGCCTTGAAGACTTCAAAGCGATAAAAGAAGAAATAGCCGACATATTCGATCCTAACACTCCGCCCAAAACTATTCGAAAGCTTGGTGGTGATTTTAGAGTGAATACGATCGAAAAGTTTTTGTCAAAGAACGAAATAATACTTAGATCTGATATAACGAGGAGGTGTTTAGAGATATTATGATAGAAGATATTTACACTAAAGGATTCGTTAAATTTAGTGAACCAGGCGCTCTTGATTTAATCAATATCTCCGAGTTTATGCTTTTAAACGTCGAAGAAAGATCTCGTGATAATGGCGAGAAAGATGTGAGTCCAGAACTTACAAAGCGCATGTCAACATTCGCGCAATATCTTACGATGAAATACATTCTTCCAGAATGGCCAAATGCTAGATACAACAAGTTTCTTGTTTGGGATGGTGTAGATGCAGACAACCAAGGTTGGCATACCGACATGTTTGAAGGGTACGATATATTCTTTTTATATTACTTTGACACACAAAAACCAGAAACTGGCGGATCAATAAATTTTAAATGGTACAACAAAGATGGCGCAGAAGAAACAGCACACTTTTATCCACAAGCGGGAGACTTGTTTATGGTAAATAACTGTCGTGGCTTCTGGCATCGTGCAGGGTCTACACAGATAACACGTAGACTTGCTAGCTTTGATTATAGCGTAGGATTAGAAGATGGATGAAGTTGAAACTCTTTTGAAAAAGAAAAAAGAACTCGGAGATGAACGCGATCTGTGCGCAGAAATGTACAACGTATGGATTACGAAACTGTACGAGTTCCAGGGCGATCCAGTAAAATACAAAATATACATGGATATGATCCAAATGCTGGAGCCATATGGTCAATTTCTAAAAGAAGATATTCGTGCCATTAACCGCCGGCTGTGTGAGATTGAAGGCGTAGATTCAATCGACCAAACACAATACTTTAGAGAATGTAACAACAAATATGGTAAAGATCGGCCTAACGCTGATATATGATACAACATGGATTTGATTATTAAGCCGACTGAAGTCTGTAACTTCAAGTGCACCTTTTGTTCTTCAACTAAGATATCAGAAGATCATACTTCTCAATTAGATCTTGAGAAAGTATTTCGTTTTCTTAAGCGCTATCCCAATACAAACACTATCATTGTAAATGGTGGCGATCCTCTTATGATGAGCCCAGCTTACTACTGGAGACTCATTAAGCATCTAGAGGAAAATGAATATCCCACCACCATCTCTTTGACAACAAATCTCTGGCCATTCTATAAGAATGTCGATAAGTGGAAGCCTTTATTCTTACATCCTCGAGTTGGCGTAGCCACGTCTTTTCAATACGGCAATGGCAGATTAAAAGGCGATTATTCTGTCTTTAGTGAAGAAGACTTTTGGAATGCGTCGAATACTATGCTCGAGCACATTGGATATCGACCAACCTTTCTCGCAGTTATTACAGAAGAGAATGAAGACTCTGTTATACAAACTGTCGAGTTAGCAAAAAAGATGGATGTGGTCTGTAAGGTGAACTACGCCATGGCAAGTGGTGATCAAGATAAACCTTATCGTCTATCGAAGATCTATGAGAAATACGTTGAGATCTGGAAAGCTGGGCTGGCTCCGTGGGAGCATAACACTCAACAGATGTTAAAACGACTAAAAGGTGAAAACACGATCTGCCCACAGAGTCGCACATGCGATTCGAATATTCGTAATATTAATCCTGAAGGCGATTACTATTCTTGTGGATCATTTGGTGATGACCGAGATAAACCTATCGATTTTGAATATGAAATGGCTGGAGGGTTCTCTACACCGTTAA
>JBIKJV010000074.1:0-11844 GCA_044360755.1 Phycisphaerales bacterium
CCCCGGACGCCTCCCGCTCTCATTTCCGTGGAAAAACTTCCCGTTGCAGCAGGTGCTTCACCGGGGGCGGCCATACTGCGTGCATCAAGATCGGAAGGCGCCGTCGTGGCGCGGCGCGGCTTGCCCAGGATGGGCGCCGCGGCTACGATCCGAACAGATACCGAACGCAAGGAGCACCACAATGGCGAATCTCAACAAGGTCATGCTGATCGGCAACCTGACCCGCGACCCCGAACTGAAGTACACGCCCGGCAACCAGGCCGTGTGCGAGGTCGGCCTCGCGGTGAACCGCAAGTACCGCACGAAGGACGGCGAGGACCGCGAGGAAACCACGTTCGTCGACTGCGAGGCCTGGGGCAAGCAGGCCGAGGTCATCAAGCAGTACATGACCAAGGGCAAGCCGCTCTTCATCGAGGGCCGCCTGAAGCTGGACACGTGGGAGGACAAGGACGGCGGCAAGCGCTCGAAGATGCGCGTCGTCATCGAGAACTTCCAGTTCCTGGGCTCGGCCGGCGGTGGCGGCGGCGAGCGCGTCGTCAGCGACGAGGGCGGCTACGCCCCGCCGCGCGGCGGCCGCGGCAACGCCAAGGCCTCGACCGGCGGTCGCGGCGGCGCCAGCCACGCGGAGGTCGCGGACGAGGACATCCCGTTCTGAACCGCGCCCGGATGGGCCGGTGACCGGGATTCCCGGACACCCGGACGACATGGCATCCTTTCACCCGCGGGGCCGACGCAAGTGTCGGCCCCGCGGTCATTTCCGGCGTGGGGCCGCGGCGTGGGCACTTGCGGAAACGGGCGATTCCTGCGATCATGCGCGGCCCGCCTCCGCGGCGCCCATGTGGGCCCCGCGCACCAACTGCTGGGCCCCGAGGCAGCCCTAACTTGACGCGGCATCCGCCGCGAAAGGACAGCGTCATGGCGCTTCGCAAGGTCGAGCTCCTCCTCAACCGCACCATCGAAAACCTGGGTCTCGTCGGGGACGTCGTGAAGGTGAAGCCCGGCTTCGCCCGCAACTACCTGCTGCCGCACGGCTTCGCCGAGGCGCCGACCCCCGAGAAGATCGAGGCCCTCAAGGACGCCCGCGCCGCCGCGCAGGCCGAGCTGGCCAAGGTCCGCGCCGCCCGCGAGGCCCTGATGGCCCGCATGGAAGGCGTGGGCATCAAGCTGATCCGCAGCGTGAACGACCAGGGCGTGCTCTACGGCGCCGTCACGCAGCGTGACATCGCCGACCAGCTGGTCGCCGATGGCTTCGGCGTGGAATTCCGCGCGGTGCGCCTGACACAGACCATCCGCCGCATCGGCCACTACAGCTGCACGATCCAGCTGGACCGCGACCTCAAGACGGACATCTCGATCGACGTCCTGCCGGACCGCACGCTGGAGATCCTGACCGCGGCCGCCGACGCCCCTGCCGAGGAGCCCGAGGCCGAGGAGGCCCCCGCCGCCGAGGCGCCGGCCGCCGAGGCCGAGGCGAAGGCCGACGGCAAGAAGGGCAAGAAGGCGAAGGCCTGAGCCCACCCCGGGAAGGACGGCCGGCCCCGCCGCGCCGACTCCGCCCGTGAGGAAATTGTGAACCTGACGCGCCACCCCCTGCGGGTGGCGCGTTATCTTTCGCACGCACCCGGTGCCCCGCACGGCGGCAGGACACCGGCCAGCCCCCCGCCGCACGAAGGCGCGACGGCCGGGCACCACGCAGTCCCGCCAGCAGATGCCCAGGACGGGCAAGAAGGCGACGATCCGATGACCACCGCTTCCATCACGCGCCGCGAGCCGATGCCGAGCACGCGCCGTTCCGTGACGCACAAGTTCTCGATCGGCGGGCACGAGGGCTACCTGACGGTGGGCCTGTTCGCCGACGGCCGCCCGGGCGAGCTCTTCATCAAGATGAGCAAGGAGGGCTCGACGCTCTCCGGCCTGATCCAGGGCTTCTGCCGCGCGTTCAGCCTGGCGCTGCAGCACGGCCTGCCGGTGGCCGAGGCCGCCGAGCGCTTCCGCGGCATGCGCTTCGAGCCGATGGGCCCGACCAGCAACCCCGACGTCCCCGAGGCGTCGAGCATCCTGGACTACGTGGCGCGCTACCTGCTGCACCACTACGGCGAGCGCTGAGCCGCCGCCGCACGCTCACGCACGCGCTAGTTCCTGTGCCCACGCCGCGACCAGCGGCGAGGCGCCGGTGCGGCCGCGCGCACGGTTCCAGCGCGTGAACGCCCAGGCCCCCGCCACCTGCGTGGGCTGGATGCCGTCGGCACGCCAGCCGGCGGCGATGTCGGGATCGGTGCAGATCCAGGCCGCGGAATCGCTGAGCCGCCACGGCCCGGTGCGGCCCGTGGGCATCGCAGGATCCAGGATCGCCGCATCGCGCGCGTCGGGCGACTCGGCCGCGTTCGGATCCAGCAGCACGTAGTGCGACGCGACGGTGTCGTCGTAGGTGCCGAGCTTCAGCATCACCAGCGTGTCGGCGCGCGCGGCGGGCGAGAGCCCGCGGTACGCGCGGATGAGCGGCGCGGTGTCGGCGAAGACGCGCGGCCACGGCAAGACGGCCGGCAGGTACTCCTCCTTGACGGCCAGCTGCACCGCGCCGTCGGAGACCTCGGAGACCAGGTCGGCGCCCAGCGTGGTCATCGAGAGGCCCGAGCGCGTGTAGTACAGCGCGGCCTGCGCGGCACGGTTCAGCGTGCGCGGCGTCCAGGCGGTGGGCGCCTGCGGCTGCAGCATGCGCAGCACCATCGCGAAGCACGTGAGCTGGCAGCCCTCGTTGGCGATGGTGTTGCCGTCGGGGAACTGGCGCAGCAGCCCGCCCGCGACGGACGCGCGCATGCCGTTGACCTGCGTGGCCGTGCGGGTCACCAGGCGGCGGTCCCACATCACGTCGCGGCCCCACGCGGGGTCGTCCTGCCGGTAGGGCATGCGGAGCGCGGCCAGGTCGAAGGGCGCGCCGTCGCCGCTGCCGCCCGCCGCCGGGGCGGGCGCCGCCGCGACCGACCGCACCGGCCCACCGAACGCAGCGGCTGTCCCGAGCCCCACGCCGAGGCCGGACGCGATCCGGAGGAAGCCTCGGCGAGTGGACTGCGGGAGGGCGGCTGGCACGGGGACCGGGACGGACTGGTCTGCGCGGCGCTGGCTCACGACCCGCTTACGCGCGGGGATCGCCGGTGTGTGACCGCGATGCTGCAACGTTTGATTCTGGGACGCGCCCGTGCTGGCGCGTAATCTGCCTCAGATGGACCCCACCACCCTGTCCGCCGAGCTCGCCGTGCGCCTGCAGCACACGGACGCCGCGGGCGTGATCTTCTACCCCCGCCTGCTGGAGATCGAGGAAGAGCTGTTCGAGCGCTGGCTGGAGGCCGGCGGGCTGCACCTGCGGGACATGCTGGTCACCCGCACGCTGGCGCCCACGCCCGTGGTGCGCTGCGAGGCGGACTATCGGCTGCCCGTGCGGGTGGGCGATCGACTGACGGCGCGGTTGGTGGCGGTGGATGCCGGCCAGAGCGCGTTCACGCTGGGCTGGCGGTTTGAGCGCGCGGGCGCGGTGGCGATGGAGGCCCGGGTGGTGCGGGCCGCGATCGACCCAGCTGCGGGCCGGAGCGTCGAGTTGCCGGCGCCGCTGCGCGCGTGGATCGAGTCGTCGCGCGCGAAGCTGCATGGGTGACGGGTTCGCCTGTCACCGCTGATCGAAGGGCTCGCCGGCGGCCAGGCGGGCGGCGAGGGCGGCGCGGGAGGGCTTCATCTTTGCGGCCTCGTCGGGGGGCATGGCGAAGATCGCGTCGGGGATGAGGTGACGCTCGAGCAGCGCGGCCAGCGCGTCGCGGAGCGGTTGCGGCGGCGCGTGCAGCAGGTCGACGAACGCCACCGGGCGCGTGCCCCAGCGGGCGTCGGGCACGCCGACGACGCAGGCGGCGCGGACGCCGGGGATCTCGCCCAGCGCTCGCTCGATCGTCTCGGGGTGGATGTTCTTGCCGCCCGAGATGAACATCGCGTCGTGCCGGCCCACGACGTGCACGCGGCCTTGGGCGTCCAGGAAACCGTGGTCGCGGGTCCGGAGCGGGCGCGCCAGCGGGACGGCGGCGCCGTCGCGGAGTTCGGCGTCGGCCAGCGTCGGCCCGTCGATGAGCAGTTCGTCGGCTTCCGCCCAGATGCGCGTGGGCGCGATCGGCGGGCCCGCGAGCGTGGCGGGTTCGCCGGCGGCCAGGCGGCCCGTGGCCACCTGCGAGCACGTCTCGGTCAGCCCATACGTGACGAAGAGGGGCAGCCCGCGCACCAGCGCCGCGTCGCGCAGCGCCTGCGCGCTGGGGCCGCCGCCGAGCAGGACGGCCTTGAGCGAGGCCGGCGGGTCGGCCGCGTCCTCGAGGAGCCGCGCGAGCTGCGCCGCGACCACGGAGACGTGCGTGATGCCCGCCAGGTCGGCCCACGTGCGCGGCGCCGGCGCGATGCACGCGGCACCGCCCAGCGCGATCGCGCGCACCAGGATCATGAGGCCACCGACGTGCGCTGCCGAGAGCGAGGCGTGCCACGTGTCGCCGGGGCCGAACGGCACGGCCACCGCGCCATGGCGCGCGCTGGCAACAGCGGCGGTCCACGGGATGCGCACCACGCGGGGCAGCCCGGTGGAGCCGCTGGTCGCGACGGCGATGGCGGCAGCGGGGTGGAACGCGGCGGCGGACGCATCGCCTGCGTCGGACGCACCGGCCGGTTCCGCTGCCTCGGCCTGAAGCCCAAGGAACGCTGACGCGGCAAGCGAAAGCCGCGCGCCCGCGTGCGACTCGACGCGGGCACGCGCGGCGGCGGGCATCGACGTGGCCACCGGAAGCAGCGTCGCCCCGCGAAGCGCCGCGCCCAAAAGGAGCGCGACGAACTCGGGCGACGGTGCGGCGTCCACCGCCACGACGTCGCCGGGGCCGATGCCGCGCGCGGCCAGACCCCCTGCCGCGCGCCGTGCGGCGGCCACGGCATCGCCGCGCCACACCGGGCCGTCCTGCGTCAGGAGGAGCGGCCATCCGTCGCCGGTCGCCAGCAGGTCGTCCAGCGTCATGCCCAGCGCTCCGCGACGGGGATGGGGAGCGCCTCGCCCGCCAGCATGCCGCCGCGCACCACCGCGGGCGCGCATGCGTCGGCCGCCAGCACGCCGGCGGTGCCCAGCCCGTGCGCGCGGCGCGCATTCGGGATCGCGGCGGCCAGGTGCACGGCCAGGCGAAGGGTGTACGAACTCTCGTAGGCGGTCGAGAGCACGGCGTCCGCGCCGTGGCGCGCCGCGACCGCGGCCAGCGCGCGCCCCTCGGCGGGCGAGCCCACGCGCGAAAGCCGCAGCACCCACGCCACCGCGGTGCCGCCGGCCGTCAGCGCGTCGCGCAGCGCGGCCGCGCCCGGCGCGGGGTCGGCCACCAATTCGTCCAGCGCCACCGGGATGCCGGTCGCCGCGCGCAGCGCGGGCAGGTCGTGCGGGTCGCGGAGCGGCTCTTCCAGGTACTCGAAGCGGGCCGGGTCCAGGCCGCGGAACCGCGCGACGCACGCGTCGAGCGCGAGCAGCCGGTTGCCGTCGACGCGGAATCGCGCCCGCGGCAGCGCATCGCACGCGCGGCGCAGCAGCGCGTGGTCCGCCGCGGCGTCCGCGCGGCCGATCTTGAGCTTGACCACGGGTGCATCCGCCAGATGCTCGATCGCAGCGGCGTCCAGCGCGGGCGCGTCGCCGGGGAAGAACGCCGCGACCGAGACGGGCGCGCACGCCGACGCGCCAAGCCCGCCAAGCGTCTCCAGCGCGCAGCCCAGCGCGAAGCGCGCGCAAGGCGGCAGCGCGTCAGCATGCGCGGGCCCCGACGCACCCCCCCGCTCCGCCCCGCACTCCAGCGCGGCCACCGCCTCGTCCAATCGCTCCGCATGCACGCCGGCCAGCGGGGCGCATTCGCCGAACCCCACGCGGCCGTCCTGTGCAGCGCGGACGAACGCCACGTGCCGCACGTCGCACCCCACGATCGCGCGCGCCGAGGGCTGCACCGCGAACGCGGCACGCACCACGCGGAACCGTGGCGCGCCAGCGGTCATGGGTGCCCCGCCCCGCCGCCCAGCCACATGCCCAGCGCGAACGCCGCGCCGTACAGGTAGAGCTGGATGCCGAACGCCGCCAGCGTGCGGTTGAGTTCCGCGCCGTCGCGCCCGCGCAGCACGGCCACCGACGCCGGCGCGAACGCCACCGAGAGCGCCGACGCCAGCATGACGCCCGCGGGAAGCCCATATCGCCACCAGAGGAGCGCCGGCACCACCGCAGCGGCGGCGTGGCAGGCCACGATCTGCGCGCGGCCGAAACGTTCGCCGAACCGCACCACCAGCGTGCGCTTGCCGCTGGCCGCGTCGCCCACGCGGTCGCGCAGGTTGTTCGTGGCCAGGAGCGCCATGCCGATCGCACCGGGCGCGATGCCGGCGACGAACGCCTCCTTCGGCCAGCGCCCGTCGCAGGCCGCCGCCGTGCCCGCCACGGCGATCGGCCCGAAGAAGACGAACACGAAGAGGTCACCCAGCCCGCGATAGCCGATGCGCAGCGGCGGCGCGGTGTAGCCCACCGCGGACAGCGCGCCCGCGACGGCGATCCACGCGTAGACGCTGCCACCGCGGCCAACCAGGTAGATGGCCGGGACCACCGCGACCGCCAGCACCAGGAGCAGCGCAACCGCCATCGCGCGCGGCGTGACCCAGCCGCTGCCGACCGCGCGCGCCGGGCCCAGCCGCACGCCGGAATCGGTGCCGTGCAGCCCGTCGAAGAGGTCGTTCGCGAAGTTGCTGGCGATCTGCAGCAGGCAGGCGCCCGCGAACGCGGCCAGCACCGGCACCCACTCGAACGCGCCGGCGTTCCACGCCAGCGCGGCGCCCATCAGCACCGGGCAGAGCGACGCTCCCAGCGTCTTCGGCCGCAGGGCCTGGACCCAGACGGCGACCGGCGATGGGCGGGTGGCGGTGGTCATGCGTGCGGCGCGCGGCGTGCGCGCGGGAACGGTGGCGGCGCGCGGCGGCGGCCCGGTTCAGGGCGCGTGGCGGGCGAAGTCGGGCTTGCGCTTCTCGAGCTGCGCGTTCTTGCCTTCCTTCGCCTCGTCGGACATGTAGTAGAGCATCGTCGCGATGCCGGCCAGTTCCTGCAGGCCGGCCTGGCCGTCGCAGTCGGCGTTCAGCGCCGCCTTGCAGGCGCGGATCGCCGTGGGCGAGTTCGCCAGCATCTCGCGGCACCACTCGACGGTGACCTCCTCCAGCTCGGCCACGGGGACGACCGTGTTCACCAGGCCCATGTCGAGCGCTTCCTTCGCCGAGTAGCTGCGGCAGAGGAACCACATCTCGCGCGCCTTCTTCTGGCCGATGATGCGCGCCATGTAGCTGCAGCCGTAGCCGCCGTCGAAGCTGCCCATGCGCGGGCCGACCTGACCGAAGCGCGCGTTCTCGGCGGCGATCGTCAGGTCGCACATCATGTGCAGCACGTGGCCGCCGCCGATCGCCCAGCCGGCGACCATCGCGACGACGGGCTTGGGGCAGGTGCGGATCTCGCGCTGGAACTCCAGCACGTTGAGCATCTCGGAGCCGCCCTCGGCGCGGTAGCCGGCATGGCCGCGGACGCGCTGGTCGCCGCCGGCGCAGAAGGCGCGCTCGCCATGGCCGCACAGGATGACGACGCCGACCTCGCGGTCGTTGCGCGCGTCCAGCAGCGCGGCGCGCATCTCCTCGACGGTGCGCGGCGTGAAGCTGTTGCGCACGTCGGGGCGGTTGATCGTGATCCGCGCGATGCGGTCGGCCTTGTGGTACAGCACCTCGGCGAAGCCCGCGGCCATGGCGACCGGCTTCCAGTCCAGCGCGGGGCGGATGCGCTCGCTGGTCTCGGTGGTGTGGCGTTCGCCGACGCGGGCGTGCGGGGGAAGCTTGTTGGACGTGGGCGTGGGCGTGCTCATCGGTGGTCTTGGGGGTGTGCCGCCAGGGATCGTTCGATCAGCCGGGCGCAGAAGGCGGGCGCTTCCAGCGGCAGGACGTGCCCCGCGCCGGGGTCGACCTCGACCGCCATCGCGGGCGCCAGATGCTGCGCGCGGCGGGCATACGAAGCATAGCGCTCGTCCCGAGCCCCGGCCGCGAACGTGGTGCGTGCCGCGAGCGCGGGCAGCGCGTCCCAGCGCGGCGTGCCGCGGCCCGGTGAGCAGCCCGCCACGCAGCGCGCCCAGAACGCGGCGTCGCCGGCCACGCGGCGCGCGCGCGCGGCGCCGAACGAGGCGTGCGCGCGGAACGGCGCGAAGATCGGCAGCTCGTACCAGCGGTCGACGAAGGCATCCAGCCCGTCGCGCAGGATGGCGGCGGCGCGCGCGTCGTCCTCGGCGGCGCGGCGCGCGCGTTCGTCGGGGTCGTCCATGCCGGGGCCGGCGGCCAGCAGCACGAGCCGTGGCGCCAGCTCCGGGCGCGTGGCCGCGAGCTCCAGCGCCAGGCGGCCGCCCATCGAGTAGCCGACCAGCACGTCGCAGGGCACGCGCTCGAGCCGTGACGCGAGCGCGGCGCCGGCCTCGGCGACGGAGCCGCAGCCGAGCTCGGCAAGCGGCACGCGGTCGCAGGCGATCGACGCCGGAAGCAGCGCGCAGACCTCGTCCCAGTCGGCGGGCGCGCCCAGGAAACCGTGCACCAGGGTGGCGCGGTGCGACGCGGCGGCGCGGGCACCGGCGGCAGCGGCGGCGCCGGCGGCGGACGCCATCAGCGGAACTCCCGCGCCAGCGCCTCGGACGCGGCCCGCGCGATGCGGTCGCGGCAGGCTTCGCCCTCGGCAGCGGTGGTGCGCACCTCGACCAGCGTGGTGCCGCCGCGCCGCAGCGCCTTCGCGACGGCCTTGGTCATCGCCGCGCGCGTCGCGGGCGTTTCGGCGGCAAGCCCGAAGGCCTTCGCCATGGGCGCGAAGGTGCGCCCGTGCGGCGTGGTGAAGCAGCGCTCCAGCACGTCGGCATGCTTGGCGATGGGCAGGTAGCGGAAGATGCCGCCGCCGTCGTTGTTCAGGACCACCAGGACGAGCGGGGTACGCACCTGCGACGCCAGCTGCAGGCTGTTCAGGTCGTGCAGCGCGCTGACGTCGCCGATGCAGGCAACGACCGGCGTGCCCGTCGCCAGCGCGTGGCCGGCGGCGGTGGCAAGCAGGCCGTCGATCCCGCTGGCGCCGCGGTTGGCGCCGACATCCCAGCCGCGCGGCGCGTGGATCGCCAGGAAGTCGGCGTCGCGGACGGGCATCGAGGACCCCAGGAAGACCGTGCCGCGCGAAAGCTCGCCCGCCGCGGCAAGCGCGTCGGCGATGGCGGCGGGTTCGGACAGGCGGCCCTCGGAGGCGATCGCCTTGGCCGCCGCGCGCGTGGCGCAGCGCAGGGCGCGCGCCCAGCCGGCGTGCGGCTTGGTGGCACGCGTGGGCGCGAACGTCACGGGCCCCGCGTGCACGGCGGCGGCGCGGTGCGTGGGGTCGATGCGCGGGTCGCCCGCGCCGAAGACGGTGACCGGGCACGCCTGCGCGGCGATCCACGCGTGCATCCGCTTGCTGACGACGGCGTCGCCCACCACCGCGATCGCGCGCGGCTCCAGGGCGCGCAGGAGCGCGGGGTTCGGGTGGGCGCCACGGTGCCCGTCGAGCGCCGCGCGCAGCACCAGGTCGGCGCCCGCGGTGCCGGGGCCGGACAGACCGCTGGTCACGTCGGCCAGCACGGTGCCGCGCCACTTGGCAAGCGACCGAGCCGCAGCCGCGGGCGCGCGGCCCGCCACCACCACCGCGTCCGCCAGCTCCATGCGCTCGGGCGCGGGCGCCGTCGCGGTGCGCCAGGGCCGGCGCTTGCCGCCGCGCGTGCCGTCCTTCGTCCAGCGCGCGATCGAGGCCAGCCACGCCTCGTCCCACGGCTGCGGGTCGGGGGCCAGCGGCTCGCGGAACTGCCAATTCAGGTGCACCGCCCCGCCCTGCGCGCCGGCCAGGCCGCATGCGCGGGCGAAGGCCTCGTCGACGGTGGACAGCACGAATTCCGCCGCGATCGCCGTGGTGGGGCACGGCAGGTCCAGGCTCCAGCGCGCCGCGCCGTCCAGCAGGCCGGCCTGCGGGATCGCCTGGTTGGCGCCGCAGTCGCGCAGTTCCGGCGGGCGGTCGGCCGCGAAGACCAGCATCGGCGTGCGCGTCATGCGCGCCTCGACCATCGCCGGCAGCAGGTTGGCGACGGCGGTGCCGCTGGTCGTCACCACCACCGCGGGCAGGCCCGTGGCCTTCGCGATGCCCAGCGCCAGGAACGCGCCGCCGCGCTCGTCGTGCGCCACGTGCACCGCGATCCCGCCGTGCCGCGCGAACGCCACCGCGAGCGGCGCGCTGCGGCTGCCCGGCGCGACCACCGCGTGGCGGATGCCCAGGCGGAAGCACTCCTCCGCGGCCAGCTGGGTCCAGGCGAGGTTGATGTTCGGCGCGTCGCGCATCGCAGGCTGGTCGGTTGCCGGGCGGCTCAGGTGGCCAGGCGCTCGAAGGCGAGCAACTTGTGGCCGGTCTCGCGCCATTCGTCGGACGGGTCCGAGCCGTCCACGATGCCGGCGCCAGCGAAGGCGGTCAGCACGTCGCCGTCGATGCGCGCGGAGCGGATGGCGACCGCGAGCTCGGCGCCGTCGCGCGAGACGATGCCCACGGGGCCGGCGTAGAGGCCGCGGTCGAAGGGCTCGAACTCGCGCAGCGCGGCCACGGCGTCGGCGAAGGGCGCGCCGGCGACGGCAGGCGTCGGGTGCAGCGCGCGCACCAGGTCGTGGTCGGTGACGCCGGGGCGCAGCTCGGCGTGCACGCGCGTCGAGAGGTGCTGCACGTACGCCAGGCGCAGGAGCTTGGGCGCGGCATCCACGCGCAGGCTGGCCGCGCACGGGGCCAGGGCCTCGCGCACGCGTTCGACGACGAACTCATGCTCGCGGCGATCCTTCTGGCTGGCCAGGAGCGATTCGCCAAGCAGGCGGTCGGCGACGGCGTCGACGCCGCGCGGGCGCGTGCCGGCGACGGCCTCGCTGCGCGCGGTGCGGCCGGCGCGCGAGACCAGGCGCTCGGGCGTCACGCCCAGGAACGCGCGGCCCTCGCCTGCCTCGACCAGGAAGCGGAACCCACGCGACTCGCGCGCGGCCAGGCGCGCCAGCACCGCCGCAGGGTCCAGCGCGCCGCTGGCCTGGTAGCGCTGCGTGCGGGCCAGGACGATCTTGCGCAGGGCGCCCGAGCGGATGCGCTCCAGCCCGCCGCGGACGGCCCGCGTCCAGGCGGCCTCGGCGCTGGCGTCGTTCTCACGGACCAGCGCGGGCTCGATCACGCACGCGGCGCGCGGCGCGGCCAGCGCGACCAGCAGCTCGGCGAGCGCCGGGCGCGGGGCGTCGGCGGTCACGTGCACGGCCAGGGTGTGGACCTCGCCCTCGCGGCGCAGTTCGATGGCCGGCAGGGTGCACCCCGCCGCGGCGTACGGCTGCCACGCGGCGTCCTGCGGGCGTGCGGCATCGAAGCGCAGCGCCACGAACCAGGCCGCCGAACGCTCGGCCGCGGGGCCGAGCTGGCGCAGCCGGTCGTGCTCGCCGAAGGCGACCGACGCGGCGATCCCGACGCCGGCCACCTCGAGCTTCGCGCTGCGGTCGCGGAAGTAGCGGCGCGCGCCAGCGGGGGCGGCGCGCAGCCAGGCCAGCACGTCGCAGGGGTCGACGCGCGCCTCCAGGCGCACGAAGGTCCCCGGTTCGACGGCGCCGACGTCGCCCAGGCGGGCTGACAGCCAGCCCAATGCCCGCTCGGGCGGACACGGCCCGTCGGCCTGCAGGGGGATGCGCTGGAACGAACCCGTGGACATGGACCATGCAGGGTAGGCGAGCTGCCGC
>JBIKJV010000075.1:0-11809 GCA_044360755.1 Phycisphaerales bacterium
GAACGTCTACCCACAGTGCTGGGTCGATGACGCCTCGAATGGACTGCACCCCACCAACTGCGACCGACGCTGGCGGCACGGGCTGGAACAGCGCGCCCTTGTCCTCCACGAGCAGTCGACCGAAGACCAGCTTCAGCCAGTCATCGGGCTTGATCGTGCCTCCGACCGCGGCCGGCAGCCAGTCTGCCGGAAGGTCGGACTGGAGTCCTTGCGGCGAACCCTTCATCCGCACGAGCTGCCTGTCGGTCGCGCGAACCAGGGTGACCGGCGTTGCCTTGCCGGTCGAGAGCTCGCGCGAATGATGCGGCTCGCTCGGGTCGACAGCCATGCCCTGAAGGAAGGATGGCGGGACGAGCTTCGCTGTCTCATACCTAGGCGCACGCTCCGGCCATGTCGTAATCAGAGTCGTGGACTCGTAGACCAACCTTCCGAAGCTTGAGGCGATGGTCGCGGGGAAGTCTGGCTCGGGGGGCTGAGGCGGGGGATTGGTTGGAGCCCGGGACGCCGGACTCGATGATCCTTCGAGGTCCGGGACAGTAACTGCCGGAGCCTTCGGCGGGGGCTTGTCGGAACCTCCCGAAGGCGTCTTGTCCCCCTCTTCCTTCAAGCCATTGGTTTCCGCTGCAGCACCGTCACTCGGCTTGGCCGGAGGCTTGCCGGCCGGAGCGTCGGGCTTACTCGGTTCGACCGGCAGAGCCGGGGGCGTGGCACTCGACGGGTTCTTCGCAACCCCCTGCCTTTGCCCGCCCACTATCGCGATGAGGAGCAACGCGACGACCGCCAGCACCAACACCACACCCCCGACCCCCAGCGCGATCTTCGTCCCCCGCGACAGCCCGGGCGCCTCCGGCGCCCGCAGCTCCTCCACCTCGATCGGCAGCCCGCGCGGCGTCACCGGGGTGCGCGGCGCGGGCGCGTGTGCGGCGCCCTTCGGGTCGGCCACCACGCGGATCTGCGCGGCGCGGGCGCGTTCGGCGGCGGCGCGTGCCTCGCGGTCACGGCGCTGGCGCGCGGCCTCGGCGTCGCCCTCGGGATCGGTGCCGGTGCGGGCCATGCGCACGTAGCGGCTGTCGGGCGCCTGGCCGATCGGGTGCGCCAGGTCGATCACCAGGCCCTTGGACTGCCGCGCCTGCTCGGCGCCCGGCGTGCCGTCGACGCAGAAGCGCCACGCGCACTGCACGCCTGCAACGGGCTGAAGGAAGTACGTCGTGAACGTCGCGCGCCAGCGCGCCCAGGGCGGCAGCAGGCGCATCGCGTCGTCGACCAAGGGCAGCGGGTCCAGCCCGGCGGGCACGATGACGTGCGCCGGCTTGCTTTGGTCGCGCAGGAATGCACTGGCCAACACGCCGGCCCAGCCCGCGTCGCCGCAGGCCGCTTCCCACGCCGACGCGCGCTGCAGCCCCGCAGGGCCGCCGGACGGTGCGCGCGCGGGCTGCTCGAACCACGTGGGCGCTCCGCTCCACGCGGTGCGCACGGCGCCGGGCTGCGCCAGCATCCACGCCGGGCCGGCGTCGTCCAGTTCGTCCTGCCCCAGCACCAGGTACGTGGCGATCTTGTTCGTGCGCTGCGTGTGGTCGGGCGGCGCGGGGCCCACGATCGACAGCACGTGCGCCACGCCGCCGACCATGTCGATGCGCCAGAAGCTGCGCGCGACCGGGCCGTCGCCGTTGGGGCCGGGCCGGTAGCCGCCCAGCGCCTCGAGCCGCGGCACCAGCGCCGGCGGCAGCGCACGGCTCATCGCCACGGTGCAGAAGCCGCTGGTTCCGGCGCGGAGCCCCCGCTCGGCCGACGTGTAGACCAGCTCAAGGGCCATCGTCCGCGTCCCCGTCGTTGGCGAAGTCGTCGTCCAAGCCGGCGTCGATCGATTCCAGCCCGTCGTCCAGGTCGGCGAACGCGTTCGACCGCGCCGGCGCCTCGCCCTTCTCGGCGGCGATCAGGTGCTTCGACCACCGCGCCAGCGTGTAGATGAACGGCACCGTGGTCCAGCGCGGGTTGATCCGCGCGACGGGCACCTTCAGCAGCCCGCTCGCCTCGTCCAGCACCGGCGACGTGCCAAGCGCGCTGACGGGCACGAAGATCACGCGCTCGAAGGCGTCCTCGGCGGCAGCCACCAGCTCGGGCGCCAGGTCCATCAGCAGCTCGCGCACGCGCGCACTGACGTGGTCCACGCGCTTCAGGCTCATCTTGCCAAGGCCGGCGCGTTCGCGCACGTAGGGCGGCGTGGTCACGTCCACCGGCGACCCGTCAGCCTCGCGAAGGAGCGAAGCCCAGATGTCGCTCTTGCTCAGCAGCACGAAGAGCGGCTTGGCCACGCGCTCCTGCGGCGCCAGCCCGGCATGCATGCGGATGCGGCGCGCCATCTCCACCAGCAGCTGGTCCTGGCGCGCGGTGCGCGTACCGGAGGAAAGCTGCGGGTCGCCCGAGACGCCCTGCAGCCGCTGGCGGAAGCGCACGTCCTGCGTGGGGTCGAAGACGAACATCAGCACCTGCGCACGCGCCAGGTGCTGCGTGCCGGGGGCGCGCGCGGTGTCGGCGCCGGGGAAGAAGTGCTCGCCCGCGTTGTCGTACAGCGTGAGCAGCGTGGTCAGCTTGTCGGGCGCGTGGCCGTTCACGTGGTCGCGCGCGGGACGCGCGGTGAAGACGAACGGGTGTGCCAGCAGCGTGGCCACGCCGGGGTCGAACTGCACGCTGTTGTACTGGATGCCCTCGAGCTCGGTCTTCTCGATGTGCACCAGCGCGTTGCGGTCCTCGCTCAGGAAGAGGCGCGCCTCGTTCTGGGCGATCACGGTGTTCATCGCCGGATCGGTGTCGGTGAACGCCACCGAGAACGTCCGCGCCAGGTCCTCGCGCAGCTTCCACATCGCGCTGGCGATGAAGTAGCTCTTGCCGCTCGACGGGCTGCCGGCCACCGACATGATGACCATCGGCCGCTCGAGCACCAGCTGCGGGATCTCCAGGTGGCAGTTCGGGCACGCCAGGCGGCGCGTCTTCTCGCCCTGCGGGTCGATCGCCTCGCCGGCGGGCGTGAAGCGCGAAGGCAGGAAGCGGATCGGATCACCGGCCGAAAGCAGGCGGTCGCCGATCAACTCGGGGTGGTTGGCGATCCAAAGCGTCTCGTCGGCCCGGAAGCGGTGCCAACAATGGGGGCAGACGGTGCTGGGCCTGAGCTTGCGGGTCACGCGCGTCCTCGGAGGTGCGGGTGTGCATTCGCACCCCCGGGCCGGAAGTGTCCCACAAATCGGGCGCGGATGCGGCGATTCGTGCGGTGCGTCCGTATCCTCCGCTCGTGGCTGCAGGCAGCATGCACCATCCGGCGGAACGCGGAACGATGCCCCGGGCAGCGGTCCCGCCGATCGCCTGCCGCCCGCGCGAACGAACGACCGCACTGGCCGCCGTGATGACGAGCTTCCTTACGACGGCGTCCATCGTGCTGGCCGCCGTGCTCTTCGCGCGGGGCGGCGCCGGCGGCGACGGCACGGGTGGCAGCGGCACCGGCCCGGGATCCGGCGACGGCGGCAGACGGGAACGACCCGGCAGCGGAAGCGCCACCGAGGCCGCCACGGACCCCGGCGCGGGCGAAGGCGGCTCGGAACCGCCGACCTCGCCGCGCGGGCCCGCCACCGCGCGCGACGCCGAACGGACCGCGCTGCCGAAGGGCGGCATCGCGATCGGCGGCGCGCCGGCCACCCCCGAACCCCAGCGCGAACCACCGAAATGGGGCTTCACGCGCCCCGAGGACCCGCCGGTCCCGCGGGTGGGCGCGGGCGCGCAGCTGTCGGCCGTCATCGGGCAGTTCCCCAACTCGCGCGTGATCATCAACCTGGACGTGACCTCCAGCATGGGCAGCTCCCGCGACGCCGTGGCGGCGATCCTGCCCGAGCTCTTCACCAAGCTCGAGGCCGGCACCATCGCCGTCCTCGGGTTTCGCGACATCCTGCTGGGCGAACCCAACGTCGACATCCTGCCCGCCGCGCCACGCACCACCGACCCGGAGTCGATCACGCGGATGGTGGACCGGGTGATGGGCGTGCGGCCGAGCGGCGGCGGCGATGCACCAGAGACCGGCTACCAGTTGGTGATGGAAAACATCCGCCTGCAGCCCGTGGGCACCGACAAAGCGCCGAACATCCAGTTCGTCATCACCGACGCCCCCGACAAGCAGGACCACCTGCTGCCCGGACTGCTGGACCTTGCGCAGACGACCCGCACGCGCGTCTTCATGATCTACACCTTCACCGGCACGCCCATGCTGCGCGAACTCACGCAGTGGGCGAAGGACGCCACGACGGTTCCCGCGGCACCCTGACGTATCCTCGCATGCGCGTGAACACCGCCAATCCCACGCATCCGGCACCGCGCTCCGCGGCGGCCACGGCTGTCCCGGCCATCGGCTGCCGCCCGCGCGAGCGCACCACCGCAATCGCGGCGTTTTTCGCGTCGTTCGTGATGTTGATGGTGGTGCTGGTCGCCGCGCTGTTCGCCGGCGGCGGCGGCTTCGGCGGTGCGGGCGGCGGCACGGGCTCGGGCTACGGCGCAGGCGGTGGTTCGGGTGTCGGCGGGGGATCCGGGATCGGCACCGGCGATGGCACCGGGTCGGGCACCGAGGGCACGGGACCGGGCGCGGCGCTTGCCGGCAAGGGCCGCAGTCGCGGGGGAATCTTCGCGGACGATGCGCCCCCACCGGGCGAGCCAGATGGCACGATCACGGCGGACACGACGGGGTCGGACGGCACCGCGCTCGTGGATGGCGCGTCCGTTCGCGAGCCACCGCAGTGGGGGTTCACCAAGCCGGATGACCCGCCGCGACGGTTGAAGCCATCCAGCCCTGCGAAGCCTGCTGGAACCGTGAGCCGCGGCGGCAGTGCCGGCGCCTCGGGAAAGGCCGGCGGCAGCGACTTCATGGGTGTGCACTCGAACGCGCGCGACGTGGTGTTCGTGATCGACCATTCCGCCAGCATGGCCGGGCTGCGGCTCGAGCACACCAAGCTCGAGCTCGAGCGCAGCATCGAGCGACTGCCCGAGGACGGCAGCTTCTGCATCGTGTTCTTCGACAGTTTCGCAGACTGCATGGTGCCCTGCAGGATGGTGCCGGCCACCAGGAAGAACAAGCAGGATGCGATCGCCTGGCTGCAATCGGTCCATCCGGGAGGCGGCACGGAGCCCGAAACCGGCCTGGAAGTGGCGCTGCCGATGAAGCCCGGCGCGATCTTCCTGATGACCGACGGCGAGTTCCACTCGGGCGACGTCTTCGACACCATCAACCGCCTGAACGCCGACCGTTCGATCTCGATCAACACCATCGCGTTCCACGAAAAGTCCGGCGAAGAGCCCCTCAAGCGCATCGCCTCCGAGAACCGCGGTGACTACCGCTACGTCCCGCCGCCGGGCGCACGACCCTGACGCTGACGGATCCACCATGCTCCAGGCCATCCTCGGCACCAACTCCAAGACCGGCTCCTGCGATCACCGCGAGCAGTCCACCGCACTCGTGGCGCTTGGCTTGGCCATGCTGCTCGCCGTCGGCACCGTCATCGCGGCAGTCATGTTCCAGGCCGAGGGCGGCGCGCCGCTCGACCCCGCGCTCTCCAGTGCAGCCGGCCTGGGCGGCGGCACGGGCGGCGGCTACGGGTCGGGCGTGGGCTCCGGCGGCGGCGCCACGGGCGACGGCCCCGGCGCAGGCCGCACCGGCACGGGCAAGGGCTCCACCGGCACCGATGTCACCGCGGTCCCGAAGGGCCGCGAGACCGGCGCGGTGGCAGGCGGCGAGATCACCACCGGGCAATCGCTGGCCACCGGCCCCGTGCGCGAAGCGCCCAAGTGGGGCTTCACGCTGCCTGACAAGGACGAGCCGATCGAACCGCCCACGGGCACCAGCGCGGTGGGCGTGCGGAACGGCGGCAACGGCGAGGGCCGCGCCGGCGCGGGCGGCGGCGGGCGCGTGCCGAACTTCATGGGCGTGCCTGCCGACGCGCGCGACATCGTCTACATCCTGGACTTCTCGGGCAGCATGGCGGTGGCGGACGACGGCCGCCTGGCGGAACTCAAGCGCGAGCTCGCGGCCAGCCTGCATTCGCTGCGCGCCGACTGCCGCTTCTCGATCATCCTGTTCGGCCTGTCGGAAGGCGCCGGCTCCGTCGCGGTGATGCGCTCCGGCGGTGACCAGGTCTGGACGAACGCCATTCCCATGCCGCCGGAAGGCCGCTGGCTCACGGCAACGCCCGCGAACATCGCCTCCGCCATCCACTGGGTCCAGGCGCGTGGCGCCGACCCGCAGTCGGGCAGCGGCATGTGGGACTCGCTGCGCCTGGCGTTCGACCTGAAGCCACAGGCGATCTTCCTGCTCACGGACGGCGAGACCGCCGGCAGCGACGGCAACGCCACGTTCGAGGAGATCGCCGCGGGCAACGCGGCCCGTGCCGTGCGCATCCACACCGTCGCGTTCGCCTCGGACGGCGACGTGCCCACGCTGCAGCGCATCGCACGCGAGAACGGCGGCACCTACCGCCGCGTGCCCCTGCCAGGCGTGAAACCCTGACGGTCACGCGCGCGCCGTCCGCTCACCCGCGCGGCCGCGTCCAGACCACGTCGTTCCAGATCGCTTCCAGCCGCTCCTGCCGGCCGCTGGCAGGCGCCCCCACCGCGGCGTCCAGCACCTCGCGCTCCAGGTCGGCGAACGTGGCCTTCCCGGCCTCGATGCGCTGCCCCAGCGGCCCGTCCCATCCGGCGTAGCGCTCGCGCAGCGCCGCGGCTAGGCGGCCGTCCTTCCGCAGCGCGCTGGCCGCCTTCAGGCCGAACGCGAACGCGTCCATGCCCGCGACGTGCGCGTGGAAGAGGTCGACCGGCTCCCAGCTCTCGCGGCGGCGCTTGGCGTCGAAGTTCAGGCCGCCGTTGCGGAAGCCGCCCGCGGCCAGCACCTCCTGCATGATGCGCGTGCACAGCGCGTAGTCGGTGGGGAACTGGTCCGTGTCCCAGCCGCAGTTGGCCGTGCCCATGTTGGCGTCGATCGACCCCAGCGCGCCCGCGGCCGCGGCCACGCGCAGCTCGTGCTCGACGTCGTGGCCGGCCAGCGTCGCGTGGTTCGTCTCGATGTTGAGCGTCACGTGCCCGGCCAGGCCGTGCTCGCGCAGGAATCCCAGCACGGTGGCCGCGTCGAAGTCGTACTGGTGCACGCTGGGCTCGCGCGGCTTCGGCTCGATGTACAGGTCGCCAGCGAAGCCGATCTCGCGCTTGAATTGCACCGCCATCCGCAGCATCGCGGCCAGGTGGCGGCCGTCGCGCGCCAGGTCGGTGTTGATCAGGCTGGCGTAGCCCTCGCGGCCGCCCCAGAAGACGTAGCCCGCGCCGCCCAGGCGGTGCGTGACCTCCATCGCCTTCTTCACCTGCGCGCAGGCGTGGGCGAAGACGCGCACGTCGGGGCTCGTCGCCGCGCCCGACATGTACCGCGGGTGCGCGAAGAGGCACGCCGTGCCCCACAGCAGCCGCTGCCCGCCGGTGCGCATGTGCTGCTCGATGTGCGCCACGACCGCGTCCAGCGCGGCGTTCGACTCGCGCAGCGTGGCGCGCTCCGGCGCGATGTCGCGGTCGTGGAAGCAGAAGAAGTCGATGCCGCACTTCGCCAGGAACTCGAAGAACACGTCGACGCGGCGGCGGCAGTTGTCCGGCGAGTCGGTGCCGTCGTCCCACGGCATGCTGGCGGTGGGTGCGCCGAAGGGGTCGCCCAGCCCGTTGCGCATCGTGTGCCAGAAGCACGCGGCGAAGCGCAGGTGGTCGCGCATCGACCTTCCGTCAACCAGCGCGCCCGCGTCGTAGTGGCGGAATGCCAGCGGATTGTCGGAACGCGGGCCCTCGTACGCGACGCGGGTGACGGTGGGGAATGCCTCGGCCATGCGCGTATCCTCCCACGGCCGAGCACGGCTGTCACATGATCAACCCCTCGCTCGAATCCCCCACGTTCGTGCTCGCGATCGCGGGGCTGGTGCTGGCGGCGGCGGCGATCGGCACCAAGCTCTCCGCGCGGGCCGGCGTGCCCACCGCGCTGCTCTTCATCGCCCTGGGCATGGTGCTGGGCTGGCACCGCGCCGGCGAGCCGACCCTCCTGCCCTATGGCCAGGCATACCTGGTGGGCAACGTCGCGCTGGCGCTGATCCTGTTCTACGGCGGCCTCTCCACCGACCTGCGCCGGACGCGCGGCGTCTGGGGGCCTTCGATCGCACTGGCCACGGCGGGCGTGCTGGGGGTCAGCATGCTGATCGCCGCCGCGGCGTGGCTGATCATCCCCGGCTTCCAATGGGAGCGCGCGCTGGTCCTTGGCGCGGTGCTGGGATCCACCGACGCCGCGAGCGTGCTGCAGATCCTGGGCGCCGAGCGCCTGGCCGGCCGCATCCGCCAGACCGTCGAGCTGGAAAGCGGCCTGAACGACCCGATGGCGTTCGTGCTGGTGGCGGCGTTCACCGGCATGGCGATGGGCGACGGCTGGAGCTGGTGGGCGGTGCCCGAGATCGCGTGGCAGCTGGCGGCCGGCGCGGCGATCGGCGGAGCGATCGGCTTCCTGGCGATCTGGGCGATCCGACGCTTCCGCGAGGACACGCCCGAGGTCTACCCCGCGATCTCGATCGCGCTGGCGCTGGCGTCCTACGGCCTGGCCAGCATGGCGCACGCCAGCGGCCTGCTGGCGGTCTTCATCACGGCGCTGACGCTGGGCAACGCGCGCGCGCTCCCCTACCGCGCCACGCTGGTGCGCTTCCATGCCGCGCTGGCCTACCTGGCGCAGGTGCTGATGTTCTTCGTGCTGGGCGTGCTGGTGGCGCCGGCCGACCTGGTGGAGCCACGCACCGTGCTGGGCGGCGTGTTCCTGGCGCTGCTGCTGGCCTTCGTCGCGCGGCCGATCGTGGTGTCGCTGGTGCTGGTGCCGTTCGGCTACTCGTCGCGCGAGATCGCGGCAGTCGCGTGGCTGGGCCTGCGCGGCGCCGTGCCGGTCATCCTGATGACCATCCCGCTGATCGCCGCCGCCGGCACCCCGCTGATGGATTCGATGCAGGTGATGTTCAACGCGGTGTTCTTCTGCGTGCTGGTGGGCAGCTTCCTGCCTGGGTCCACCGTGCGCTGGATGATGCGCTTCCTGCGCGTGCGGCTGCCGCCCGCTCCGCGCCCCTCCGCGGCGCTCGACCTGGTGACGCGCTCGCCGCTGGATGCCACGCTGGCCATGCTGATCGTGCAGCCGGGCGCGCCGATCGCCGGCCGCTCGGTGGGAGATGCGGGCCTGCCCGGCGAGGTCACGATCGCGATGCTGATCCGTGGCACGCGCACCGAGCGCGTCCGCGGCGACACGCGCTTCGAGGTCGGCGACGAGGTGGCGCTGAGCATGCCCGAGGCGATGCTGCCGACGATGCGCGCGCTCTTCGGCGAACGCCACGACCCGCACTGAAATGGTGTCCGGGACAACCCGGGGCGGTTTCCGGGAAATCGGAACGGGTTATCCCGGAGCGGGCTTCGCCGTCACGCCGGTTCGCGGCGGCTGGTGTCCAGGATCGCGATCAGGTTGACCAGGCCCCCAAGGGCGATCAGCAGCGTGCCGAACTCGTTGGCCGCGCCGAGGCCCTTCATGCTCGAGATCGTCATCGGGGTCGGGCGGCCCGTCGCGGGATCGGTCACGGGCGGCGCCGGCAGAAGCTCGCCTGCCCCACCGGTCTTCAGCACGCGCTGGTTGACCGCGTCCGCCGCGTAGGCGATCGGGCCGTTCATCGACTGCGGGAAGAACCACGGCCAGTCCTCCTCGCTGTCGACGCAGTCGAACCCGCCCACCGCCAGGCCGGTGACGAACAGGCCGAGAATGCCGGCCATCACCAGCGCACCGCGGCGCTTCTGCCCCAGCGCCAGGTAGCCCAGGCCGGGAAAGACCCACGCCAGGATCGTCTGGCGCGGGCAGCTGCCGAAGAACGCCCGGAACAGCACCACGCCCACGCCGATCCCGGCGATGAGCAGCAGGTGCCCCGACTTGCCGCCGGATGGCGCGGGCGCCTGCGCCAGCATCCCGCCCAGCGGCGCGCCGATCGCGCGCGCGGCACCGGCACCCTTCGCGGGCGCGGTCGGCGCCGCGGGCTTCGCGGGCGCGGCAGGCTCTGCGGGTGCCGCGGCCGGTGCCGGCGTCGCCGCAGCCCCGCCCTTCTCTCCCGCCGCCCACAGGATGCCCTCGCGCAGGTGCTCCCGGAACAGCGGCTCGGCGTAGCTCTCCTTCGTGTGCCCCAGCGCCGTGTACCAGGCACGGCCGCCGTCGAAGTCGTGGCACCAGGCGATCGGGTGGTCGCCCTCCATGTTCGTGCTGGGGGCCACGCAGCGGTAGCTCTTCTCGTCCAGCGACGCCAGCACGTGCACCTGGCTGCGCGGGTTCGAGCGGAACGCGTACCACTCATCGGTGCGCTGCCAGGTCGCTGGCAGCATCGCGGTGGAACGGTGCGTGCGGTCCTCGACCTTGACGTCCGCCTGCTGGATGTCGGGGTGGCCCTTGAACCACGCACCGACCAGCCGGCCGTACCACGGCCACTCGTACTCGGTGTCGGCCGCCGCATGCACGCCCGCGTACCCGCCGCCGGCGCGGATGTACGCCTCGAACGCGCGCTGCTGCGCGTCATCCAGCACGTTGCCCGTGGTGCTCAGGAAGACCACGCAGCGGTAGCGGCGCAGGTTGCCGTCGGTGAACCGCGTGGGGTCCTCGGTGGCGTCGACCGCCCAGCCCGCCGCGCCCAGGAGTTCCGTGATCGCCTTCACGCCGTCCGGGATCGACTGGTGCCGAAACCCGGTGGTGCGGCTGTAGACGAGCGCGCGCGGGCGAAGGTCGCCGGCGGGCGCGGCATCCTGCGCGCGCGCCACCACCGCACCACCGCCGCCCACCAGCGCGGCAAGCGCGACGAAGGCGGCGGTGAACAGGGCAAGCGTGCGCCCGGGGCGCGTCGACGGAGCAGGCATGCCCGCATCCTAATGCGCGGCCCTGCGATGCCGCCCCCGCGACGGCACGCACTACACTCTCCCCATGTCCGAAGCGAACCACCCCGGCAGCGAGCCCCCCGTGAGCCCCAACGACCCCCGCCGTGACGAGGTCGTCGACCGCCGCAGCGGCCTTGACCGCCGCAACCTGGGGGACGCCACGCCCTCCAACCTGGAACGCCGCCGCGGCCCGGGCCGTCGCCTGACGGACTTCATCAAGAGCGCCGAGGAAGGCGAGATGAACCGGGAGCAGTACCTGTTCCTGCTGGCCATCGACACCTTCAAGCGCGTGAACCACAAGACGTTCCCCTCGTGGACGGACGTGCTGGAGATCATCCGCAAGCTGGGCTACCGCAAGACGATGCCCAGCGAACTGCAGCTGGGCTCGCGCGCCGTCGACTGGACCGAGAAGCCCGACGCGCCCGCTGGCGTCAGCAAGCCGTCCGAGCACCGGGACGAGTGACGCCCCGAGGCGCGCGCCGACCCGCGCCCGGCAACACATGACACAACGACCGCGCGCCGCCTGTTCTGGCGGCGCGCGGTCGTTTCAGGAACTCCAAGCAGGGGCGCAGCGGCTCCGACGCCGCGCGCACCCGTCACTTGCGGTTCTTGTAGAAGTCGGCGTTGATCTGGATGTACTTCTGCCACTCCGCCGGCAGGTCTTCCTGCGGGTAGATCGCGTGCACCGGGCATTCGTCGACGCACAGGCCGCAGTCGATGCAGGTGTCGGGATCGATGAAGAGCTGCGTGGCGCCGGCGTGGTCGCCTTCGCCCTTGCCGGGGTGGATGCAATCGACGGGGCAGACCTCGACGCAGGCCGTGTCCTTGG
>JBIKJV010000213.1:0-3444 GCA_044360755.1 Phycisphaerales bacterium
GGCGGCCTGGTCGGGCGCCTGCTGCGGGACGGGCTGGTGAACGACCTGCTGGTCTTCGTGGCGCCGCTGGTGCTGGGGGACGACGCGGCCCCGGGCCCCGCGCGCGGCGAATCACCCACGTCCATCGCGCAGGCGCAGCGCTTCCGGCTGCTGGCCGCGCGCCGACGCGGCGACGACGTGCTGCTGCACTACCGCGCGCCGTAGGCCGGCGCCTCGGTCGCGATGCCGGAGCCCGCGGGGAAGACGCGCAGGACGCCGTCCTCGTTGTCCAGCGCCCATTGGCCCTCGGGCTCGCGCGCCACGCGGATGCGGGCCAGCACCGTGCCGTCGGCGGCGGTCAGGACGAATTCGCCGAGCCGCAGCGCGTCCGGCATCGGCTGGAACGCCACCGCGGGCGCGCGCGCTTCGCACAGCTGTGCCAGGAGCTTGCGGACGGCCTCGGCGTTGGCAGGGACGGGCTGGGCGAAGTCGCGCGGGCGGATCGTCCACGCGTCCAGGCTGCGCTCGAGCGTCCACGCGGGCTCGCCGGGCGCGCCGGCCAGGAACGGCACCCACTGCACGCGCTTCACGTCGGCGGGCACGGCGTCGCAGCCGCGCGGGTCGACGAAGAACGCGGGCGGCGGGAACATCGCGGCCAGCGCCTTGGTGCCTAGCTGCATCACCGCGGGGCGCCCGTCAACGCGTGCGAAGCGCTCCGGCGCGCCTTCCGCGACGGGGGCGCCGACGTCGATCGCGCCGAGTGCGGCGCCGGACGCGCCGGACGTGCCCGACGCGCCGCTCGCACCCCCTGCCCGCGCCAGCGTCACGCCGCGCTCCGGCGCGGCCAGGCCGAATGCCGCCAGGTCCGCGGGCTGGTCGGCTGCGAAGGCGTCGCCCTCGGCGCGGGCCAGCGCCTCGACGTACGAACGCACCGCGTCGGCGTCCAGGCGCGTGGCGAAGGGCGCCGTCGAGCGCCAGCGCCCATCCTTGCGTTCCAGCGTCACGCGCTGCTCCGGCTTCGGGCCGTAGCGCACCTCGATGCGCCCGACGTCGCCGCGCGCGGCGTCCCACAGGCGCATCGCGCGCCACTGCCGCGGGTCGGCATCCACCGCCAGCGCATGCAGCGCCGTGTCCACCGAGACCGCCTCGGGCCGGCCGTCGACGTGCGCCCATGCGCGGCCAGCGATCGTGCGGCGGCCCAGATCGATGCTGCGCTGGCCGCCCTTCCAGCCCAGCGTGACGCGTGCCTTCGGCGGCTCCAGGCCCAGCGCGGCGCGCGCCTCGGGGCCGATCGAGCCGGGGTCGATCGCGCGCGAGCGCTCGAGCGCCGCGAACGCGTCGACCACCGCGCGGATCGACGCCGCGTCGGCCGGGTGCGGGAACGGCTGCGCCTGCGTCCAGCCCGCGCCGTCTCGCACGAACACCAGCGCCGGCGCGCCGGGGCGCACCAGTTCGACGCGGTCGACCTGTTCGAGCGGCACCTCGTCGGCCGCGAAGAGCGGCGCGCGCACGGCCACCGCGGCATCCGGCGGGGCCGCGCCGCGCAACGCGAACCACGCCACTGCCAGCGCGCAGGCCACGACCACCAGGGCAACCAGCGTGCGCGTCCTCACGTCCGCAGCCTCCTCCGCAGCACGACGATCGTGCCCAGCGCCGCGACCAGCGCCGGCAGGCCGATCGCCACCGCGACGTCAACGCCGGCGCGCACCGCGCGCGGCAGGCGCGGCAGGCGCGCCACCTCGCGGCCCGCGCCGGAGCCCGCGACCAATTCGTCCTGGCCCGCCAGCCACGCGACGGCGTTCACCAGCAGTTCGCGGTTGCCGGGGTTGCGCAGCGCGATGCGCCCGCCGCCAAGCTGGTCCGCGGCGTCGGCGACGGCCGTGAAGAGCCACGTCGGGCTGCCCACCACCACCACGCGCTGCTCGCGGCGCGGCGGTGCGGCGGCGCGCACGGCGGCGGCCACCACCGTGACGGGTGCGTCGAAGCGCTTCGATTCCGGCGCCTCCAGGCGACCCTTCGCGTCGCGGCGCCAGTCGTTCTCGATCCAGCGCTCGGCCGCGGGCTCGACGGCCGCCAGCGCGACCGCGGCGCCGCCGGGCGCAAGCTCGATCGGCACCGGGCGGTCCAGGCGGATGCGCTGGCCGTCGACGGCGCGCGCGACGGGGTGGTCGCCCGTGGCGTCCTGCAGCTCCTGCGCGGCCACCGTCTCGGCGCGGCCGGGACCGGTGGGCACCACCTCCAGCACGGTGCGCCCCGTCTGCGGGGCCAGGCCGGCGTCCCGCACCAGCGCGGCCCACGGGTCCTGCTGGCCCAAGACGGGCAGCAGGCTGGGACCCACCGAAAGCAGGACCGGTTCGCCGCGGGCCACCAGGCGCCGCGCCGCGGCCAGCAGTTCGCGCTCGCGCGGCGAATCCTCCAGCGCGTCGCGGTCGACGGGCGGCAGCACCACCCAGACGATCGGGCGGCCCGCGGGGGCGATCGGCTCGGGGCCGGCGCCGGGCACCCATTCGCGCGGCTCGATGCGCGCGGCGCGCAGCGCGTCGGCCGCGGCGGAGAGGTCCATGCGGTCGGGCTGCGCGCGCAGCAGGTTGGGCGCGCCCGCGTGCACGAAGACCGCGATCGGCTGCGCCCGCGCGCGCATGGCGCGGATCGCGCCCGCGATCGCCTGTTCACCGCGGAAGCGCCGGTCGAACTGCACGCTGCCGCGCGCGCCCGACGCGCCGCCCACCAGCTGCCAGCCGGGCACGGTGGCCACGCCGTCCGGTCCGACGATCACCGCCGCGTCGCCGGCGGCCAGCGCCGCGCCCACCTCGGCGCCGTGCAGCGCGGGCAGGCGCGCCAGGCCGTCCTCGGCGGTGCGCAGCTCCTGCGCCAGCGCGGCGTAGGCGGGCGCCGACTCGTCAAGCCACTGTGCGTAGGCGGGCAGGTTGACGGGCTCGGCCGCGCGCTGCTTCAGCGCCCGCGCGACACCGGCCAGCTGCTCGCCCCAGTGCTTCAGGTTCGTGGCCAGCGCGGCGGCGGCGCGCGCCTCGTCGGGGAACGGGCGTGCGTCGGTCGCGGTGCGCAGTTCGTCGATCGACCGGTCGAACGCGCGCTTCTGCGCGGCCAGCTGCGCGAAGGCCGCGCGCAGCGGCTCCAGCTCGGTGCGGTCCGGCGACCCCTGCGGCAGCGCGTCGATGATGCCGCCGATCGCCGGCGCCTGCGACGCGGCGGTGCGCGCCAGCCGGTCGAACGCCGCACGGCCCGCCGCGATCGCGTCCGCGTGCTGCTGCAGCGCAGCGGCGTCGCGCTGCTGCACGGCGTCCAAGATCGCCTCGTAGCGCGCAGCGTCGGCGGGGCTGGACGGATCGACGCGCGCGGTCCGCACGTGGCCGTCCTTCGTGGGCACCGCGGCCATGCGCGCCAGCACCTCGTCCACCTGCCGCACGACCGCGACATCGGCGGTGGCGCCCGAGAGCACGACGC
>JBIKJV010000369.1:0-3435 GCA_044360755.1 Phycisphaerales bacterium
ATTGTATTGGAAGGAAAAAGTTTTGAGCAAGGCATTTCCGATCTTTTGAAGAGTTTGTTTGATTTAGTAGAAGACTATGAGGGAACAAACGATCAAGCATCAAGAATCATAGAATCTATGGAATCAAAAATCACGGCGCTTGAACAAGAGAAAGAAGATTGTCAACAAAAACTTCTTGAACTTACCACAGGCGTTTCAGAAGAAAAGAATGAAACTGAAGGAAAAAATGATGATGGTGAGCTTGAGCGCATTCGTGAACAAAAAGCGGAACTTGAAGAGCAACTTCAAACATTTCTTGGACAAATCAGAAGTTTGAAGCAAAGTGTATTGGAACAGCAAACAAAGAATCTTCAACACGAAGAGGCTATTCGTAAACTTGGAATCGTAGGCAGTGAACTCGAATCCTTGCGCACTGAATCAGCAAAAAAAGATAAAATCATTAGTGGACTTCGGGAAAAAGAAGAACAACTTGATACTCTGCGTAGTCAAGTTGCTTCGTTAGAAGAGAAAGATCGCCTAAGTAAAGAAGAACAACGAACTCTTACTGAAAAATCTGCCCAGTTGGATCGTGTCAGTAGCGAGAAACAAGACCTTGAACAACGCCTCGCTGATTATCAAGAAAACCTGGATGAACTCCAAACTCTTGTCTCAAGCATTCCTCTTCCTGAATCTGCAGGAGTGGGATCGAATAGCCCCTTTGATCAGCTAAAACGACGCATTATGTCTCTCATTCCTGTTCGAGTTGTCGATGAAGGAGTATCCTTTCCTAAAAATATTCTAAGTTTGCCGATTTTAACCGTGCCTTCTACACTTTCTGTTAAGGCGTCCAGAAATGCCTACTTTTGTGATTTTTTGAATGCGTTGTCCCAGTTGGTCTCTAAGTATTTTGACTCTGAACAAGGACAGGCTCTTCAAACACAACTTACTCAAGCCTTGGATCAATACAATGAGTTATCGATTCCTGTTCGAACAGCAGAAGTGATCCAAAAAACCTTGTTGTATGCTGCTGGAAAAATGGAGGAGCCAACTGACGAACTGAATGTAGACGATATGAATGAGTTAAGTGAGATTGAAACGTTGAAAACAATCGCAGCTGAAGCGGAGAGCATTTTCTTAGAAGGACAACCTGAAGAGGTTGCTGCTCAGATTCAATCCTTTAACAAGGTATTGAATCAGAAAGATCTTCCTTCATATTCTGTTCTCTTTTTACTCTATTTGCTTGCGTTGCGTGATTGGGTAAATTGTATTGAAATTAATAGTAAGCCTCTTGAATGCCCTCAAATCCCCCCGAGACTTCAAAGAACAGTGAAATGCAACTAAGCCCTCGTCCGAATATTTTATTAAAAGCAAAATATTCGTTTTATTCAACGTTAGTCTTCTTTTTAGTTGCGAATCCAGAAACATTTAAACTTATGCAGAGAGCCTTAGGGTCATTTGTAACAATAGCCTCCGACTCGGGATGCCCCAGTCCTATTGGATTCTTTGTTCACACGTTTCTGTTTTTTCTGATTTTATGGGGACTAATGTTGTTTCCTCGAGATTAACAATCCGTTCGAGATTAGATTCAAACTTGCTATCATATTGAATGCCTGGAAAGAGTTGTTTAAACATATACATTTCAGCAAGTGAAGCTGCTTCCTTGGGTACATATCCCTTGGAACGAGCTGTTGCAAAAATGGAGGCTGCCTGGAAGGAATGTTTCGTTTGCCATCCACCTGGAACCTCCCGAGGAGGCTCATACTCTATCCATTGTCCCTTTCGAAAGACGGGAATCTTCATTGTAAGAAGACTTAGTCGGGTTCATTTAGGCGACACGGTGAAAAATTGAAGTTGATTTTTAAGGGAGGAAGTCAATAGAACCATAATGCGCTGGCTACTCGTCTCTCTCTTTGCTTCTCTTGCTACACTTGCTTCTTCCACTCTCAAGGATTGTGGTGCTGGAACAAGCAAGTTTACTCTTCTGGATCAAGGATTCTCTCCTGATCCTCCTGCTGTAGGTGACAATACAACTCTCTGGTTTTACTACCAGATCCCCGATAGTGTAAACATCAATGATGGCACTGCTGAATATAAAATCACTCTGAATGGAATCCCTTTTCCTGCCTCAACCGATCCACTCTGTACCCAAGTCACTTGTCCCCTCACTACGGGTATCTACAATCTCAGTAGCAGTTCGATTTGGGAAGGTGGTGTAACAGGAAAGATTGCATCTCGTATTTCGTGGTATGATACTGATAAGACACTTCTCCTCTGTTCTGAACTTACGCTCCGAGTTTAGAGTTTGAAATCTCTGAATAGTATAGTATGAAAAATCGTTTGTTGGCTTTGTTCGGTATTACAGTGGTTATTCTGTTAGCGATTCGTTTTATTTCTATGCGTGAAGGATTTACGGACTCAACCGGTCCTATTTCTTCTATGGGTGCTGATATGTTTACTTTGTATTATGTTGATTGGTGCCCTCACTGCAAAACTGTAAAGCCTATGTTCCAAGAGTTTGCCAAGAATGGCTTTGTGACAATTAATGGTAAGAACGTAAAGGTTCGCACCATTGAATGCGAGAAGCAATCCAAGGAAGCTGAAGGAAAACCCATCAAGGGCTATCCCACATTTTTGTTGGAAACTGCTGAAGGAAAGACGGTTGAGTATCAGGGTGATCGCTCTCCTGAAGCGTGGATGAAGTTCTTAGACGAACAGTTGGCTCCACGTATCTAAGTTGGGTAGTTCTGAAGGCTTGAAACACCGCATTGAAAGAAGATTCTTTGTGTAGCTATCAAAGGTTGAAATATAAATATATTGTGCATTAGCTTTTTGAATATGATCAAAGATTTCTTGAAGATTGCTTGATCGTATTACACGCCAAAGAATATGAGCATTTTGAAAATGAACTTCGTAGAACATTCCTTTTTTTTTATTGTATATACCTTAAGGTCGTCCTGTATTTAAGAGTGCTAAGGCATCGCAACTTGTAGGAGCCTTCGGGATATTCGCATTTGAATCTTCCGTTGGAATCTCGGGACAAGGAGGAATCACAATCGGTCCCTGATATTCTACAAATCGTCTTGAGGGATTATTATAAGGAGCGTATTCATCGAGGACATCTTGTTGTCGTTGACGAATCCGAACACTTTCGGGAACTCCACGAAGAGATTGCTGGGCAATCTGAGATGCTTTCTGAGCATCAATCTGATTACAGTTTGCGATCCTCGCATCAAGTCGTGCACTTTCTAACTGCGTATTTTGATTGGGTCTGGGTACAGGACAACAGACAGTTGCTTGTGCTTTTGCGATCGCAGCATTTACTGCGCAGCGTCTCGCATTTTCCAAGATCTGCGCAACTCGACCACTTTCATTTTGACCCCATTGTTTTCCAAGAGGATTCACTGCTTGGCATGTTTCTGACATTTCCTTCTGACTCAGGACTATATGAAAAATTGA